>NZ_JBICZA010000021.1:0-133801 GCF_043201585.1 Streptomyces sp. NPDC048297
CCGGAGGACCGGGCGGCCATTCCTTCCGAGCCATCTAGGGCAACCACCCATCAGCCACACCCGGTCCTCCCGGACCGCCTCACATTCTTAGGGACACCACCCATGACCGGACTGTGCACCGGACGCGTCGCCGTCGTCACCGGCGCGGGCCGCGGACTCGGCCGCGCCCACGCCCTCGCCTTCGCCGCCGAGGGGGCCAGCGTCGTCGTCAACGACCTCGGCGTCGGCCTCGACGGCACGGGCGCGGCGGTGGGACCGGCCCAGCAGGTCGTCGACGAGATCCGCGCGCTCGGCGGCGAGGCGGTGGCCCACGGCGGCGACATCGCCACCTCCGAGGGCGCCGCCTCGCTCGTCGCCACCGCCCTGGACGCCTTCGGCCGCCTCGACACCCTCGTCAACAACGCCGGGTTCCTGCGCGACCGCATGCTCGTCAACCTCGACGAGGACGACTGGGACGCCGTCATGCGCGTCCACCTGAAGGGCCACTTCCTGCCGCTCAAGCATGCCTGCGCGCACTGGCGCGCCGAGGCGAAGGCCGGGCGCACGCCCGAGGCCCGCGTGATCAACACCAGTTCCGGGGCGGGGCTGCTGGGCAGCGTCGGCCAGGGCAACTACTCCGCCGCCAAGGCCGGCATCGTCGGCCTGACCCTCGTGGCCGCCGCCGAGGCCGCCCGCTACGGCGTCCAGGTCAACGCCATCGCCCCGGCAGCCCGCACCCGGATGACCGAGCAGACCTTCGCCGACACCATGGCCGCCCCCGAGGACGGCGCCTTCGACGCCATGGCCCCGGAGAACGTCTCCCCGCTCGTCGTCTGGCTGGGGTCCGCCGCGAGCGCCGGGGTCACCGGGCGGGTCTTCGAGGCCGAGGCCGGCCGGATCACCGTCATGGAGGGCTGGCGGCCCGGCCCGACCGCCGACAGGGGTGCCCGCTGGACACCCGCGGAGGCGGGCGAGATGACACTGAAACTGCTCGCCGAGTCGGAGACCCCGCAGCCGGTGTACGGGGCGCGGTGAAGCGCTCTCCCGGCCGCCCGGCGCGGTGAAACCGCGTGCCCAGCGCGGGGAGGTACTGGGTCCGGAACCCTGCGCACGGTGCCGCCGTACCGGGCAGGCTCGCACGTCGGCATCGGGACCGTCCTCCTGCCGGTGACCGCCGACCCCGGCACGGTCGCCCAACCCGCGCCGGCGGCCCCGGAAGCTGACGTGCGGCTGCCGCGTCAGCCGGTTTACGGGGCGCGGTGACGTGCCCTCCCGGCTGCCCGGCGTGGTGAAGTTGCATGCCGAGCAGTGCAGGGAGGTCCTGGGGCCGGAGCCGTGTGCGCCCCCGGTGCCGCCGTACCGGGCGAGCCTGTACGCCGGCATGCTCGCCCAAGGTGCGCGAGCGGCTCCGAAAGCTGACGTGCGGCTTACCGCGCTGCCTCAACTGCCGTTCACTGGAGGCGAGTTCCATGCCGCGGCGCCTGCCGCCGCCGTCCCTGCCCACCGCAGGCACGGTGCGCCGAGCCACCCCCCGGGCCCCCGGCCCCCCGGGCCCCCGGCCCCCCGGCCCCCCGGGCTCCCGGGCCTCCGGCCCCCCGGCCCCCCGGGCTCCCGGGCCTCCGGCCCCCCGGCCCCCCGGGCTCCCGGGCCTCCGGCCCCCCGGCCCCCCGGGTCTCTGGCCCCCCGGGTCTCCGGCCCCCCGGCCCCCCGGGTCTCCGGGCCCCCGGGTCTCCGGGGTCTCCGGGCCCCCGGGTCTCCGGCCCCCCGGCCCCCCGAGCCCCCGGGGCTCCGGGTCCTCTGGTCCTCCGGGTCCTCTGGTCCTCCGGTCCTCTGGTCCTCCGGGCCCCCGGGGCTCCGGGTCCTCTGGTCCTCCGGGTCCTCTGGTCCTCCGGGGCCTCCGGGTCCCCGAGCCTCCGGGCCCCCGAGCCCCCAGGCACAGGCCCGGCCTTCCCGTGCCGCGAGCGCCGTGAAGGCCTCGTACTCGTGGCCTGACCAGCCGATTCGCGGATTTCTCGGCAGGCTCCCCAAAGGCCGAGCACTGCGCGCGATCGGAGGTGGACCTGCTCGGACAGCGGAGCGCCCCCGTGGCTTTCCCGGTCAGCGGGAAATCGCGCTCCCCGCCCCCGGCCCCTCCTGCTTAGCCTCCCGGAACAGCCCAACGCCCCGCAGAGGACCCCCATGCTCACGGACTTCCAGAGGCACCAGGCGGCTCAGATCCTGCGCCGCGCCGAGCTCGGCCGTACCCCGGTCGTCCCGCTGACCGAGACCTTCCCGGCGATCGGCACCGAGGACGCGTACGAGATCCAGCTGCTCAACATCCGGCAGCGGACCGACGCCGGGGCCGAGGTGCGCGGCCACAAGGTCGGTCTGTCCTCCCCGGTCATGCAGCAGATGATGGGCGTGGACGAGCCGGACTACGGCCACCTGCTCGACGACATGGAACTGAGCGCCGACCGCCCGGTGCCCGCCGCCCGCTACTGCTACCCGCGCATCGAGGTCGAGGTCGGCTTCGTCCTCGGCGACGACCTGCCGGGTGCGGGCTGCACGCCGGCGGACGTCCTCGCCGCCACCGAACGCGTCGTCCCCGCACTGGAGTTGATCGACAGCAGGATCCGCGACTGGCGGATCTCGATCGCCGACACCATCGCGGACAACGCGTCCTCCGCCGGATACGTCATCGGCGAGGGCCGGGACGTGCGCGGGCTGGACCTGAAGGCGATCGACGCGCGGCTGACCAGCGGCGGCGAACTGCTGGCCGAGGGCCGCAGCGACGCCGTGCTCGGCGACCCGGCCGTCTCCGTCGCCTGGCTCGCCCGGACCGTGGCCCGCTTCGGCGTGCCCCTGAAGAAGGGGCACGTGGTGCTGCCCGGCTCCTGCACCCGGGCCGTCGACGTGGCGGCGGGAGCCACCTTCACCGCGGAGTTCACCGGGCTGGGCTCGGTCTCCCTCTCGTTCAGCTGAGGTGATTCAAGGAAATGACGCCCACCAAGACCAAGACCAAGGCGAGCGCCGCGATCGTCGGATCCGGCAACATAGGCACCGACCTGCTGTACAAGCTGCGGCGCTCCGAACTCGTGGAACCACGCTGGATGATCGGCGTCGACCCCGACAGCGAGGGCCTCGCCCGTGCCCGCGCGGCCGGTCTGGAGGCGAGCCACGAGGGTGTCGAGTGGCTGCTCGGCCAGGACGAACTCCCCGACATCGTCTTCGAGGCCACCTCCGCCTACGTCCACCGGGCCAACGCCCCGCGCTACGCGGAACTCGGCATCAAGGCAGTGGACTTGACCCCGGCCGCCGTCGGCCCCGCCGTCGTGCCGCCCGCCAACCTGCGCGAGCACCTCGACAAGCCCAACGTCAACATGATCACCTGCGGCGGGCAGGCCACCATCCCCATGGTGTACGCCGTCTCCCGCGTCGTCCCGGTGGCCTACGCGGAGATCGTCGCCTCGGTGGCCTCCGTCTCCGCGGGACCCGGAACCCGCGCGAACATCGACGAGTTCACCCGCACCACCTCCCGCGGCATCGAGACCATCGGCGGCGCCGCACGCGGCAAGGCGATCATCATCCTCAACCCCGCCGACCCGCCCGTCATCATGCGCGACACCGTCTTCTGCGCCATCCCCGAGGACGCCGACCGCGCCGCGATCACCCAGTCCGTCAAGGAGGTCGCCGAGCAGGTCGCCACGTACGTGCCCGGCTACCGGCTGCGCAGCGAGCCGCAGTACGACGAACCGCGCCCCGAGAACGGCGGCATGGCACGCGTCGCGATCTTCCTGGAGGTCGAGGGCGCGGGCGACTACCTGCCGCCGTACGCCGGAAACCTCGACATCATGACCGCCGCCGCCACCAAGGTCGGTGAGGAGTTCGCCAAGGCGCTCCTCGCCCCGGGCGCGTAAGGAGCCGCTTGCCATGCCCAACACCGCGTACTCGGAAACTCTCGACATCCGCATCACCGACTCCTCGCTGCGCGACGGCTCGCACGCCACCCGGCACCAGTTCACGGCCGAGGACGTACGCTCCGTCGTCGCGGCCCTGGACGACGCCGGCGTGCCGGTGATCGAGGTGACGCACGGCGACGGCCTCGGCGGCTCGTCGTTCAACTACGGCTTCTCGAAGACCCCCGAGCAGGACCTGATCACGATCGCGGTGGAGACCGCGCGCCAGGCGAAGATCGCGTTCCTGATGCTGCCCGGCCTGGGTGTGAAGGACGACATCCGGCAGGCGCGGGACAACGGCGCGAGCGTGTGCCGCATCGCCACGCACTGCACCGAGGCCGACATCGCCGTCCAGCACTTCGGACTCGCCCGCGAGATGGGCCTGGAGACCGTGGGCTTCCTGATGATGGCCCACTCGACGACCCCCGAGAAGCTCGCCGCGCAGGGCCGCGTCATGGCCGACGCGGGCTGCCAGTGCGTGTACGTCGTCGACTCGGCAGGCGCCATGGTCATGGACGACGTCACCGACCGCGTCCAGGCCCTGGTCGCCGAACTCGGCGGCGACGCCCAGGTCGGCTTCCACGGGCACGAGAACCTCGCCCTCGGGACAGGGAACTCCATCGCCGCCATCAAGGCGGGCGCCCTGCAGATCGACGGCTCCACCCGCCGCCTCGGCGCGGGCGCCGGCAACACCGCCGTCGAGGCGCTGGTCGCCGTCTGCGCCAAGATGGGCATCCGCACCGGCATCGACGTCCTGAAGATCATCGACGCGGCGGAGGACGTGGTCCGCCCGGTGATGGAGGACGAGTGCCGACTCGACCGGCTCGCCCTGCTCATGGGGCATGCCGGCGTCTACTCCAGCTTCCTGAAGCACGCCTACCGGCAGGCCGAGCGCTACGGCGTCTCCGGCGCCGAGATCCTGCTGCGCGCGGGCGAACGCCGCCTGGTCGGCGGTCAGGAGGACCAACTCATCGACATCGCCGTGGAACTCGCCGCCCAGCGGTGAGCCGTATCCCCCACGCCGTATCCCCCACGCCGTATCCCCCACGCCGTATCTCCCACGTCGTATCCCTCACGTCGTATCCCTCACAGAGCCGCACTGCACAGGAGGAACAGATGACCGCACTCAATGAAGAGGTCCGGGTCATCGAGGCGGGCAAGCCGCCGGCGCGCTTCGCCCGGGGCTGGCACTGCCTGGGGCTGGCCGACACCTTCAAGGACGGACAGCCGCACGAGATCGAGGCCTTCGGCACCAAGCTGGTGGTCTTCCAGGGCGAGGACGACGGGCAGTTGCACGTCCTGAACGCCTACTGCCCGCACATGGGCGGCAACCTCGCCCACGGCAGCGTCAAGGGCGACAGCGTCGCCTGCCCGTTCCACGACTGGCGCTGGGCCGGCAACGGCCGCTGCTCCGGCATCCCCTACGCGCGCCGCGTCCCCCCGCGGGCCCGCACCCGTGCCTGGACCACCCTGGAGGAGAACGGGCAGCTGTTCGTCTGGCACGACCCGCAGGGCAACCCCCCGCCGGCGGACGTCACCATCCCGCGGATCGAGGGCGCCCACAGCGACGAGTGGAGCGACTGGACCTGGAAGACCCTGCGCGTCGAGGGCTCCAACTGCCGCGAGATCGTCGACAACGTCGTGGACATGGCGCACTTCTACTACGTCCACTACTCCTTCCCGACGTACTTCAAGAACGTCTTCGAGGGACACGTCGCCACCCAGTACATGCACAGCGACCCGCGTCCGGACATGAACCTGGGCACCCTCAGCAGCCCGCTGCGCTCCGACGCCTCGTACTACGGCCCCTCGTACATGATCGACTACCTCTACTCGCCGGTCGCCGAGGGCGTCGAGATGGAGATGGTGCTGATCAACTGCCATTACCCGATCGACGAGAACAGCTTCGTGCTCCAGTACGGGGCGATCGTCAAGAAGCTGCCCGGCATGTCGGACGAGGCGGCGGCGGAGGCCGCCCGCCTCACCGCCGAGGGCCTGGAGACCGGCTTCGAGCAGGACGTGGAGATCTGGAAGAACAAGACCCGGATCGACAACCCCCTGCTGACCGAGGAGGACGGTCCGGTCTACCAACTGCGGCGCTGGTACGAGCAGTTCTACGTGGACGCCGAGGACGTCAAGGACGAGATGACACGCCGGTTCGAGTTCGAGCTCGACACCAGCCGGGCCAACGAGTCCTGGAAGGCCGAGGTCGCGCAGAACCTCGAACGCCTGAAGGCCGAGCGGTCGGCGGCGACGGAGACCGGAGCCTGACATGCAGCCGGTGGAGTGCGCGACCTGCGGCAACCAGGTCCTGTGCGAGAAGTTCAGCATGGCCCACACGTCCGTGCAGTGGACCGCGGAAGCGGTCGTCGTCTGCGCGGAGTTCCGCGACCGGGTGCCCCAGGGCGGCAACACCGCCCGCATCCGGACCTGCCAGGGGCTCCGCGACAGCATCGACCTCGCGGTCGAGGAGGGCAGGCTGGAGGTCTCCGATGCCTGAGCCGACGTCCGGGCCGACGCCAGGGGCCACGTCAGGGCCGAGGTCCGGGCCGGCGTCAGGGTCCACGTCCGGGTCGACGTCCGGGCCGACGCCAGGGTCGTCGCGTACTCGCCGGCTGCGCGTCACCGAGGTGATCGCGGAGACGGCCGACGCGCACTCCCTGGTGCTCCAGGCACCGGAGGGGAGCACGGACCGTTTCGACTACCGCCCCGGGCAGTTCCTCACCCTGAAACTGCCCGGGACGGACGGGAGCGCGGTCGCCCGCTGCTACTCGCTGGCCAGCTCACCGCACACCGGCGAGCCGATGAAGGTCACCGTCAAGCGGGTGGCCGGCGGATACGGCTCCAACTGGGTGTGCGACCACCTCGCGGCCGGGGACGAGGTGGAGGTGCTGCCCCCGGCGGGCACCTTCACCCCGCAGTCCCTCGACCGCGACCTGCTGCTCGTCGCGGGCGGCAGCGGCATCACCCCCGTGCTGTCGATCGCGAAGTCGGCCCTGGTGACGGGGCAGGGCCGGCTCGTACTCCTCTACGCCAACCGCGACGAGGCCTCGGTCATCTTCCGTGACGAACTGCGGGCGCTGGCCCAGGACTTCCCGGACCGGCTGGTGGTGATCCACTGGCTGGAGTCGCTCCAGGGCCTGCCCCTCGCGGACCGGCTGACCGCCGCGTTCGCGCCGTACGCCGCCGGCCGGGAGGCCTTCCTCTGCGGCCCGCAGCCGATGATGGACGCGGCCGAGCAGGCGCTGCGCGCGCTCGGCGCACCGGGCGACCGGATCCACCGCGAGCGGTTCTTCTCCCTCGGCGCGGACGTCTTCGACGCACCGCCCGCCGTGGAGACGGCGGACGGGGAGGACGGCAGCACGGCCCGGGTGGAACTCGACGGCGAGACCCACACGGTCCGCTGGCCGTCGCGGACACCCCTGCTCGACGTCCTCCTGGCCGCGGGCGTGGACGCCCCGTACTCCTGCCGGGAGGGCGCCTGCAGCGCCTGCACCTGCCGGGTCGTGACCGGCGAGGTGAAGATGCTCCGCAACGACGTCCTGGACGAACAGGACGTCGCCGAGGGCTACGTCCTGGCCTGCCAGTCCGTGCCCCTCACGGACCAGGTCGAGATCACCTACTCCTGACCACCCCGTCACCGAAGGACCCGACCATGTCCCGTACGTACCTGATCACCGGAGCGGCCTCCGGCATCGGAAAGGCCACCGCCGACTCCCTGCGCGCGCGGGGACACACCGTCATCGGGGCCGACCTCAAGGACAGCGACATCTGCGCCGACCTGGCCACCGCCGAAGGCCGGGCCGAACTCGCCACACGCGCCCGTGAGATCACCGGCGGCCGCCTCGACGCCGTCGTCGCCTGCGCGGGCATCGCCCACCCCGACCCCCTGACCGTCAGGGTCAACTACTTCGGCGCCGTCGCCACGCTGGAGGGCCTGCGCCCGCTGCTGGCCGCCGGAACCGACCCGCGCGCCCTGGTCATCGGCTCGATCGACGCCGTGCACCCGACCGACCCCGCGATCGTGGCCGCCGCGCTCGCGGGCGACGAGGAGGCGGC
The DNA here is from genome assembly GCF_043201585.1 of Streptomyces sp. NPDC048297. Lineage (NCBI taxonomy): Bacteria > Bacillati > Actinomycetota > Actinomycetes > Kitasatosporales > Streptomycetaceae > Streptomyces > Streptomyces sp. NPDC048297. The sequence goes on from NZ_JBICZA010000021.1 coordinate 7,974, forward strand.
GGTGGCCGCCTCCCGGGTCGTCGTCGAGCGGGGCGAGGGGCACCTCGTCTACTCGTCCTCCAAGGCGGCGGTCTCCCGCTGGGTCCGCCGCGCGGCGATCACCGACGCCTGGGCCGGGGCCGGCATCCCGCTCAACGCCGTGGGCCCCGGCGTCATCCTGACGCCCATGACCCTGCCCCTGCTCGACGACCCCGAGATGCGCGCGCTCGTCGAACAGGCCGTGCCGATGCCGCTGCACGGGCACGCCCGCCCCGAGCAGCTCGCCCCGCTGGTCGCGTGGCTGACCTCGCCCGAGAACACCCATGTCACCGGCCAGGTCGTCTTCGCCGACGGCGGCGCGGACGCCGTCCTGCGCGGCGACCGCATCTGACGACTCCGGCATAACCGTATCTGACCACCCCGGCACAACCGCATCTGACCACCCCAGCACACCTGCACCGGCGTGTGAGCGCGTCCCCTCCCGGGGCGCGCTCGCACGCCGCTACCGCGTTCCCCGGGGCTCCTCACATCTACTGGTTCACAGCTACCGCTTCACATCCACTGGCTGAAGCGCAGCCAGGACACCATGTTGTCCATCACCGGCTGCGGCACTCCGGGCGCGGGCACCGCCGGGGCCGTCTGCGTCCTGGTGGCGGGCGCCTTCGTGTGCCGTCCGGGGCCGAACATCGACTGCCACACCGACCGCGTACAGGCGAGCACGGCGGGCGCGATCCGCTCCAGCTCCCGGTGGGTGCCGTTGCCGCACACCGAGATCGAGGCGACGGCCCGGCCCGCGCCGCGCAGCGGGGCGGCCACACAGGACACCCCCCGGTACACCTCCTCGCGGTCGAAGGCGACTCCGCGCTCCCGCACCATCGCCAGCTCACCACGGAGCGACTCGGGATGCGTGATGGTGCGCGGCGTACGCGGGCGCAGCCCGTGCCGGATCACCTGCTCCACCACCGAGGTGTCGCTGAACGCCAGGATCGCCTTGCCCGCCGCCGTGCAGTGCGCCGGCTGCCGCCCGCCCACCCGGGACGGCACCCCGGAGTCGTCCGCCCCGCCGATCCGCTCCAGGTAGACCACCTCGGCGCCGTCGAGCACCGTGAGGTGCACCAGGTGACCGGTGGACTCGTGCAGCGCGTACAGATGGGGCAGCGCAGCCCGCCGCAGCCGGTTGTGGTGCGCGGCCAGCGCCCCCAGCTCCAGCATGCCCATGCCCAGCCGGTAGTCGCGGCCCTCGCGCTCCAGCCAGCGCAGCTGCACCAGCTGGTCCAGGATGCGATGCGCTGAGGAACGGGCGAGCCCCGAGCGCTCCACGACCTCGGTCAGGGTGAGCCGGGGCTGGGCGCTCTGGAACGCGACCAGCACCTTCGCCGCCTTCTCCAGAAGGGACAGCGGCGGGTACCCGGCCTCGACAGTCTGCGTCGTCACGGCGCCTCACCTCCTACTCGGACAGCCGACGAACCCCGGGCCGCGGCCGTACATCCGGTGTTGCCGGGAGGTTGCCAGCGGATCCCGTCTGCTGGGAAGAGGTATTCCTTTTCGAAACAGTAACGCGTAGGTTCCGATGCGTCACCCACGACGACCCCAGCACCTGAGAGGGATGCGCATGCGTGACGACGACGTGCTCGCGGCGGTCCGCGACCTCGCACCCGCCCTGCGCGAGCGTGCGGCCGAGACCGAGGAGCTGCGCCGCCTGCCCGACGGCACGGTGAAGGAACTCGCCGAGAGCGGCTTCTTCCGGCTGCTGCAGCCCCGGGCGTTCGGCGGCCTCGCCGCCGATCCGGCCGTCTTCTACACGGCCCTCACGGAGATTGCCACGGCCTGCGGCTCCACCGGCTGGGTCGCCTCGGTGATGGGCGTCCACCCCTGGCACGTGGCGCTGTTCGACCCGCGCGCGCAGCAGGAGGTGTGGGGCGAGCATCCCGGTGCCCGTATCGCCTCCTCCTACGCGCCGACCGGACAGGTCACCTCCGTGGCCGGCGGCTTCCGGCTCTCCGGCCGCTGGCGTTTCTCCGCCGGCTGCGACCACGCCGGGTGGGCCCTGCTCGGCGGCCTCGTCACGGACGGCGAGGGCCGGCCCGTGGACATGGTGACCTTCCTCGTGCCCCGCCGCGACTACCGCGTCGACGACGTGTGGGACACCGTCGGCCTGCGCGGCACCGGCAGCAACGACATCGTCGTCGACGACGCCTTCGTCCCCGGGTACCGCACCCTCGGCTACGGCCCCATGGCCGCGCTGGAGTGTCCCGGCCACGCGGCCAACACCGAGCCGCTCTACCGGATGCCGTACGCCGCGGTGTTCACCACCGCCATCTCGACCGCCGTCGTCGCCGTCGCCGAGGGCGGCTACGCGTCGTACGTCGGGACCACCCGCGAGCGGTTCCGCGTCTCCTACGGGCAGAAGGCCGCCGAGGACCCCTTCGCCCAGGTGCGCATCGCCCGCGCCGCCAGTGACATCGACGCCGGCCGGCTCCAGCTGGCGCGCAACATCGAGGACCTGTTCGCCGTGGCCCGGCGGGGCGGGGAGATCCCCATGTCCCTGCGGGCACGGACGCGCCGGGACCAGGTGCTCGCCACCGAGCGCGCGATCAACGCCGTGGACCTGCTGATGGAGAACGCCGGCGGCAGCCCGATGCGCAGGGACGGCAGCAGCGTCCTGCAGCGCGCCTGGCGGGACGTGCACGCCGGCCGCGGTCAGGCCGCCAACGACGTGGAACGAGCCCTGGTCCTCTTCGGCAAGGACGCGCTCGGCATCGACATCCAGGACCCCATGCTGTGACCGCTCGCCGACGACGGTGAGACCTCGCTCCGCGCGGTGGGCGAATGGACCGGGTGGGCGAATGGACCGGGTGGTGGGTGGTGGGTGGCAGGTGGCAGGTGACGGGTGGGGCTGCGGGTGAGGGACCTGCGGCGCCCGCGCATCCCTCCCGCCGTCCCGTCCCGGGCACAGCGCGCCGCCCACCCGGCGCCGCCCACTCCGCGCTCCACACCCGGCGCCGCCCACTCCGCGCCCCACACCTGGCGCCGCCCGCTCCGCGCCCCACACCCGGCGCCGCCCACCCAGCCACCCTCGATCGCACAGCCCCCGGATCCCGCACTCACCTCTGCTCAATCAGCCACCCCTGCTCGATCAGCCACCTCCGACCTAGGAGCGGACAGACCCATGACCACCGTGTTCAACGGCCAGGCGGGTGCGCAGGCCCAGGCCCCCGCCCCCGCCAGCCTCGCGCAACTCGCCGACTTCGCCGCGCAGGCGTACGGCCCGCAGGAGGCGCTCGTCGACGGTGAGGTCCGCTGGACCTTCTCCCGGCTGCGCGACGAGGTCCACGCTGCCGCGCGCGCCGCCCTCGCGCAGGGTGTGGGCCCCGGCGACCGGGTGGCCGTATGGGCGCCCAACACCCGGTACTGGATCGCCGCCGTGCTCGGCGCGGTGTCCGTCGGAGCCGTCCTCGTGCCGCTCAACACCCGGTACAAGGCGGCCGAGGCAGCCGACCTCATCCGGCGCAGCGGCGCCCGGCTGCTGTTCACCGAGCGCGGCTTCCTCGGCATCGACTACGTGGAGATGCTCCGCGACTCGGGCGAGGACCTCGGCAAGCTGACCGGCACCGTGGTGCTGCGCGGCGAGGCCGCGGAGGGGACGCTGAGCTGGGCGGACTACCTGGAGGCCGGCGAGGGTGTGCCGGATTCCGAACGGGCCGCCCGTGCCGCCGCCGTCCGCCCCGGCGACCTCGCCGACATCCTCTTCACCTCCGGCACCACCGGGCGCTCCAAGGGCGTGATGACCACACACGACCAGACCCTGCGCGTCTTTCGGGAGTGGTCCCGCGTGGTCACCCTGCGCTCCGGGGACCGCTATCTGCTGGTCAACCCGTTCTTCCACGTCTTCGGCTACAAGGCCGGCGTCGTCGCCTGCCTGCTGCGGGGCGTCACGATGATCCCCGAGCAGGTCTTCGACCTGGAGCGGATCCTGCCCCTGCTGGCGAAGGAACGGGTGAGCGTGCTGATGGCCACGCCCACCGTCTTCCACAGCCTGCTGGACCACCCGCGGCGCGGCGAGTACGACCTCTCGGGGCTGCGCCTCGCCGGCGCGGGCGGCAGCGGTGTCGACACGAGGATGATCGAACGGCTCCGCGAGGAGATGGGCATAGCCGACGTGTTCAACGCCTACGGCCTCACCGAGTCGACCGGCGTGGCCTCCATCTGCCCGCCCGACGCGGACGCCGAGTCGGTGGCGACCACCGCCGGTCCGGCGCTGCCCGGCACCGAGATCCGGGTCGCGGGACCCGACGGCGTACCGCTGCCGCCCGGCGAACGGGGCGAGGTGCTCGTGCGCGGCTACAACGTGATGCGCGGCTACCTCGACGATCCGGAGGCGACCGGGCGGACGATCGACGCGGACGGCTGGCTGCACACCGGGGACATCGGCGTGCTCGACGAGCGCGGCTACCTGTCCATCACCGACCGGCTCAAGGACATGTACATCGTCGGCGGCTTCAACGCCTATCCGGCGGAGGTGGAGCACGTCCTGCGCGGCCACGAGCAGATCGCCGACGTCGCGGTCGTCGGCGCCCCCGACGACCGCCTCGGCGAGGTCGGCGTCGCCTTCTACACCCCCGCGCCGGGAACGGACCCCGACCCGGCGGAGCTGACCTCCTGGGCCCGCGAACGCCTGGCCAACTTCAAGGTCCCGCGCCGCTTCCACGCCGTACCGGCGCTGCCGCGCAACGCCGGCGGAAAGATCCTCAAGGGAGAGCTGCGGCGCGCCGCCAGGGACGGGCGAACCCCCTGACGATCCCGGCCGGCGGCAGAGCGCGGCAGAGCGCGGCAGAGCACGGTGGAGAACCCTAGAGATCCGTTGAGATCCGTAGATCTCCGTCGAGATCCGTGACCGCGGCGGGGGATTCCCACTCATCGGGAGGCGGCGATGGCCGCCGTCCCCCCGCCGCGCGAATACTTCCAGCGCTCCTGACGGTGCATGACCCATCCGCACTCCACCACATCCGAGGTTGAGATGGCGAACACGCGAGACAGCTGGGACCAGACGTGCGACGTGCTGGTCGTGGGCTCGGGCGGCGGCGCACTCACCGGCGCGTACGGCGCGGCGGCCCGCGGCCTGGACACCCTGGTCATCGAGAAGACCCGGTACTTCGGCGGTACCACCGCCTACGCCGGCGCCGCCCTGTGGCTGCCCGGCAACCCCGCCCAGGAACGTGGCGGGCTCACGGACTCCGCCGACCTCGGCCGGGCCTACTTCCGCGCGGTGGTCGGCGACACCACCCCGCACGAACTGCAGGACGCCTACATCGACAACGCGGGGGAGACCGTCGCGTACCTCGAAGAGAGCCCGCATCTGCGCTTCGAGTACCGGCCGTTCCCCGACTACTACGCGGCGCCCGGCCGGTTCGACGCCGGTCGCGCCGTCTTCCCGGTGGACCTGCCCGCCCCCGACGAGGCGCACCCGCTGCTGGACGCGGTCCGTCCCCCGGCCTGGGCCGAGCGACTCCAACTGCCGGTGCCCGAAGGGCCGTTGACCGACGGCCGTGCGCTCATCGGCCGATTGCTCCTCGCCCTGGAGTCCACCGGGAACGCCCGCACCCAGCGCGACACCGCGCTGACCCGGCTGATCACCGAGGACGGCCGGGTGGTCGGCGCCGAGGCCGAGCACGAGGGCCGCGTCCTGCGGATCCGCGCCCGCCGTGGCGTCCTGCTCGCGGCCGGCGGCTTCGAGGCCAACGCCGAGCTGCGCCGCGAGTGGCAGGGCCTCGACGGCGCCGACTGGACGATGGGCGCGCCCGGCGGCAACACCGGTCAGGCGCTGCTCGCCGCCGTCGAGGCAGGAGCGGCCACCGCGCTGCTCGACCAGGCCTGGTGGTGCCCTTCGCTGCGCTTCCCGGACGGCTCGGCCGCCTTCACGCTCGGCCTGCACGGCGGCATCTTCGTCGACGGCACCGGCCGCCGGTTCGCCAACGAGTCGCTGCCGTACGACCAGATGGGCCGCCAGATGCTCGCCGCGAAGGCGGGCACCACCCCCGACTCGCCGGTCTGGTGGATCTTCGACGGCCGTTTCGGCGACGAACTCCCGGGCATCACCGTCGTCCCCGCCGACCGCGAGACCTTCACCGAGGCGGGCGCCTGGCACACCGCGGACTCCCTCGGCGGCCTCGCCGAACGCATCGGCGTCGACGCCACGGCGCTGGGCGAGACCGTGCGGACGTTCAACGGCTACGCGGCCGAGGGCACGGACGCCGACTTCCACCGCGGCGAGGACCCGTACGACCTCTTCTTCGCCCAGTCCGAGGGCCCCAACCCCTGCCTGGTGCCGATCGAGCAGGGCCCGTACCACGCCGTGCGGATCGTCCTCGGGGACCTGGGCACCAAGGGCGGCGTACGGATCGACACCAGGGCCCGGGTGCTGCGCGAGGACGGCACACCGATCCCCGGCCTCTACGCGGCGGGCAACACCAGCGCCTCGTCCTCCGGCCCCACCTACCCGGGCCCCGGCGCACCGATCGGCTCCGCCATGGTCTTCGGCCACCTCGCCGCCACCGACCTCGTCGGCCAGGACTGACGAACACCGAACACCGAACACCGAACACCGAACACCGAAGGCCCGGACCGCCCCCTCCCGCGCTCAGCGGTTCGGGGTGGTCCGGGCCTTTCGGACGCGCACTCAGCGGTTCCGTGCCGCCGCGCCGCCCGCTCTGCGGCCGTAGAAGCTGCCGTCGCCCAGGGAGATGCCGCTCGCGTAGCCCCAGGCGGCGATGCCCGCGGTGGCCCGGCCGGCCGCGTAGAGGCCGGGGACCGGGGCGCCGTCGACGTGCAGCACCTCGGCGTCCGCACTGGTGGTGAGGCCGCCGAGGGCGAAGCCCGAGGTCATGCCGCGCAGGTCCACCGCGCCCAGCGGGCCGCGCAGCGGGCGCACCCAGCGGGCGGCCTTGCGCAGCAGCGGGTCCCGGCCGTCCTCGGCGTGCCGGTTGTAGACGTCGAGCGTCGACTCCAGGGCACCGGGCGGCAGCCCCATCGCCGCCCCCAGCTCGGCCGCCGTCTCGCACACCCAGGCCGGGCGCATCCGCATGAACTCGGGTGCGGCGGAGACCCGTCCGGCCTCCTCGAACCCCTCCTCGTCGAGGACGAGGAACGCCTGGTTGTCCTGCTGGAAGAGGGCGGCGTGACCGAGCCGGCCGGGGTAGGTGTCCTCGTTGACGAAGCGCTGGCCGCGGCCGTTGACCAGGATGCCGCGGATCGAGTACTGCGGGTCCATGGGCAGGGCCACCTCGCAGGCGTCCATGTGCGCGACGCCCGCGCCGAGCGCCTGCGCCAGCTTGACCGCGATGCCGTCGTGCTCCTCGACGGCCGCGCCCGGCCGGCCCGACAGCAGCGGGGCGTGGGCCGCCAGCATCTCGTCGTTGTAGGTGAAGCTGCCGGTGGCGAGCACCACGCCGCGCCGGGCCCGCACGGTGACCCGCTCCCCGTAGCTGCGGGCGACGACCCCGCGGACCGTGCCGTCCCGTTCGACGACCAGCCGCTCGATCCGCATCCCGTAGTGGGCCTTGACACCGAGCCGTTCGGCGGTGTCCACCAAGGGCTTCATGAGCATGTATCCGCCGCCGCGCTCACCGGTGCGCTTGTTCTCCATCCGCGGCAGATGCCCGCGGGGCGCGGGCGCGGCGATCTCGTCGAACGGGGCCGCGTTCTCCCCGCCCGAGTACATCAGGCCCTCGTCACCTGCGGGTTCCCACGCGGGATCGCCGTAGAAGACCGGGTTGAACGGCACGCCGCACCCGACCAGCCAGTCGAAGTGCGCGACGCTGCCCTCGCAGTAGTCGGTGACCTTGGCCGCGTCGGCTCCCGGCCCCATCGCCGCCATCAGGAACGCGGCCATCGCCTCCGGCGAGTCCTCGAACCCGCAGGCGCGTTGCAGGGCGGTGCCGCCGCCCAGGTACACGAAGCCGCCGGCCAGGGCCGCCGCGCCGCCCCAGCCGCCGGCCCGCTCCAGTACGAGTACCTCGGCCCCGGCCCGCGCCGCCTCCACGGCTGCCGCGGCTCCGGCCACCCCGTATCCGGCGATCACCACGTCCGCGGTGAGGTCCCAGGTGCCGATGTCCGCCGCTGCGTACGGTCTCACTGCGTCGTCCCCTCTCCTCGCGCCGTCTCTCCCGCGTCTCTCGCGCGTCTCTTGCGTCGTCTCGCGCCTTCGCGCGTCTTGCCGCGGGAATGCCGGCAGGAGCGTAGGACCGCCGCGGCGCGGGCCACACGCCATGGCTCCCGGTGACCGGGAAAGCGGCGTGCCGCCGTCGCTTCCCGCTCAGTGGGAGCCACCTATGTCGTTCCGGAACACCGCGGCGTACGGTCCTGCCACTTCCGCCACCACGACCACCCGAAAGGGGATGTTCATGGCCGAAGACGTGCTGGCAGCGGTCCGTGACCTCGTTCCAGCCCTGCGCGAGCGCGCGGCCGAGGCCGAGACCCTGCGCCGTGTGCCCGAGACCTCCGTCAAGGAACTGGAGGACACCGGCTTCTTCCAACTTCTCCAGCCCAAGGCCTTCGGCGGCCGGGCGGCCGATCCGCTGGTCTTCTACACCGCCGTCAAGGAGATCGCCAAGGCGTGCGGTTCCACCGGCTGGGTCGCCTCCGTGGTCGGCGTCCACCCGTGGCACGTCGCCCTGTTCGACCCGCGGGCCCAGCAGGAGGTGTGGGGCGAGGACCCCAAGACCCGCATCGCCTCCTCCTACGCCCCGACCGGCAAGGTCACCGCCGTCGACGGCGGCTTCACGATCTCCGGCCGCTGGCACTTCTCCTCCGGCTGCGACCACGCCGGTTGGGTCCTGCTCGGCGCGCTCGTCACCGACGACGAGGGCCGCCCGGTGGACATGCGGACGTTCTTGATCCCGCGCTCCGAGTACCGCATCGACGAAGTGTGGGACACCGTCGGCCTGCGCGGCACCGGCAGCAACGACATCGTCGTCGAGGACGTCTTCGTCCCCGACCACCGTGCCCTGAGCTTCGGTCCCGTCACCGCCCTCGACGTGCCCGGACACCAGCTCAACCCCGAGCCGCTGTACCGGCTGCCGTACGCCGGCGTGTTCACCACCACCATCTCCAGCCCGATCGTCGGCATCGCCGAGGGCGCTCTGGAGTCCTCCATCGAGACGATCCGGCAGCGGTTCCGCGTCTCCTACGGGCAGAAGGTCGTCGAGGACCCCTTCGCCCAGGTCCGCATCGCCCGCGCCGCCAGCGACATCGACGCGAGCTGGCTCCAGCTGACCCGCAACATCGGCGCGATGTACGAACTCGCCGAGCGGGGCGAGGAGTTGCCGATGGCCCTGCGCACCCGCACCCGCCGGGACCAGGTCCTCGCCACCGAACGCGCGGTCGGCGCGCTCGATCTGCTGATGGAGAACGCGGGCGGCAACGCCATGCGCACCGGCCCGAACCCCGTCCAGCGCGCCTGGCGCGACGTCCACACGGGCCGCGGCCACGCCGCCAACGACCCGGAGCGGGCGCTGGTGATGTTCGGGCAGTGCGTGCTCGGTATGGACATCCAAGACTCCATGGCCTGAGAGGCGGCGCCAGATGACACAGCTCACCCACGCATCGACCTCCCGCACCGCGAAGGCGGCGGGGCTCACCCTGCACTACCACGAGGCGGGCCCCGCGGACGCCCCGGTCGTGATCATGCTGCACGGCGGCGGCCCCGGCGCCTCCGCCTGGTCCAACTTCGGCCGCAACCTGCCCGTGTTCGCGGAGCACTTCCGCACCCTGCTGGTGGACCAGCCCTGCTTCGGCCACTCGGACAAGCCGGAGCTCGACAGGGACTACTTCACCTACAGCGCGAACGCCGTCGCCGCCCTGATGGACGAACTCGGCATCGAGCGGGCCCACTTGCTCGGCAACTCGCTCGGCGGCGGCACCGCCGTCCGCCTGGCCCTGAACCACCCGGACAAGGCCGCCAAGCTGCTGCTGATGGGCCCCGGCGGGGTCTCCGTCAACCTGTTCGCGCCGGACCCGACCGAGGGCATCAAGCGGCTCTTCGAGTTCAACTCCGCGCCCGAGCCGACGAAGGAGCAACTGCGCGCCTTCCTCGGTGTGATGGCGTACGACCAGTCCATCGTCACCGACGAACTCGTCGAGGACCGCTGGGCGTCGGCCACCGACCCCGACAACCGCCTGGGCAGCGCCCGTATGGGGGCCTCCTTCGCCAACCCCGCCTGGGCCGCGGACACGATGCTCTGGCGCGAGGCGCACCGGATCACCCAGCCCGTGCTGCTCACCTGGGGCCGCGAGGACCGCGTCAACCCGCTCGACGGCGCGCTGGTCGCCCTCAAGACCATCCCGGACGCGCGTCTGCACGTCTTCCCGCACTGCGGCCACTGGGCCCAGACCGAGCAGGCGGACGAGTTCAACCGCCTCGCCCTGGACTTCTTCTCCCACTGACCACCCCGGCTCTCCCGCCGAGCAACCCGGTTCTCCCACCGGGCACCCCGGCCGGCCCGACCCCGTCGGACGGCCACCACCCCCTGACGAAAGAGGTGTTCCGCCATGGACATCCGTGCTCTCGGTTATCTGCGCCTGGAGACCACCAAGCTCGCCGAGTGGCGTACCTACACGCTCGACGTCCTCGGCATGGTGGAGGCCTCCGGCACCACCGAGGACACCCTCTGCCTGCGCATCGACGACCGCGCGTACCGCATCGTCGTCCAGGCGGGCTCCTCGGACCGGCTGCTGGCGGCCGGCTGGGAGGTGGCGAACGCCGCCGCGCTGGCGCGGGCCACCGAGGAGCTGGAGGCGGCCGGTGTCGCCGTCAAGCCGGCCGACGCCACCGAACTCGCCGAGCGCCGGGTGCAGGGCCTGATCCACGTCAGCGACCCGGCGGGCAACCCGCTGGAGATCTACTGGGGCCAGGCGATGGACCACGCCCCGCTCGGCACGCCGTACGGCAACCGGTTCGTCACCGGCGACCTCGGCCTCGGCCACGTCGTGCTGCCGGTGCCGGACATCGAGGCCGCGCTCGACTTCTACGAGAACCTGCTCGGCTTCCAGCTGCGCGACTCGATGAAGCTGCCCCCGCAGGCCGTCCCGACCGCCACCGAGCAGCGGGACTTCCACTGGATGCACTTCCTGAGCCCCAACGCCCGCCACCACAGCCTGGGCCTGTACCCCGGCGCGCTGCCCCCCGGCATCGTGCACTTCATGGTGGAGCTGGAGACCCTTGACGACGTCGGCCGGGGCCTGGACCGCATGAACGCCGCCGGCATCCCGATCGCCTCCAGCCTCGGCCGGCACACCAACGACCACATGGTCTCGTTCTACGCCCAGGCCCCGGGAGGCTTCCAGGTCGAGTACGGCTGGGACGGTCTGGTCGTCGACCCGGCGAAGTGGGTGGCCAAGGAGATCACCGCCGACAGCTTCTGGGGCCACCAGTGGAACGGCTGACCGGCCCCCGTATCGAAGCGGCCGACTTCCGGGACGTCCTCGGCCGCTTCGCCAGCGGCATCACGGTGGTCGCCGCTCTCGACGGGGGCGAACCGGTCGGGTTCGCCTGCCAGTCCTTCGCCTCGCTCTCGCTCGACCCGCCGCTGGTCATGCTCGCCGTCGGCAGGTCGTCGACGAGCTGGCCGCGGATCGAGCGGGCCGGCCGCTTCTCCGTCACCATCCTCGCCGAGGACCAGCGGGAGATCTGCGCGGCCCTGGGACGCAGCGGCCCGGAGAAGTTCACGGGAGTGCCCTGGAGCATCGGCGAGCACGGCACGGTCCGCATCGACGGCGCCCTGGCCGTCGTGGAGTGCGACCTGCACGCCGTGCACGAGGCCGGTGACCACTACATCGTCACCGGCCGGGTGGTCGGACTCGACGCCCGCGAGGACGGCCGCCCGCTGCTGTACTTCCGCAGCACCTACGCCGCGGGAGCCTTCTGATGCCGATCGACGTCGACAAGGCGACGTCCGCGCCGCCCGTCCGCGCCGACGCCTCCTGGGACGACCGCGACGTGCGCCTGTACCACCTGGCGCTCGGCGCGGGCGCCCGGGAGACCGACCCGGCCGAACTGCGGTACGTGTACGAGCGCCACGCGCAGGGGCTGCGGGTGCTGCCCACCTTCGGTGTGGTCGCCGGCGGCACCGGGGGAGTGGGCTTCCAGGTCTTCGACCAGCCAGGCGTGGACATCGACCTGGCCTCCGTGCTGCACGGAGGCCAGGAGATCACCGTGCACCGCCCGCTGCCGGCCGCCGCCCGGGGGACGACGCTCACCCGGGTCCCGGCCGTGTACGACAAGGGCAAGGCCGCCGTCATCGTCCAGGAGTCCACCCTCCTCGGCGAGGACGGCGAGCCGCTCATCACCCAGCGCAACCACATCTTCGTCCGCGGCGAGGGCGGCTTCGGCGGCGACCGCGGTCCCTCCGACCGCCTCCCCGCCCCGGACCGGGAGCCCGACCTGCTGCTGGAGATTCCCACGCTCCGTCAGCAGGCCCTGCTCTACCGGCTCACCGGGGACTTCAACCCGCTGCACGCCGACCCCGGCACCGCCCGCGCGGCCGGCTACGACCGCCCGATCCTGCACGGACTGTGCACCTTCGGCATCGCGGTCAAGGCCGTCACCGACCACCTGCTCGGCGGGGACGCCACCCGCGTCACACACCTGCGCACCCGTTTCTCGGGGGTGTTCTTCCCCGGCGAGACCCTGCGGCTGCGCATCTGGGACACCGGCGACGGCCATCAGCTGACGGCGACGTCCGCGGACCGCGACGACGCGCCGGTCCTCACCGACGTCCGCGTCACCGCCTCCTGAGCCCCGCCCGCTCCCCGAGCCCCGCCCGCTCCCCGAACCCGGCTCGCCCCCCGCGAGCCCCGCTGCCCCACCCCTCTACAGGAGAGGACCGTACAACCGCATGAGCACCGACTGGGACCACACGTACGACGTGGTGGTGGTCGGTTCCGGCGCCGCCGGGATGGCCGCGGCCATCACCGCCCGGCTGCGCGGACTGACCGCCCTCGTGGTGGAGAAGACCGACCGCTTCGGCGGCGCGACCGCACTGTCCGGCGGCGCGATCTGGGTGCCGAACAACTTCCACCTGGACGACGCCGGCCTCGGCGACACCCCCGAGAAGGCCCGCGCCTACCTCGACGCCACCGTCGGCGACCGGGTCCCCGCCGCCCGCAAGGACGCCTACGTCACACACGGGCCGCGGATGGTACGGGAGTTCCACGACCACACGTCCGTGACGTTCGTCTACACCCCCGGCTACTCCGACTACTACCCGGAGCGGCTCGGCGGCTACCCGCAGGGCCGGTCCGTCGAACCGCAGATCTTCGACTTCAACCAGCTCCCGCCCGAGCAGCGGGCGGCCATGCGCCGGGCCGGGCTGCCCACCTTCGGGCTCACCATCACCTCCAAGGACTTCCGCCAGCTCAACATGGTCGGACGCACCTGGGGCGGCAAGAAGACCTCGATGAGGGTCGGCGCCCGCGCGGTGGGCGCCCTGCTCACGCGGCGCAAGCTCCTCTCCCTCGGCGAGGCGCTGATCGCCCGGATGCGGCAGTCGCTGGACCGGCTCGGCGGCGAACTGTGGCTGTCCGCCCCGCTGACGGGCCTGGTCGAGGAGGACGGACGGGTCGCCGGGATCCGGATCACCAAGGACGGCCGGGACCTCGCCGTCCGCGCGACCGGCGGCGTGGTCATCGCCTCCGGAGGTTTCTCACGCAACCAGGAACTGCGGGAGAAGTACCTGCCGTCGCCGACCTCCACGGAGTGGACCAACACCCCCGAGGGCCAGACCGGCGACGCCCTGGAACCCGCCATCGAGCTCGGCGCCGGCCTCGACCTGATGGACCGGGTGTGGGGCGCGCCATCGGTGATCGCGCCCGACGGCAGGCCGTTCTTCCTCGTCGCCGACCGCGGCATCCCCGGCATGGTGATCGTCAACCAGGCGGGCGAGCGCTACGGCAACGAGGCCGCGCCGTACCACGAGTTCGTCGACGCGATGTACGCGGCCGACCGGCCCGACGCGTCCGCGGTGCCGTCCTGGCTGATCCTCGACGCCACCTCCAAGGCGCGCTACCTGTTCCTCGGCCTGTTCCCGGGGCAGCCGTTCCCCAAGGCGTGGCTGGAGAGCGGCTTCGTCAAGAAGGCCGCCACCTTCGAGGACCTCGCCCGGCAGACCGGTATGCCCGCGACAGGACTGCGCGCCACCCTCGACCGCTTCAACGGCTTCGCCCGCGTCGGCCACGACGAGGACTTCCGGCGCGGCGAGAGCGTCTACGACCGCTACTACGGCGACCCGACGCTGCCCAATCCCAACCTGGCGCCGCTCGACAAGGCCCCGTTCTACGCCGTCCCGGTCCACCCCGGCGACATCGGCACCAAGGGCGGCCTGGTCACCGACGACACCGCGCGGGTGCTGCGGGAGGACGGCACGGTGATCGAGGGCCTGTACGCCTCCGGCAACGTCTCCGCCGCGGTGATGGGCGAGACCTACCCGGGACCCGGCGCGACCATCGGCCCCGCCATGACCTTCAGCTGGCTCGCCGTCAACCACATCGCGGAGGGCGTGAACAGCGCACGCGCGTGAGACCCCGTCGTGCGAAGCGCCCGCCGCGCGGCGGGCGCTTCGCGTTCACGACCGTCCGGCGCCCGCCGCGAGGACGTCGCGCAGCGCGTGGGCCGCGTCGGTGAGCGCCTCTCCGGCCTCCGGCAGCACTCCGCACAGACCCAGGAAGCCGTGGAACATGCCGGGCCACACGCGCACGCGGGGCGCGGCGCCGGCCGCCTCCAGGCGCTGGGCGTAGGCCAGCGCGTCGTCGCGCAGCGGATCGCATTCGGGCAGCAGGACGACCGCCGGCGGCAGACCGGCCAGATCGGGGGCGAGGCCGGGGGAGGCGTACGGATGCGCGCCGTCCCCCGCCGCGCCCAGGTACTGCTCCCAGTACCAGCGCATGTGGGCCGTCGTATGGAAGAAGCCCCGCGCGTACGTCGTGTACGAGCCGGTCTCCATGCGGTGGTCCAGGACCGGGTACGCCAGCAACTGCGCCGCGATGCCCGGTCCGCCGCGGTCGCGTGCCATCAGGGTCACGGCCGCCGCGAGGTTGCCCCCGCTGCTGTCGCCCGCGACGGCGAGGCGGCCGGGGTCCCAGCCCAGCCGGGGCGCGTGCGCGGACACCCAGGAGAGGACCGCGTACGCGTCCTCGGCGGCCGACGGGAAGCGGTGCTCGGGAGCGAGGCGGTAGTCCACCGAGACCACCACCGCGCCCGTGAGGAAGGCCAGTTCGCGGCAGAGGCCGTCATGGGTGTCGAGACCGCACAGGACCCAGCCGCCGCCGTGGAAGAAGACCACCACGGGCGGCGGCGCCCCCGGATCCGCCACCGGTTCGTAGATCCGCACGGGAACGTCGGGCGCGCCCGACGGGCCGGGTACGGACCGGTCGTGCACGCGGGGCAGTTCACGCCGCGGCCGTGCCTGCGCACCGGCCGCGGCGGCCTCGCGGATCACGGCCGGCTCGATCGGGCCGAGGGCGGGATCGGGGAAGCCCGCCGACATGGCGTCGGCGAGCTTTCGGGCATGTGAGGTGAGGGGGTCGTTCACTGCGCGGTCAGCCCGCCGTCGATGGCGAACTCGGCGCCGGTGACGTACGACGACGCGTCCGACACCAGATACAGCACCAGCTCGGCGACCTCCTCCGGGCGGCCCGCCCGGTGCAGCGGCACGTTCGGCCACTCGCGTTCCCCGACGTCCCCGCCGAGCGCGCCCGCGATCATCGGGGTGTCGACCATGCCCGGGTGCACGGAGTTGACCCGGATGCGGTGCCGGGCCAGGTCCAGGGCCGCGGACTTGGTGAGTCCGCGCAGACCGAACTTCGTCGCGCCGTAGGAGGCGTGGCCGACGATGCCGACCAGACCGGCGGTGGAGGAGATGTTGACGATCGACCCGCCGTCGCCGCCTGCGCGCATGGCCGGGACGACGGCCTGGATGCCGAGGAACGGGCCGACCAGGTTCACCCGCAGCAGCCGCTGCAAGTTGTCCTCGGTCTCCTCCTCGATGGGGGCGGTGCGCCACAGCGCCGCGTTGTTGACCAGCGCGTCGATCCGGCCGAACGCGTCGAGCCCCGCCCGGACCACCTGCTGCCAGCCCGCCGCGTCCGTCACGTCGTGGGTGACGAACAAGCCCTGGTCGCCCAGTTCCCCGGCGACCGCGCGGCCCTCCTCCTCCCGTACGTCCGTGAGCACCACGCGGGCGCCGTGCTCCGCGAACAGCCGTGCCTCGGCGGCGCCTTGGCCGCGTCCCGCACCCGTGACGACGACGGTCCTGCCGTCGAGCCGCCCGCTCATCACACGGCCTCGCCTTCGAGCGCGCGGAAGTGCGGGATGACCGTCTCGCCCCACTGGCGGATGGTCTCCAGGCACGCCTCCTGCGGCACGGTGCCCATCTGGATCAGGCACATGACCTCGTCGACGCCTATCTCACGCAGCTGCTCGACGTAGGCGATGGCGGTCTCGGCCGAGCCGTAGGCGTGCTTGGCGTTGAACTGGCCGGTGTCGGCGGGCCGGACGGGGACCTTCGCCTCGTGCAGCTTGGCGACCAGGGCGTCGCGGTCCTGCTCCATGGCGGCGACGTGGTCCGCCGCCTCGATGTCCTCGCTGTAACCGGTCGGCGCCGGGCCGTTGCCGTACCAGTGCGCGATGGACTCGGCGAAGAACCGCTGGCCGCGCGTGCCGATCCGGTACGCCGCGTCGGCGTCGTCCAGCACGATCGTCGGACACAGCGCGGAGAAATGGTCGTTGACCTCGGTGGAGACGAGGCGGTCGCCGGTGCGGGTGGCGATGGCCTCGTCGTAGATCTTGCGCATCTCGCGCACGTCGTCGGCGCCGGCGAAGCCCAGCACCAGGGCGCCGATGCCCAGTTCGGCGGCGAGCTTGAGGGTGTCGTGCTTGCTGCACGCCATGAACAGCGGCGGGTGCGGGTCCTGGACGGGACGGGGCAGGATGGCGCCGGGGCCGATGTCGATCGACCCGTGCCACTCGAACCGCTCCTCGCGCCAGGCGTTGCTGAAGATCCGCAGCGCCTCCTCCATCTGCGGGTAGGTGTCCTCGGGGTTCACCCCGTACATGGACATCTCCTGCCTGGTCGCGCCCCGGCCGGCGCCGATGTCGACCCGGCCGCCGGAGAGGACGTCGAGCATGGCGGCGCGCTCGGCCACCCGCACCGGGTGCTGGTAGCCGAACGGCATGGTGACCACGCCGTGGCCGATGCGGATGCGCTCCGTGCGCGCCGCCACCCAGGTCAGGAAGATCTCGGACGCGCTCATGTGTGCGTACTGCGTCAGCGCGTGGTGCTCGACCGCCCAGACCCGGTCGAAGCCCATCTGCTCGGCGAGGACGGCCTGTTCGACGCAGTCATGGAAGAGCCGGCGCTCTCGCTCGGGAGTGGGGTCGGCGATCTGCGCCTCGAAGATCATCGAAAACTTCACGGCGGGACTCCTCTGGTATTTCGGATCGAAATACTTCTAGCAGGAATACCTGGGAGAGGGAAGGACACGCCGAGGGCGCGCGAGCGGGCGGACGATGCCGCTCCCGCTCAGCGGGAGAACGCGGTTCGGCGACCGGGCCCGGGGGACGTACGGTCCTCACTCCGCCGCCGCACGCCGCACGCCGCACGCGGCACCGCGAGGAGAGGACCTTCGATGACGGATCTTTCGGGCAAGACGGTGCTCGTCACCGGGGGAGCGCGTGGGCTCGGCGCGGAGGCCGCCCGGCGGGCCGTCGAGGCCGGCGCCCGCGTGGTGCTCACCGATCTGCTGGAGGACGAGGGCCGCGCCAGTGCCGGGAAGCTCGGGGACGCCGCCCGGTTCGTCCGGCACGACGTCACCTCCGAGGAGGACTGGCGGCGCGTGGCCGCCTACGCGGTCGCCGAGTTCGGCGGCGTCGACGGCCTCGTCAACAACGCGGGAATCTCCGGCGGTTCACACCTGCTCGAAGAGCAGACGGCCGACGACTTCCGGCGCGTGATCGACATCGACCTCACCAGCGTCTTCCTCGGCATGCGCACGGTGATCCCGCTGATGAGGGAACGCGGTGGCGGCTCGATCGTCAACATCTCCTCGGCGGCCGGACTGATGGGCCTCGCGAAGACCGCCGGCTACGGCGCCGCCAAGTGGGGCGTGCGCGGGCTCACCAAGCTCGGCGCCGTGGAGCTGGGCGCCGCACGGATCCGCGTCAACTCCGTGCACCCCGGCATGATCTACACCCCGATGACCGCCCACGTCGGCATCGAACAGGGCGAGGGCAAGTACCCGAACACCCCCATGGGCCGGGTCGGCGAACCTCCCGAGATCGCGGAAGCCGTCGCCTTCCTGCTCTCCGACGCCGCCTCCTACGTCACCGGCGCGGAACTGGCCGTCGACGGAGGATGGACCGTGGGACCGACACTGCCGCGACCTGACGGCAACTGAAGTTCGCGCACCGGTACTTGGCCTCCCGGCAGGGGCGCATGGTCTTTCCGGCGCTGGAACATGGTGTCCGACACCGGCACATGGCCTCCCGGCACGAGCGCATGGTCTCCCCGCACCGGCATATGGTTTCCCGGCACCGGCACTTGGCCTCCGGCACGGGCGCATGGTCTTCCCGCACCGGCATATGGCGCCCCGGCAACGGTACTTGGCGTCCCTGCACCGGAACCTGCCGTCCCAGCAGGGGCGCATGGTCTCCCGGTACCGGCACGAGGTCTGCTGGCACGGGCACTTGGCCTCCCAGTACGGGCACTTGGCCTCCCAGTACGGGCACTTGGCCTCCCTGCACCGGCACCTGGCTCCCCCGCGCACCGGCACTTGGCCTCCCCGGACCGGCACGTGGCGTCCCGCACCGGCACCTGGACAGCGCCCCCCCGTAACCGGCGCGCGTCGAAGGGGCGGTACGGAGTTGTGGTCCGTGCCGCCCCTTGTGTTGCCCTGGTTCGAGGTCGCCAGGCTGCGGCTGTCCTTGCTCACACAGCCTGGCGACCGGCTCGGTGGGGACGGGAGGGCGTCCCGTCGTGGGTCAGCCCTGGCTGAGCGGTGCCGTCCTGGAGGTCAGGATGCGGTGGATCAGCCGGGCGCCTGCGCGCGCCGTGCGGTTGTCGATGTCGAGGTCCGGGTTGAGTTCGGCGACATCGACCACGGCGAGCTTCCCGCTCGCCGCGACCGTGGCGCAGACGTGCTCGACCACCTCCATCGGCACCCCGTAGGCGGCCGGCGCGCTGACACCGGGCGCCACGGCGGCCGGGAGCAGGTCCAGGTCGATGCTGAGGTGCACGATGTCGCAGCTCGCGAGGAACTCGTCGAGGAACGCGTCCACGCGCGGCAGGTCCAGCAGACCGCACTCGGTGTCCAGCAGGTAGCGCACCCCGAGCTTGTCCGCGGTGTGGAACAGCCGGGTGGTGTTGCTCGGCTGACTCACCCCGAGCACCCAGTAGTTCAGCTCCTGCCCGCGCTGCTCCTCGCCCTGCGCCATCTGCAGGAACGGCGTACCGGAGCTGGGCCGGACGTCGTCGCGCAGATCGAAGTGCGCGTCGAGGTTCAGCACCCCGAGACGTGCGCCGTCGCGCAGCGCGCGGGTGCCGGCCAGGCCCAGGTAGCTGCCGTAGGCCACCTCGTGGCCGCCGCCCAGGACCACCACACGGTGGCCCCGGTCGACGAGCGGGGCGAGGACCTGGCCCAGGCGGTGCTGCCCCAGCTCCAGTTCGCCGTCCGCCACCTCGACGTCACCGATGTCCAGCGCGTGCACCGGCGTCGGCAGGGCCATCGAGGCGAGGGCGCCGCGCAGTGCGCGTGGGCCGCCCGCCGCCCCCTGACGGCCCTTGTTGCGCCGGACTCCCTCGTCACTGCGGAAGCCGACGAACGCGACGTCCCCCGGCTCGGCGTCCTCGGGGTCGAGACCGACGACGTGGTGCCAGCGCAGGTTGTCGGCGCCGGGACCGTCGTCCCGGCCCGTCCAGGGCTCGGGCGCCACGTCCGCCGCCTTCGTGACGGTGTCGTCCGTGCTCATCGCGCTCATTCCGCGGCGTTCTCCGCCATCGGGACACGCACGCCGCGCTGCTCGGCCACGGAGGTCGCGTACTCGTACCCGGCGTCCACGTGACGGATGACACCCATGCCGGGGTCGTTGGTCAGCACGCGGGAGAGCTTCTCGGCGGCCAGCTCGGTGCCGTCGGCGATGCAGACCTGGCCGGCGTGGATCGAGCGGCCCATGCCGACGCCGCCACCGTGGTGGATGGAGACCCAGGACGCGCCGGAGGAGGTGTTCACCAGGGCGTTGAGCAGCGGCCAGTCGGCGATGGCGTCCGAACCGTCGAGCATCGACTCGGTCTCGCGGTACGGCGAGGCGACAGAGCCGGAGTCCAGGTGGTCACGGCCGATGGCGATCGGGGCGGACAGCTCGCCGGAGGCGACCATCTCGTTGAACTTCAGGCCGGCGAGGTGACGCTCGCCGTAGCCGAGCCAGCAGATGCGGGCGGGCAGGCCCTCGAAGGCCACGCGCTCGCCGGCCATCTTGATCCAGCGGTGCAGGTGCTCGTTCTCCGGGAACAGCTCCATGATGGCCTTGTCCGTGGCCTCGATGTCCTTGGGGTCGCCGGACAGGGCGGCCCAGCGGAACGGGCCGAGGCCCTCCTCGAACAGCGGGCGGATGTGCGCCGGGACGAAGCCGGGGAAGTCGAACGCGCGCTGGTAGCCGGCCTTGCGGGCCTCGTCGCGGATCGAGTTGCCGTAGTCGAAGACCTCGGCGCCCTTGTCGAGGAAGCCGACCATGGCCTCGACGTGCTTGGCCATGGACTTGCGGGAGCGCTCGGTGAAGTCGGCCGGATCCTTGCGGGCCTGCTCGTGCCACTCCTCCATGCTCACGCCGACGGGGAGGTAGGACAGCGGGTCGTGCGCCGAGGTCTGGTCGGTCACGATGTCGATGGGCGCGTCCATCTCCAGCAGCTGCGGGAAGATCTCCGCGGCGTTGCCCTCCAGGCCGATGGACAGCGGCTTGCGGGCGTCCCGGGCCTCGACGGCGAGCTGGAGCGCGTGCTCCAGGTTGTCCGCCGCGACGTCGAGGTAGCGGTGGGCGATGCGGCGCTCGATGCGGGTGCGGTCGACGTCGACACAGATGGCGACACCGTCGTTCATCGTCACGGCGAGCGGCTGGGCGCCACCCATGCCGCCGACACCGGCGGTGAGGGTGATGGTGCCGGCGAGCGTGCCGTTGAACTTCTTGCGGGCGACGGCGCCGAAGGTCTCGTACGTGCCCTGCAGGATGCCCTGGCTGCCGATGTAGATCCAGGAACCGGCGGTCATCTGGCCGTACATGGTCAGGCCCTGAGCCTCCAGGGACCGGAACTCCTCCCAGTTCGCCCAGTCGCCGACCAGGTTGGAGTTGGCGAGGAGGACACGCGGCGCCCACTCGTGGGTGCGCATGACGCCGACCGGCTTGCCGGACTGGACGAGGAGGGTCTCGTCGTTCTTCAGCGTCTTCAGGGTGCGCACGATGGCGTCGTAGGAGGCCCAGTTACGGGCGGCCTTGCCGGTGCCGCCGTAGACGACCAGCTCCTCCGGGTGCTCGGCGACCTCGGCGTCGAGGTTGTTCATGAGCATGCGCAGGGCGCCCTCCTGCTGCCAGCCGAGGCAGTTCAGGTCGGTGCCGCGGGGGGCGCGGATGCTGCGGGGCTCAGGGGAAACGCCGGCCATGCTGATGCCTCCTGGAGGGGGATGTCGAACCGAATGGGGGTGTCGAACCTTGTTCCGTGCACCCATGACACGCGACGGGCGCAAGAGGGGCGAGCAGGTTCGCCCGGATTTCTCGGATCCGAGAAACCGGATCGGCGAAACGGGCTGCGCGGGCCCCGGGACATGGGGTGCGGGGACCCCGGGACGTGGGCTCGGATCCGGGTGCGCGGACCCCGGGACATGGGCTCCGGTCCGGCTGCGGGGGCCCCGGGACATGGTTCGGATCCGGCTGGGCAGATCCCGCGGAAGGCGTCTCCCTTAGAATTTTTCCGACGAGAGCCCGTTCGGCGGGCGGGGGGGAGCGAGGGTGGCGAGGATGGTGAACGGCGTGGTCGTGAGGGGTGCGGACCTCACCCGGCTGTACGAGGAGCGGACCGCGGTGTCCGCTCCCGCGTACCAGCGGGTGAAGGACCTCGTGACCGAGCAGATCACCAGCGGTCGCTGGCGCCAGGGCGACGCCCTGCCGTCGGAGAGCCAGTTCGTCGAGTCGCTCGGCCTGTCCCGCATGACGATCAACCGTGCGCTGCGTGAGCTGACCGCGCAGGGCCTGCTGCGGCGCGTCATGGGCGTGGGTACGTTCGTGGCCCTGAACAAGGGCAGTTCCGGCCTGGTCGAGGTGCACAACATCGCCGACGAGGTCCGCCACCGCGGGCACCGCTATCACGCCAGGGTGCTCGCGCTGTGCGAGGAGGAGGCGGAGCCGAAGGTGCGCGGGCAGCTCGGCCTCGGCGAGCGGCAGACCGTCTTCCGGTCCCGGGTGGTGCACTACGAGGACGACGTGGCGATCCAGCTGGAGGACCGGTACGTCAACCCGGACTTCGCCCCCGGCTACCTGGAGCAGGACTTCACCCTGCGCACGCCGTTCACGTTCCTGTCCGAGGTCGCCCCGCTGGGCAAGGGGGAGCACATCGTGGAGGCGGTGCTTCCGTCGGTGGAGGAGTGCGCGGTCCTCGGCATCGAGGCGTCGGAGCCGTGCCTGCTCATCCAGCGCCGCACCTGGTCGCAGAGCGCGCTCGTGAGCATCGCGCGCCTGCTGCACCCCGGCTCCCGCTACCGCCTCGAAGGCACCTTCGACACCCACTGACCGCGACCGCGACCCGCGAGCCCCACGCCCCACGCCCCACGAAGAGCCCTGCGGCAGCGGCGCGAGTGTCATGTCACGGGTGTGGACGTTCCGCCGTCTCCGGGCGCCGGGTTCTTGGCGGCCCGGCTGCCCGCCGGGCTCGACGGGGCGCGGCCGGAGACGGCGGTGGTCAGCCGGGCCGCCCCCTGCTGCAGGACCTCCCGCACATGGTCCGCGTCGTGGCGGCTGTAGTGCCGGCTCCATGTGCTGCTGAGCGCGGCCACGGGACGCTCGTTGTGGTCGAAGGCGGCCACGCCGATCGAGCGCAGCCCCTCGGAGACCAGCTCGATCTCCTCCGACCAGCCCCGCTCCCGGTCCCGTTCCAGCAGGGTGCGCAGTTCGGACAGGGAGCGCGGACCCTTGCCGGTGCGGGTGACGAGGGAGCCTGGCCGCGGGAAGAGGGCCCGCAGTTGCGCCTCGCCGGAATGGGCGAGGATCGAACGGCCGCTGGCCGTCAGGTGCGCCGGCAGCCGGACGCCGATGTCGGTGACGAGGGCGACGTCGACGTCGGCCCCCTGCCCCGTGGGCGGACGCTCCTTGAGGAGGTAGACCGTCTCCGCGCCGTACAGGATGCCCAGGTGGACCGTCTGGCCGAGCCGGCCGGCCACGCTGCGCAGGATCGGGCGCGCGAGCCGCTCCAGCGGTTCGTGCCGCAGGTAGGCGGAGCCGATCTCGAAGGAGGAGACACCGAGTCCGTACGCCTGTTCCTTCGGGACGTAGGTGACAAATCCCCGGTCGACCAGCACCGAGAGGATGTGGTACACGGACGATCGCGGGATGCCGAGGTCCCGGGCCAGCGCGCCCGCCTGTACGGGGCCCGAACGGGTCGCGAGGTGCAGCAGGATGTCCAGCGCGCGCCCGACCGCGGGAGACGTGCTGCTCGATGTCGTCTCGTGTTCGTTCATTGGTCCACCTATTGACGGGCCTGTATATACAGGAATATACAAGGCCTTCGTTCGTACTGTGGGCGCGGCGACGGCCGTCGCCGCCGGGGGGCGCCCCTACCCACTTCCCACCCGTCCGGGACCTCCCCGGCCCCAAGGAGGGCACTACGTTGACCAAGGACACGGCGACGACCTTGACCAGGGGACTCAAGTCCCGGCACATCCGCTTCCTGGCGCTGGGCTCAGCGATCGGGACGGGGCTCTTCTACGGATCCTCCGAATCCATCAAGGCTGCCGGTCCCGCGGTCCTCCTGGCCTATCTGGTCGGCGGAGCGGCCGTCTTCCTGGTGCTGCGGTCCCTGGGTGAGATGGCCGTGAGCGATCCGTGCGCGGGATCGTTCGGCGAGTACGCCACCAAGTATCTCGGTCGGCTGGCCGGGTTCGCGACCGGATGGACGTACGCCTTCGAGCTGGTCATCGTCTGTCTCGCCGACGTCACCGCCTTCGGTGTGTACATGGGCTTCTGGTTCCCCGGCGTACCGCGCTGGATCTGGGTGCTGGCGGTCGTCTGCGTCGTCGGCGTGATGAACCTGTTCAGCGTCAAGGTCTTCGGTGAGCTGGAGTTCTGGCTCTCCCTCGTGAAGGTCGTCGCCATCATCGCGATGATCATCGCCGGTGTGGCGATCCTCGTCCTCGGCATCCAGACCGGCGGCGCCCACGTCGGGGTGTCGAACCTCTGGAGCAACGGCGGGTTCTTCCCGCACGGAGCCCACGGCGTGATCATGTCCCTCGCCGTCGTGATGTTCGCCTTCGGCGGCACCGAGATCATCGGCGTCACCGCCGGAGAGGCCCAGGACCCCGAGAAGACGATCCCGAGCGCGGTCAACACGATCCCCCTGCGCATCGTGCTGTTCTACGTGCTGACCATCGCGGTGATCATGTCGCTCAACCCCTGGCAGAACGTCGACTCCGCGGGCAGCCCGTTCGTCCAGATCTTCGTCGGCCTCGGCATCAAGTCCGCCGCGACCGTGCTGAACCTGGTCGTCATCACCGCGGCCCTGTCCGCGATCAACAGCGACATCTTCGCCGCCGGACGCATCATGTACGGCATGGCCGAGCGCGGCCAGGCTCCCGCCGCCCTGCGCCGGGTCTCCCGCAACGGTGCGCCGTGGCCGCCCGTGGTGATCATGATGGGCGCGCTGCTGCTCGGCGTCCTGCTGAACTACCTGATGCCCGAGAACGTCTTCGTCATCATCGCCTCGATCGCGACGTTCGCCACGGTCTGGGTCTGGATGATGATCCTGCTGGCGCAGGTCGCCGCCCGCCGCAAGATGTCCCCCGAGGAGCAGGCCGCACTCAAGTACCCCGCCCCGTTCTGGCCCTACGGCCAGATCGTCGCCATCGCCTTCATGGTCGGCGTGCTGGTGCTGCTCGCCTTCTCCGACAGCACCCGTGTCGCGCTGATCGTCGGCGCCGTCTGGCTGGCCCTCCTGTCGGGCGTGTACGTCCTGTGGGCCCGCCCGCGCGGCGCCCGCGCCGGCCTCGCCGAGGCCTCCCAGAAGGCCTCCGAGCAGGCCGCCGAGAAGCCCGTACCCGCAGCTCAGGGGTAGTCGCACAGGGGCGAGTGCGCACCACCCGGGAACGCCGATGGGGTCCGTCCGGCCGGACGGACCCCATCGGCGTTCCCGTACGGCGTCCTCGTACGGCCCGGAGCCGAATGTCTGGGATCCCAGACAAGGAGTGCCGCCAGCATCTCGCGTACCTGGTCTGACATGGGGCTTCATCGTCTTATGACTGTTGTTGTGAATGTCGGCCCCCTTTCCGCCGACGACGTTGTTTCCGTCGCCCGTCACGGCGCGCCCGTGGTCCTCGCGGAGGAGGCCCTCAAGGAGATCGCTCGCAGCCGCGAGGTGATCGAGGGTCTGGCCGACGACGTGGTGCCGCACTACGGTGTCTCCACCGGCTTCGGTGCCCTGGCCACGCGCCACATCCCCACCGAACTGCGCGCCCAGCTCCAGCGCAGCCTGGTGCGTTCGCACGCCGCCGGTTCCGGCCCCGAGGTCGAGCGCGAGGTCATCCGCGCGCTGATGCTGTTGCGCCTGTCCACCCTCGCCACCGGCCGCACCGGCGTCCGCGTCGAGACCGCCCAGGCCTACGCCGACCTCCTCAACGCCGGGATCACCCCGGTCGTGCACGAGTACGGCTCCCTCGGCTGCTCCGGCGACCTGGCCCCCCTCGCGCACTGCGCGCTCGCGATCATGGGCGAGGGCCGGGTCCGCGACGCCCAGGGCGAGCTCAAGCCGGCCGCCGAGGCGCTCGCCGCCGCCGGCATCACCCCGGTCGTCCTGCACGAGAAGGAGGGCCTGGCCCTCATCAACGGCACCGACGGCATGCTCGGCATGCTCGTCCTCGCCTGCCACGACCTGCGTCAGCTGCTGCGCACCGCCGACATCTCCGCGGCCATGAGCGTCGAGGGCCAGCTCGGCACCGACGCCGTCTTCGCCGCCGACCTCCAGGCCCTGCGCCCGCACCCGGGCCAGGCCAGCAGCGCCGCCAACCTGACCGCGCTGCTCGCCGGTTCGGGCATCGTCGCCAGCCACCGCGGCCCCGAGTGCACCCGCGTCCAGGACGCGTACTCGCTGCGCTGCTCCCCGCAGGTCCACGGCGCCGCCCGTGACACCCTCGCCCACGCCGAGCTGGTCGCCTCCCGCGAGCTGGCCAGCGCGGTCGACAACCCGGTCGTCACGCTCGACGGCCGCGTGGAGTCCAACGGCAACTTCCACGGCGCGCCCGTGGCCTGCGTCCTGGACTTCCTGGCCATCTCGGTCGCCGACATCGCCTCCGTCGCCGAGCGCCGCACGGACCGCTTCCTGGACGTGGCCCGCAACCACGGCCTGAACGCGTTCCTCGCCGACGACCCGGGCGTCGACTCCGGCCACATGATCGCCCAGTACACCCAGGCCGCGATCGTCTCGGAGCTCAAGCGCCTTGCCGCCCCGGCCTCCGTCGACTCGATCCCCTCCAGCGCCATGCAGGAGGACCACGTGTCGATGGGCTGGTCCGCCGCCCGCAAGCTGCGCCGCGCCCTCGACGGGCTCACCCGCGTCATCGCCGTGGAGCTGTACACCGCCGCCCGCGCCCTGGACATGCGCGCCCCGCTGACGCCGGCCCCGGCCACCGCCGCGGTGCGCGACGGTCTGCGCGAGGTCGTCGAGGGCCCCGGCACGGACCGCTGGCTCGCCCCGGAGATCGAGGAGGCCGTCCAGTACGTGGCCTCCGGCCGCGCCCTGGCCGCCGCCGAGTCCAAGGCCGGCCCGCTGCAGTAAGGGCCGGCCTCTTCGAGGCCGCCCGAACGGGGGAACCGGCGACGGCCCCGGCACACCGCTCACGGTGCGCCGGGGCCGCGGCCGTTCTCCGCCGATGAGCCTCTGCGGCCACCGATGAGCTTTCGCGTCCCGCGGTGGGCCTCCGCGTCCCACGATGAGCTTCCGCGTTCCGCAAGACGGGCCTCCGCGTCCCGCGATGAGCTTCCGCGTTCCGCAAGACGGGCCTCCGCGTCCCGCGATGAGCTTCCGCGTCCCGCGGTGGGCCTCCGCGTCCCGCGATGAGCTTCCGCGTCCCGCGGTGGGCCTCCGCGTCCCGCGATGAGCTTCCGCGTTCCGCAAGACGGGCCTCCGCGGCCCGCGATGGGCCTCCGCGGCCCGGCCTATGAGCCTTTGCGGCCTGGCCTCACGCCGACGGAGCCTGGTCCCCCGGGCGTCGCGGCGCGTCGGCGACGCCTCCGATACGGCGGCTCAACTCCCGTGCCGTACGGGCCACTTCCGCGGCGATCCGCTGCTGCCGCTCCGGATCCACCTCCTCGGCCGGGAAGGTGACCGCCACACCCGCGATCGGGTGGGCGCTGTGGTCGAGAACGGGTGCGGCCACGGAAGAGAAGCCCGGCGTCACCTCGCCCTCCTCCGTCGCGTACCCGCGCCGCCGTACCTCCACGAGGAGGTTGCGGAGCGCGGACAGCGAGGTGGGCCCGAGCCCGTGGCGCAGGACGAACGCCGAGGGGTCCGGGAACAGGGCGCGCACCTGCGCCTGCGCGAGACGCGCCAGTACGGCCCGGCCGCTGGCGGTGAGGTGCGCCGGCAGCCGCACGCCGACCTCGGTGACCAGCGGCGCGCGTCCCGACGGCCGCTCCTCGATCACGTAGATCACCTCACGGCCGTGCAGCACGGCCAGGTGCGCGTTGTACCCGGTGCGGTCCACGAGCTGCGCCAGCGGGACCCGCGCCAGCCGCTGGAACGGCGCCTGGCGGCTGTACCCGGAGCCGAGCTCGAAGGCGCTGACGCCGAGGCCGTACCGCCGTTCCTCGGGCAGGTGCACCACGAAGCCGTCGCGGGCCAGGGTGTCCAGCAGGTGGTAGGTCGTCGAGCGGGGCAGCCCCACGTCGCGGCTGATCGCCGCGGCCGGCACCGGGCCGGCCTGGGCGGCGAGGTAGCGCAGGACGGCGAGCACTTGTGCGGCGGCGGGGACCATGGACATATCGCGAGCGTACGTCCGTCCCGAAACCATGGTCCCGCCCCGCCGCAGGGCGTCTGGGATACGAGACGAATTGCGCCCCATAGGCGTAGCACCAGCGCCTTGACCTGGTGCTTCATGGACCCATGGCCTCGTCGCCGTCGACGGGGCAGGCGTCCGCCCTCCCGGACCTGCCCGAGCAGGGCTCCGGCCGGGCCCGGCAGCGGTCCGGCAGCGGTCGCAGGGCCCCGGCAGCGGTCCGGCAGGGCTCCGAAGGAGACGCGGCGATCCGTGCGGCGCCCCTCACCGTCCGTCCGAACCGTCCGCGCCAACCCCGTATGGCCAACCCCCTATGAAGGGAACACAGATGGGTGACTCCGCCACCGAGGCGGCAACCCGGTCCACCGATTTGCTGACCGCAGGTGTGTACAACAGCGTCCGGCAGCTGCGCGCCGACGCCTGGAGCGCGCTGGCGGAACTCACGCGTCGACTGAGCCTCGACCCGAGCGCCGGCACCTGTGCGAAGGAGCTGACCGAGCAGCTGGAGGACATGTTCCGGCTGCTGGCGCCGATCGAGAACTGCTGGGCCTTTCCGGGCCGGGCGGGCCTCGACGAGCTGCGCCGGCTCCACGAGGCCGGAGACCGGCACCGGCTGGCGGAGCGCACGGACGACCTGAACCAGGCCCTCGGCACGGACACCTACCGGGACGCCGCGCAGGCGCCGGCGCACCCGGAGGACCCGGCCGCCGAGGAACTGCCCACCGTGCACGACCCTGCGGCCAAGCCGTACTTCGAGGTGCTCGTCGTCGCGGACCTCGACGTGGCCCAGGAGCAGGCGCTGCGCGACGAACTGCGCCACCTGCGCCGCGACGAGGACGAGTTCGTCTACGATCTCGTCGTCGCCCCCAGCTTCGAGGACGCGGTGATCGCGTCGCTGGTGAACTCCAGTCTGCAGGCCGTCGTCATCCGCAGCCGGTTCGCCAACCGGTCCCGGCACGACCTGCACGTGGTGCGGCGGTTCTTCGAGGGAACCGCCGCCGAGGCCGTCCCGGAGGAGGACCGCTTCGAGCACCGGGCCCAGGCCCTCGGCGCCCGGCTGCTGGAACTGCGCCCGGAGCTGGACCTCTACCTGATGGCCGAAGGCGCCGTCGAGCGGACCGCCGGCACGCTCGGCCGGGGCTTCGCGCGGGTCTTCCACGCCCGGGAAGGTCTCCTGGAGCTGCACCTGTCGATCCTGCACGGCATCGGCGAGCGCTACACCGCCCCCTTCTTCAGCGCCATCCGGGCGCACAGCCGGCGCCCGACCGGCGTCTTCCACGCCCTGCCCATCTCCCGCGGCACCTCGGTGGTCTCCTCCCACTGGATCCCGGAGATGGCCCGCTTCTACGGCCTGAACATCTTCCTCGCCGAGACCTCCGCCACCTCCGGCGGCCTGGACTCGCTGCTGGAGCCCACGGGACCGCTGCGCGAGGCCCAGGACCTCGCGGCCCGCGCGTTCGGCGCCCGCCAGACGTACTTCGTCACCAACGGCACGTCCACCGCCAACAAAGTCGTCGTCCAGGCCCTGGTCAAGCCGGGCGACATCGTGCTGGTGGACCGCAACTGCCACAAGTCCCACCACTACGGGCTGATGCTCGCCGGCGCCCACGTCGTCTACCTCGACGCCTATCCCATGGACCAGTACGGCATGTACGGCGCCGTGCCCCTGGAGGAGATCAAGCGGAAGCTGCTGATGCTGCGGCGCGCGGGCCTGCTGGACCGCGTCAAGCTCCTCCTGCTCACCAACTGCACCTTCGACGGCATCGTCTACAATCCCTCCCGCGTGATGGAGGAGTGCCTGGCGCTCAAGCCGGACCTCGCCTTCCTCTGGGACGAGGCGTGGTTCGCGTTCGCCCGCTTCCACCCCGTCTACCGCCGCCGCACCGCCATGGCCGCGGCCCGCGAGCTGACCGACCGCTACCGCGGCGCGCACTACGCCGAGCGGTACGCGGAGCACCGGGAGAGCCTCGGCGAGGACCCGGACGACGAGACGCTGCTCGGCACCCGTCTGATGCCGGACCCGGACGCCGTCCGCGTCCGGGTGTACGCCACCCAGTCGACGCACAAGACCCTGACCTCCCTGCGCCAGGGCTCGATGATCCACATCTTCGACCAGGACTTCCGGCACAAGGCGGCCGAGACGTTCCACGAGGCGTACATGACGCACACCTCGACGTCGCCGAACTACCAGATCCTCGCCTCCCTCGACCTCGGCCGCAGACAGGCCGAGCTGGAGGGCTTCGAACTGGTGCAGAAGCAGCTGGAGCAGGCGGGCGTCCTGCGGGACGCGATCGACCAGCACCCGGTGCTCAGCCGCTACCTGCACTTCCTCACCACCCCCGAGCTCATCCCGGCGCGGTTCCGCTCCTCCGGCACCGAACAGCCGCTGCCCGCCGGGCTCGCGAAGATGGCGGCGGCCTGGCAGGACGACGAGTTCGTCCTCGACCCGACCCGGGCCACCCTGCACATCGGCCGTACGGGCATCGACGGCGACACCTTCAAGCACGAACAGCTCATGGACCGTTACGGCGTCCAGGTCAACAAGACCACGCTCAACACGCTGCTGTTCATGACCACCATCGGCACCACGCGCAGCGCCGTCGCCTACCTCATCGAGGTCCTCGTCAAGATCGTCGAGGAACTCGAGGAGAGCATCGAGGAGATGAGCCCCCGTGAGCGCGCCCTGCACCAGCGCAGGCGCGCCGCCCTCCAGGCCGGGTCCGCCACGCTGCCGGACTTCAGCGCGTTCCACACCGCGTTCCGGCCCGGCGCCGACACCCCGGAGGGCGACCTTCGCGAGGCGTTCTTCCTGGCGTACGACGACAGCAAGGTCGAGTACCTGACGGCCGACGAGGTCGCCATGGCCATGGAGAGCGGACGGGAGGTCGTCTCGGCCACCTTCGTCACGCCGTACCCTCCGGGGTTCCCCGTACTCGTGCCGGGCCAGGTCTTCAACGAGGCGGTGCTGCGGTACATGGGGGCCCTCGACACGCGCGAGATCCATGGATACCGGCCCGACACGGGGTACCGGGTGTTCACCGAGGCCGCGCTCAAGGAGCGGACGGCATGAGGCGAGGAGCGGACGGCATGACGACAGGAGCGGACGCCGTGACGGAAGGCGCGGACGGCGCGGGCAGTGTGGGCGGTCCCGTGGGCGCGGGCGGTACGGATGGTGCGGCGGGCGCGGGCGGTGTGACGGGCGGACGTGTGCTCCGGGCGCAGGACCGGCCGGCGACGCCCTGGAAGAACGGCGGCGGTCTGACCCGGGAGGTCGCCGCCGACGACAGCACGGCGGGCCTGGACGACTTCGTCTGGCGGGTGAGCCTCGCCGACGTCGCCGGGAGCGGCCCGTTCTCCGCCTTCGCGGGCGTGGACCGGATCATCACCGTCGTCGACGGCGCGGGCATGGAGCTGACCGTGGACGGCGCCGTGCACACCGTCGCCGCGCCGTACGAGCCCTTCCCCTTCCCGGGTGACGCGGCCACCGGCTGCCGGCTGCTCGACGGCCCCATCGTCGACTTCAACGTGATGACCCGGCGCAGCCGAGCGTGGGCCCATGTCCGCATGGAGCGCGAGGACTTCGCGGTCGAGCCGCGGTCCGGGGTCGTGGTCCTCGCGGTCGTGCTGCAGGGCACTGCGACCGTCGCGGAGTCCGGCGTCACCCTCGGCCGGTTCGACGCCGTTCAGTTCTCGGGCGACGACGCGGGCACGCTCCGCGTCGACGGGGTGACGGCGATCGTCACCGTCCTCACGACCGACTGCGACCCGTCGGCCTGAACGCGAGCGGCCGACGGCGGCCGGGCAGTGGAGGGGGGACCGGGGCGGCGGACGGGGACCGGGCAGCGCTCGGGAAACCGGAAAACCGTTACGCGCCTCCGCTGTTCGCCTCCTACACTCACCATGCGTCCGCGCCGCCGAGGCCAGACCTCGGCGGCGCGTCGCGTGCTCAACCGGCACCGATCGTCAACTACCGATCGTCGACCACCGATCGTCGACCACCGATCGTCGACCACCGATCGTCGACCACCGAGGGGAGCCCGGCCGTGCGTGACCGCAACGCCGTCGTCGTCCCCCCTGCGCGGTCCGAGGTGATCCTGGTGTCCTCGTCCGTCCGGTGCCCGCTGCGCGGCCGGTACCGGATGCCCGCGACGCGGGTCTGACCCCTCTTCGCCGACTCGCCCTGCCCGAAGGCAGGTTCGGCGCGACGGGTGGGTCACCGCTCAGTCCGCCCTCGTCCGGGACATCGCGCCGCCCTTTTCTGATCTCTCGATCACGCAGAAAGGCCACGGGCCGTGCGCACGAACACCAACCCCCTCGCCGTCATCCGCAACCTCGGCATCCTCGCCCACGTCGATGCGGGCAAGACCACCGTCACCGAGCGGATCCTGTACGCCACCGGCACCACCCACAAGCGCGGCGAGGTGCACGACGGCACCACCGTCACCGACTTCGACCCGCAGGAACGGGACCGGGGCATCACCATCTTCGCGGCGGCCGTCAGTTGTGCTTGGGACGGCCACCGGATCAACCTGATCGACACACCGGGGCACGTCGACTTCGCCGACGAGGTGGAGCGTTCGCTGCGCGTGCTCGACGGCGCGGTCGCCGTGTTCGACGCGGTCGCGGGCGTCGAGCCGCAGAGCGAGTCGGTGTGGCGGCAGGCGGACCGGCACGGGGTGCCGCGGATCGCGTTCGTCAACAAGATGGACCGGGCCGGTGCCGACCTCGACGCCGCGGTCGCGTCCATCCGGGAACGGCTGCATCCGGCGCCCCTCGTCGCCCAGTTGCCGATCGGCGCCGAGGAACGCTTCACCGGTGTCGTGGACCTCGTACGCATGCGGGCACTCGTGTGGCGCGACGGGGCGGACGCACCCGGGGCTGGTGAATCCGAGGCGGGTGAAGTCGTGGAGGGCGCGGTCCCTGACGCGCTGCGCGAGGAGGCGCTGCGCCGACGGCGGATCCTCGAAGAGGCCGTTGCCGAACTCCATCCGGCCGCGCTGGAGGAGTTCTGCGAGCGGGAGACGCTCTCCCCGGCCACCCTGGCCGGCGCACTGCGCGACCTCACCCGCAGCGGCAGCGGTGTCGTCGTCCTGTGCGGCTCCGCCTACCGCAACCGCGGTGTCGAGCCGCTGCTGGACGCGGTCGTGGCCTACCTGCCGTCGCCGCTGGACGTGCCCGCCGTGCGCGGTGTCCACGAGGGCGCCGAGCAGCGGCGCGCCGCCGAACCCGAAGTGCCGTTCGCCGCACTCGCGTTCAAGGTGAACGCGGGCGGCAACGGACGCCTGACCTATGTGCGCGTCTACTCGGGCACGATCGAGAAAGGAGACACCGTGCGGGAGACGGGCACGGGCCGCACCGAGCGCGTCGCGCGGATCCTGCGGGTCATGGCGGACCGGCACGCCCAGCTGGACCGGGCGGTCGCCGGTGACATCGTCGCGCTCGTGGGGCTGAAGTCGGCGCGCGCCGGATCGACCCTGTGCGACCCGGGCGCCCCGCTGCTCCTCGAACCGCCCGTGACCGCCGATCCGGTGGTGTCCGTGGCCGTCGAGGCGCGGCGGTCCACCGACACCGGCCGACTGGCCACCGCACTGGCCCGACTCGCGGAGGAGGACCCCTCGCTCGTGGTGCGCACCGACACCGAGACCGGGCAGATCGTGCTGTCCGGGATGGGTGAACTGCACCTGGAGGTCGCGGTGGAGAAGATCCGCGGCGACGGGGGCCCGGAGGTCACGGTGGGCCGGCCGCGGGTCGCGTACCGGGAGACCGTGCTGCGCGGCGTGAGCGGGCTGACGTACCGGCACGTCAAACAGGACGGCGGGGCGGGCCAGTTCGCCCATGTCGTGCTGGACGTCGAACCGCTCGGCGACGAAGTCGGCGCCACCGGCTTCGAGTT
Source organism: Streptomyces sp. NPDC048297 (assembly GCF_043201585.1). NCBI lineage: Bacteria > Bacillati > Actinomycetota > Actinomycetes > Kitasatosporales > Streptomycetaceae > Streptomyces > Streptomyces sp. NPDC048297. The sequence goes on from NZ_JBICZA010000021.1 coordinate 42,133, forward strand.
CCGGTCGGCCGTCGTCGGCGGGCGGGTGCCGCAGGAGTACGTGCGTGCGGTGGAGGCCGGCTGCCGGGACGCCCTGGCCGAGGGACCGCTCGGCGGGCATCCGGTGACCGGGCTGCGGGTCACGCTGACCGACGGCTCCACCCATGTGAAGGACTCGTCGGACACGGCGTTCCGCACCGCCGGGCGGCTCGGGCTCCGCGAGGCCCTGCGCGCCTCGGAGCCGGCCCTGCTGGAACCGGTCGCCGAGGTCACGGTCACCGTGCCCGAGGAGGCGGTCGGCGGGGTGCTCGGTGACCTGGCGGCCCGGCGCGGCCGGGTGGGCGGCTCCGAGAGCCGGGGCGGTTCGGCGGTCCTGACCGCCACGGTGCCGCTGGCCGAACTCTTCGGCTACGCGACCCGGCTGCGCAGCCGCACCCAGGGGCGGGGCACCTTCACCACCCGTCCCGCGGGCTACGCGCAGGCACGGTGACGGAGCGGGCCCGCTGACGGAGCAGGCCCGCTGACGGCGCGGGTCGGCTGACGGCGCGGGTCGGCTGACCGCGGCAGGCTGAGCGGGGGTACGACGACTGGGGGTGCGACGACTGGGGGTGCGACGACCGGGGGTGCGACGACTGGGGGAGCCCCCTCCCCGGCGTCGTACCCCCGCGCCACCCGCCGGACCGCACTCAAGTCACGGACTGGGCGCGGTTCTTGGACATCCCTGCGCTTTCCCTTGACGAGCGAATCGCCGAAGGTTTAACTCACGTCGTAAATTAAGCCATGAGGGGCTTTCGGGAGTCGAACGCGGAGTCGGCGTCCATGAGCGGCCCCGAAGGTTCTCGACTCCCGGAAAGGGACACCAGGAGCCATGCGCAGCATCAGAGCCGCGGCCGTCGGCGCCGTCACCTTGTCTCTCGCCCTCGCGGCCACGGCCTGCGGGGGAGGTTCGTCCAGCGGTGGCGGCTCCGACGCCTCGCCGAAGACGCTCACCTACTGGGCCTCCAACCAGGGCGCCAGCATCGCCGTCGACAAGAAGGTCCTGCAGCCCGAACTGGACAAGTTCGAGAAGCAGACGGGCATCAAGGTGAAGCTGGAGGTCGTGCCCTGGTCCGACCTGCTCAACCGGATCCTCACCGCGACCACGTCCGGGCAGGGCCCCGACGTGCTGAACATCGGCAACACCTGGAGCGCCTCCCTGCAGGCGACCGGCGCGCTGGTGCCGTGGGACGCGAAGAACTTCGAGAAGATCGGCGGCAAGGACCGCTTCGTCGACTCCGCGCTCGGCTCCACCGGCGCCGAGGGCAAGGACCCGGCCGCGGTCCCCCTGTACTCGATGGCGTACGCCCTCTACTACAACAAGCAGATCTTCGCCGACGCCGGCATCAGCAAGCCCCCGGCCACCTGGGACGAGTTGATCGCCGACGGCAAGAGGATCCAGGCCAAGGGCAAGACCGTCCTCGGCGCCGAGGGCTCCAACCTCTCCGAGAACATCCACCACGTCTTCGTCTTCGCCAAGCAGCACGGCGCCGACTTCTTCACCGCCGACGGCAAGCCCGACTTCACCAACCCCAAGGTCGTCGACGCCGTCAAGCAGTACGTCGACCTGATGGCCAAGGACAAGGTCATCCCGACCGGCGACGCCGAGTACGCGCAGAACCAGTCCGTCAGCGACTTCGCCAAGGGCAAGCAGGCCATCCTGCTGTGGCAGTCCGCCGCCGCCAACCTGAAGTCGCAGGGCATGGCCGACGACGCGTTCGGCATCGCCCCCGTGCCCGTGCAGTCCGGCACCCCCGGCACCGGCGCCCAGGTCAACTCGATGGTCGCCGGCATCAACATCGCCGTCTTCAAGAACAGCCACAACCTCGACGGCGCCACGAAGTTCGTGAAGTTCATGACCAGCGACGGCGAGCAGAAGATCCTCAACTCGGCCTACACCTCCATCCCGCCGGTGAAGGCCGCGCAGGAGGACGCCGCGTTCAACACCCCCTCCAACGCCGTCCTGAAGAGCACCCTCGCCACCAGCGCCGCGGCCCTTCCGCAGGTGCCCGCCGAGTCGCAGTTCGAGACGGCGGTCGGCACGGCCGTCAAGGACCTGTTCGCCGACGCCGCCGCCGGACGCGCCGTGACCACCGACTCGGTCAAGGCCAAGCTGGAGAAGGCCCAGCAGCAGATGCCGGCGGCCTGAGCGCGATGACGACCACCCTCACCGGGCAGGTGCGGGACACGTCCGACGGTGCGGCGGCGCGCGAACCCCGCCGCCGCACCGGGCGCGTGCGCCGCGTCGCGCTGCCGTACCTGCTGCTCCTGCCCGCCCTGCTCCTCGAACTCCTCGTCCACCTGGTGCCGATGGTCATCGGCATCGTGATGAGCTTCAAGGAACTCACCCAGTTCTACATCCGCGACTGGAGCACAGCCCCCTGGTCCGGCCTCGGCAACTACAAGGTGTCGGTGGACTTCGACGCCCCCGTGGGCCAGGCCCTGCTCCACTCCTTCTTCGTCACCGTCGGCTTCACCCTGCTGTCGGTCGGCCTGTGCTGGCTGATCGGCACCGCCGCCGCCATCTACATGCAGGACGCCTTCCGCGGTCGCGGCCTGCTGCGCGCCCTGTTCCTGGTGCCGTACGCGCTGCCCGTCTACGCGGCCGTCATCACCTGGGTGTTCATGTTCCAGCACGACAACGGCCTGGTGAACCACGTCCTGCACGACCAGTTGCACCTCACCGGCAAGCCCGCCTTCTGGCTGATCGGCGACAACAGCTTCTACGCGCTGCTGATCGTGCACGTGTGGAAGGGCTGGCCGTTCGCCTTCCTCATCGTGATGGCCGGCCTGCAGAACATCCCGAAGGAGCTGTACGAGGCGGCAGCGCTGGACGGCGCCGGCATGTGGCAGCAGATCCGCCGGATCACCCTGCCCTCCCTGCGCCCCGTCAACCAGGTGCTGATCCTCGTCCTCTTCCTGTGGACGTTCAACGACTTCAACACCCCCTACGTCCTGTTCGGCAAGGCCGCACCCGAGGCCGCCGACCTCATCTCCGTCCACATCTACCAGGCGTCCTTCGTCACCTGGAACTTCGGCACGGGCTCCGCGATGTCCGTCCTTCTCCTGCTCTTCCTGCTGGTCGTGACCGGCGTGTACCTGCTGCTCACCTCACGCGGACGGAGGTCCGCCGATGTCTAGGACCCACGCCCCGGCCTCCCCGATGGCCCCGCCGCGCTCCTTCCTGTGGTCCCGGCGGATCTTCCTCACCCTGCTCACCGGCTTCGTCCTCACCCCGGTGTACGTCATGATCTCCAGCTCGCTGAAGCCGCTGGCCGACGTGACGGGACAGTTCCGCTGGCTGCCCAGCGGCCTGACGATCCGCCCGTACATCGACATCTGGTCGACCGTCCCGCTGGCGCGGTACTTCATGAACTCGCTGATCGTGGCGGGCGCGGCGACGGTCTGCTCGGTGGTGATCGCGGTCTTCGCCGCGTACGCCGTGAGCCGCTACAGCTTCCGGGGCAAGCGCGTCTTCACGGTCACGGTCCTGTCGACGCAGATGTTCCCGGGCATCCTCTTCCTCCTGCCCCTCTTCCTCCTCTACGTCAACATCGGCAACGCCACCGGCATCGCCCTGTTCGGCTCCCGCGGCGGCCTGATCCTCACCTACCTGACCTTCTCCCTGCCGTTCTCCATCTGGATGCTGATCGGGTACTTCGACTCGGTGCCGCGCGACCTGGACGAGGCCGCACTCGTGGACGGCTGCGGCCCGCTCGGCGCGCTGTTCAGGATCGTCGTGCCGGCCGCGATCCCCGGCATCGTCGCGGTCGCCGTCTACGCCTTCATGACCGCCTGGGGAGAAGTCCTCTTCGCCTCCGTCATGACCAACGACACCACCCGCACCCTCGCCGTCGGCCTCCAGGGCTACTCCACCCTCAACGACGTCTACTGGAACCAGATCATGGCCGCCTCGCTGGTCGTCAGCGTGCCCGTGGTCGCGGGCTTCCTCCTCCTCCAGCGCTACCTGGTCGCCGGACTGACGGCAGGCGCCGTCAAATGACCAAAACCCAGCATTCCGAAGGGACTTCCGTGTCGCCCGACCGTATCGACCTCGCCGCACTCCCGCACGACTTCCTGTGGGGCACGGCCACAGCGGCCTACCAGATCGAGGGAGCCGCCGCCGAGGACGGCCGCGCCCCGTCGATCTGGGACACCTTCTCGCACACCCCCGGGAAGATCGCGGGCGACGACAACGGCGACGTCGCATGCGACCACTACCACCGCTGGCGCGAGGACATCGCCCTGATGCGCCGCCTCGGCACGAACGCCTACCGCCTGTCGGTGGCCTGGCCCCGCGTACTGCCGTCCGGCGACGGCGCGGTGAACCCGAAGGGCCTGGCCTTCTACGACGAGTTGGTGGACGCCCTCCTGGAAGCGGACATCACCCCCTCCGTCACCCTCTACCACTGGGACCTCCCGCAGGCCCTCCAGGACCGCGGCGGCTGGCCCGAACGCGAAACGGCCGAACACTTCGCCGCGTACGCGTCGGTGGTGGCGGAACGCCTCGGCGACCGGGTCACACACTGGGCGACGCTCAACGAACCGTCCTGCTCGGCGTGGATCGGCCACCTGGAGGGCAAGATGGCCCCGGGCTGGACGGACCTGACGGCGGCGGTCCGCACCTCGTACCACCTGCTCCTGGGCCACGGCCTGGCGGTCCAGGCGATCCGGGCGGCATCCGCCGACGCCCGCGTCGGCATAGTGAACAACCTCTCGACGGTGTACGCGGCCACGGACCGCCCGGAGGACGAGGCCGCGGCCGTACGCCACGACGGCCACGTCAACCGCTGGTGGCTGGACCCGGTGCACGGCCGGGGCTTCCCGTCGGACATGCGGGAGGTCTACGGCGTCGAACTCCCGGAACACCCGGGCGACTTGGAGACGATCGCCACCCCCCTGGACTGGCTGGGCCTCAACTACTACTTCCCGGCGTACGTGGAGGCGGCCCCCGACGGCCCCGCCCCCTACGTCCGCTCGATCCGCCGCCCGGACGTCCCGCGCACGGGCATGGACTGGGAGATCGACGCGAGCGGCCTGGAAACCCTGCTCCTGCGCCTGAGGGACGACTACGGCGCCCGCAAGATCTACGTCACGGAGAACGGCTCGGCCTACCCGGACGTCGTACGCCCCGACGGCACGATCGACGACCCGGAGCGCCAGGAATACCTGATCACCCACCTCGCCGCGGCAGCCTCGGCAGCCCGCAAGGGCGCCCCCCTGGCCGGCTACTTCGCCTGGTCCCTCCTGGACAACTTCGAGTGGGCATACGGCTACGACAAACGCTTCGGCCTCGTCCACGTCGACTACGCCACCCAACTCCGCACCATCAAGGGCACCGGCCACCGCTACGCGGACATCATCCGCCGGCACGTCGGCCTGGTACGCCGGGCCGCCTGAGCCGGGGCCCGGACGACCGGCGGGCATGGGCGAGGGGGCCCGTGCCCGCCGGGAGAGATGTCCACCTCGCGGAGCGGCTTTCGCAGTCCGCACTTCGACCCGGCCGAGGCGCAGGCCTCGCTCGATGCCCGCTCGTGGAACAGGTTCTCGCGAGTTACGACAGGAGCCCGAGGGGCTGTGTGCTAGGCATGACACCATGCCGCTGCCGCATTTCGAGCTCAGCAGTTCTCAGTACCGACTCCTGGCCGAAGGACTGCTCAGAGACCTTCCGGATCCCGAAACAGGGGAAGACGCCCGACAGGACTGGCACGCGAGGGACCTGGAGCCACAGAGCTCTGAGGCAGATGTGTCGGAACTGGTCTTCCTGGGACTCGTTGCCCGAGCGGGCGGTTCTCTGTCCACGACGGCGCTGGGAGCGGCGGTGCACTATCGGGCCGCTCACGAGGCCGCGGAGGAGCGCCTGTCGGCTGTGGTGCGGCTGGCTCAGGCAGCAGAGGATTCGCATCCCCGACTGGCCGGCACCGTATGGAGACTGGCAGACGGGAGCCTGTCGCTCGACGAGGCGCTCGCTGGGCTTGAGCGGCCCATGTGAAGGGACCCGCCACGTCTCAGGCCTTGTCCGTCAGGTTCGTGCCGCCGGGGAACAGGGTGTCGTCCGCCCGCTGCCGAACCTTGCGTGCACCTGGGGAGACCGGGAATACCCCACCTTTTGTGAGATCTGCGACCGTGACGACCTCCGAGCCGAGAATGTCGGTGAGCAGGCTGCTCTGGGCCGGGGACAGATCGACCAGGCGGCGGAGAACGGAGAGCAGCGCGATCAACTCGCTCGTCCATTCGTGAGGCCAGCTTTCGACGTGGATGTCGTCAAGAGGGCTGGTCTTCTTGCTGGTCGGGGACGCTTTCCGGTACCCGAACCACTTGTTGAGGACAGCCATGCCGCCGACGTCGTACATCCAGACCGGCTCGGGGACCGGAGCGAATGTGCCCTGGCCCACGTGGAGGGTCCGGGAAGCGGCGTCGTACCGGATGCGGTCCGGTAAGCCGTTCCCGATGTGCTGCAGGTACTTCACCTGCCGTTCGTCGTCACGGGGGAACTCGACGTCGCCCGCCGGGCGACCGGCTGACGGGTCCGCGCAACGCTCGCCATACGTGGAGGCCCACAGCACCTCGCGGCCCAGCATGACGGCTTGCCCCCATAGAACAGGGTCCCGAGTGAGAGGTATACGTACGCCAGGGGTGAGCAGTGCCTCGGTGAAGTGCTCGGTGTAGGCCTTGTGTCCCGCCACAGCAACGGTGTAGGCGGCGAGGTCCATGACGGTGACCCGTTCGATACCGAGTATGCGGGCGAGATACCGGAGGAGTCCGGCAGGGGTGTTGCCTGAACCGTCAGGGTGGAGAAGGGGGTGGATCCGGCCGCCCCGGCCATTGAAGTGGTGGGTGTCAGGGAGCAGATGCGTCGCGACCACTGCCGGGCCGGAGTCGATGGCATGGGAGGACTGCTGGTTGAGGAACACCTGACCGGGCTGGAGGGAGGCCCACAGATCGGGCCGGGGGTAGTCGAGTACACGGTTGTCGGCTATGACGAACTGGCGATCGAAACTACGCAACGCGATGCGCTCGATTTCGGGTGTCGTCACATGTTCCTGCCCGATGGGGCGCTGCGCGCGGGTATGCCCCGGCAGAGGGTTTCTCCTGTCCGCCAGCGTCCGGTCCCGGGTCTCCTTGAACAATGTGGCCTTCTCCCGAGGGTCGTCCTCCCGGATCACCCTGGCCCATCGACGCCGCAAGGTCTCGGGGGAGGGGGCGCTGACCCACGACCTGTTCGCCTTCGCACCAGGACTGCCCCAGGGGAAGAGATCGGTGAGTTCCGGGAACTCGTCCCAGCCCGAATGAGTGGATGGGGTGAACGGCAGGGGGCTTTCGTCGTGTGCGTCCCGCCAACCGTCGTCATCGAGAAGGATTTCCTTGATCTGACGGAACTTGTCCGTCCGCCGGCCTGTCACCTCCCGGTAGTGGACGTGAGCCCGGTGACGCGCTCCGCGCACCGCGTCTGATCTACGGATGAAGATGTGTATCGCCAGCGGCTGGGCGACACCCGGGAAGATGCGATTCGGTACCGGAGATCGCTGTCCTTCGGGTGACAGGTTGATGATCCATCCCTCGTCGCAGGTGCGACGCAGGTAGTCCCGCATGCCGCGCCCGCCGGGCCCCGTGGCCCAGCCCGACGGAGTGATGAGGCACACCACTCCGTGCCGGTCTTCCGGATGGGCGTCGAAGACCTTCCAGGTTGCCCAGCGCCAGAAGTACACGTACATGTTCTTGAGGACGTGCTCGTAGCGGCCGTTGTCCGGATAGCGGAAGTCGTCCAGCAGCGAGGGTTCGTTCTTGGCGGGGCGCTTTTCCACCCAGCCGCCACGGCCCTCGGCCTTGTCGTCGTACGGCGGGTTGGTGACGACGGCGGTGACAGGCGTGCGCGCCTTGATGTGGTTGGCGCGCCTGCGGGAGTCCGAGAGAGCGCCGTAGGTGGAGGCGAGGTACTCCTCCTCCGCGAAGGGGTTGTCCAGGGTGTCCGTGACGAAGAAGCTCAAGCCGTTTCGCGGGAATCGCGCGCCGTATCGCTTGAGAAGGTCGGAGGCGCGGAGTTCGGCGACGGCGAAGGGTCCCATCTGGAGTTCGAAGCCGAAGAGCCGGTTCGCGAGCCGGGAGATCGCGTCGCGTGCCATGGCCGGGCCGTGTCGGTCTTTAGCCTGTTCGGCCACTCGTTCGATGATGGTGTGAAGGAAAGTTCCGGTCCCCATGGCGGGATCGATGATCTTCACTTCCTCCGCACCGAAGCCCTCCTCCTGGCCGAGCCGCGTACGTATCACGTCCTCGGTGAGACGGACCATCTCCGCCACGACCTCGTGCGGCGTGTAGTACGAGCCGCTCTGCTGCCGAAGCGCCGGATCGTAGACCGTGAGGAAGTGCTCGTAGAGGTGGAGGTACGCATCCCTGTTGCCTGCGCGGATGACGTCCCATCGCACTTCGGCGATGGTTCGGGTCAGGAGGTCGAGTGTGACCGTGAAGCGTTCGCTGACGTTGTCCGTGAGTAACTGGAGCGCCTTGCCCATGAGGGCGTGGTCCGCGTCGAGCATGCGGCCTGTCTCGTGAAAGGAGTTCGGCTCAAGCGGGATGCCCTCGGTACGCGCGAGAAGAAGAGCGAAGGTGACGGTCTGTGCGTAACCGTCGGCGAACCTGGCGTCGTCGGCGGACGGAAAGAGTAATCGGCGCCAGTCGTTCCTCAGACCGGTGAACGGTCGGGCGCGCCTGTCGTCGTCAGGCGCGGACGACCTTGCCTCGAAAGCGAGTTGCTCCATGACGGTGGAGCGCAACAGTCGGCACAGCGGTGCGATGTGCTGGACGAGGCGGGAGACCTGGGTGATTCTCTGCGGGGTCCAGCGCAGGAACTGCTTCAGGAGGGCGTCGAACGCGGCCGCTTCACCGAGGGAGAGCTTCTGTCCGGCGGTCTTGAGCGCTCCTTGGAAGAAGACGGGTTCCCCGAGCTGTTCGCCGTGGCGGAACAGCCGCCACTCGGTGCCGTTCGAGTAGAGCAGGTTGGGCAGGTCCCGAAGCTTCTCCCACTGCACACGGTTGTGCGTGGTGAACGTCTCTGGATCGACCGAAAGGCCGGGCTTCTTCAATTCGATGTACCCGGAGATGTCCCCGTTCGCCCGCACGGCATAGTCGGGACGTACGCCCAGATCCGGGATGCGGAATTCATCGTGCCAGGTCACTTCGCGATACTGGTGGTGCTCACCGACGGTCTTGAGCAAAACTTCCAGCGGAGCGCGTATCGACGACTCCTGACCACCCCCGCCGGACAGCTTGCGGCGGCACTCCTGACCGAACTGTGACACGGCGTCGCGCAGCCACCCGTACTCGTCCTGAGGCATGGTCCCCCTGACTGAGAAGTGCCCCAGCCGTTCAACACCGGGGCATGCAATGTGCAAGTCGGTATGTCACATGCGCGCGCTTGACTGATCGTGACGGAATGACCGCTCTCTGTCCATCCCGCCTGTCGTGCGGGGTGGTCCGGGCGGTCGTAAGGACGAACGCGGAGGGCCCGGACCGGTGTCGGTCCGGGCCCTTCCCCTGCCGTCAGGTCCTCAACGTCCCACCAGCTCCGGCAACCTCGCCTCCGGTACCGCCTCAGCCGATGTCTCCCTCCGGGACTGCCGCCACAGCCACACCACATCCCGGCCGAAGGACCACACCAGTGAGCCGAGGGAGACGAGGACCACGGTCAGGTTGGCGGCGTGCGGCAGCAGTTCGGCTCCGGCGAGGAGCAGGCAGATGCCCTGCAGTGCGGCGACCGTCTTGCGGGCGAAGGACGGGGGGAGGGGGGCGTTCAGCCAGGGGGCGAGGCGGGCCGCGGCGATGAACATGTAGCGCATGCCGCCGATCAGGAGCACCCACGGGCCCAGTTGCATGGACACGTACACGCTGAGCACCAGGATCAGGAACGCGTCGACCTCCATGTCGAAGCGGGCACCCAGCGCGGAGGAGGTCCCCGTGCGGCGGGCCACCTTGCCGTCGACACCGTCCAGCAACAGGGCCACGGCGGTCAGCGCGACCAGCAGTGTCACCGGCGGTGCGCTCTCGAAGGAGTCCGCGACCAGCGCCGTCACGCCGCCGACCAGGGTCGCCCGGCCGAGGGTGACGCGGTTCGCGGGGCCGAAGGAGCGGAGGCAGGAGCGGTGCAGGGCGCGCGAGAGGACCGCCCAGGTGGCGAAGGCGAAGGCGAGACCGGTGAGCCAGCCGGCCGGGCCCAGGCCGATGGCCGCGCCGAGCAGAACCAGGAGCAGGAGCTGTACGCCCGCTCCCACCGCGGTCTCCTGCTGGACCCTCGCGTCGTACGTGTTGTTCAGGGCCACCGTGCATCCTCCGGCCGAGTGACAGAGTCGATCAACGCCGCGTACTGTGCGCGGCCTGTGCACTTCTGGGTACGTGGACAACATTCCGATCGTTCAGGAGGAAACCGATGAAGCGGTCGGCCCGCGCGTTCTGGGTCCGCTCTCCCGGTCACGGTGAGCTGCGCGACGTCACCCTTGCGGAGCCCCGTGAGGGCGAGGTGCTGGTGCGCGCCCTGTACTCCGGGGTCAGCCGCGGCACGGAGACCCTCGTGTTCCGCGGAGGCGTCCCGGAGAGTCAGCACGGTGTGATGCGGGCGCCGTTCCAGGAGGGCGAGTTCCCCGCTCCGGTGAAGTACGGCTATCTCAGCGTCGGGGTGGTGGAGGAGGGGCCCGATGAGCTGGTCGGGCGGGCGGTGTTTTGTCTGTACCCCCATCAGAGCCGTTATGTCGTTCCGGTGAGCGCCGTCACCGTCGTGCCCGAGCGGGTGCCCGCCGCACGGGCCGTGCTCGCGGGGACGGTCGAGACCGCGGTGAACGCCCTCTGGGACGCCCGCCCCCTCCTCGGTGACCGGATCGCCGTGGTCGGCGGCGGCATGGTCGGCTGCTCGGTGGCCGCGCTGCTCGCCCGCTTCCCCGGCGTACGGCTGCAACTGGTCGACGCCGACCCGGACCGGTCGAAGACCGCCGAGGCACTCGGTGCCGAATTCGCCCTGCCCGGCGACGCCCTCGGCGACTGCGACCTGGTCGTCCACGCCAGCGCCACCGAACAGGGCCTCACCCGCGCCCTGGAACTCCTCGCGCCCGAGGGGACGGTCGTCGAACTGAGCTGGTACGGCGACCGGCGCGTCACCCTGCCGCTCGGCGAGGCCTTCCACTCGCGCCGGCTCACCGTACGCAGCAGCCAGGTCGGCACCGTCTCCCCGGCCGCCCGCCCGGGGCGCGGCTACGCCGAGCGGATGGCCCTCGCGCTGGACCTCCTCGCCGACCCGGCGCTGGACGCGCTCGTCACCGGGGAGAGCGCCTTCGAGGAACTCCCCGAGGTCATGCCGAGGCTCGCCGCCGGCGAGATCCCGGCCCTCTGCCACCGCATCAGGTACGGCGATGCGCCCTGACCCGACAGAAGGAATCGGGCAGGCCTGAGAGAAGCCACACGCCCTGACCTGAGAAAAGAGTGGGACGGGGGTGAACGCGGGGAAGCGAAGGGCCGTACTAGATGTCAGACCCGTCAGGAAAAGGCGGGGCATCGAAGGCGCCGCACCTGGAGGGTCGTCCGTTGTTCAGCATCACCGTCCGCGATCACATCATGATCGCCCACAGCTTCCGCGGCGACGTGTTCGGGCCCGCCCAGCGCCTGCACGGCGCCACCTTCCTGGTGGACGCCACGTTCCGCCGCGAGCAGCTGGACGAGGACAACATCGTCGTCGACATCGGCCTGGCCACGCAGGAACTCGGCGCCGTCACCGCCGAGCTGAACTACCGCAACCTCGACGACGACCCCGACCTCGCCGGGATCAACACCTCCACCGAGTTCCTGGCCAAGGTCATCGCCGACCGCCTCGTCGAACGCATCCACAAGGGCGCGCTGGGCGAGGGGGCCAAGGGCATCGCCGGGATCTCGGTGACCCTGCACGAGTCCCATATCGCCTGGGCGAGTTACGAGCGTGGCCTGTGACCGACCTCGCCGACCTGAGCCATCTGAGCGACCTGAGCCACCTGACCGACCTGACCGATCTGACCGCCCCCGAGAACGGCGGGATCGTCCCCATGTCCCTGCGCACCGTGCACTTCGTCATGCCGGGCGGAGTCGACGACCCTTCCGCGCCCAGCGGCGGCAACGCCTACGACCGCAGGGTCTGCCTGGACCTGCCCGGCTTCGGCTGGCAGCCCGTCCGGCAGCCCGTGCCCGGCGACTGGCCGCGCCCCGGCACTGCCGCCCGCCACGAACTCGCGCGAATCCTGCGGGAGTTGCCCGACGGCACCGCCGTTCTGCTGGACGGGCTGGTCGCCTGCGGGGTGCCCGAGATCGTCGTGCCCGAGGCCGAACGGCTGCGGCTCGCGGTCCTCGTCCACCTGCCGCTCGGCGACGAGACCGGCCTCGACGCGGCCGTGGCCGCCGACCTCGACGCGCGTGAGCGGGCCGTGCTGCGGGCCGTGCCCGCGGTGATCGCCACCAGCGACTGGGCGGTCCGCCGCCTCGTCTCCCACCACGGGCTCGCCCCCGACCGGGTCCACCGCGCCGCCCCCGGCGCCGACATCGAGCCGCTCGCCCCCGGCACCGACGGCGTCTCCCACCTGCTGTGCGTCGCCGCCGTCACCCCGCGCAAGGGCCAGCACCGGCTGGTCGAGGCCCTCGCGGCGGTACGGGACCTGCCGTGGACCTGCGAGCTCGTCGGCGGCCTCGGCCACGACCCCGGGTACGTCGCCGATCTGCGCGCCCTGATCGAGCGGTACGGCCTCGCCGACCGGCTGCGCCTGACCGGTCCGCGTTCCGGCGCCGACCTCGACGCCCGTTACGCCGCCGCCGACCTGATGGTCCTCACCTCCTACGCGGAGACCTACGGTATGGCGGTCACCGAGGCCCTCGCCCGTGGCATCCCCGTCCTCGCGACCGACGTCGGCGGCCTGCCCGAGGCGGTCGGCCGCGCCCCCGACGCCGGAGTGCCCGGCATTCTCGTCCCACCGGAGGACCCCGCCGCGCTCGCCGCCGAACTGCGCGGCTGGTTCGGCGAGGCCGACGTACGACGCCGGCTGAAGGCCGCGGCGCGCGCTCGCCGCGCCGCCCTCGACGGCTGGGCGAGCACCGCCCGCAGCCTGGCCGCCGTTCTCGGCGCCCTGGCCGGGACACCGAGGAGGGTTGCGTGAGGGGCATGAGGAGTACGAGTGACGGGCACGCCGTCAAGGACGCCGAGGTCATCAAGGACGCCGAGGTCACCCTGGGCGCCGAGGTCGCCGTGGACCCCGAAGTCATCGTGGACCCCGAAGTCATCGTGGACCCCGACGTCCCCATAGCCGCCGACGTCACCGTGGGCGCTCATGTCGTCGCCGGTGCCGGTCCCGTCGTCCGGCCCGGTGAGCGGGCCACCGTGCGGCTGCGGGACAGCGAGGACGAGGAGGAACCGGCGCGGTACGCGCCCGAGTGGCTGCGGCTGCGCGAAGGCGCCGACGCGGCGGCCCGCGCCGAGGAGTTGCTGGAACCGCTGCGCACGGCGCTTGCTGGTGAGCCGGGCCGGGAGGGCGGCGGTCTGGTCGTCCACGATCTGGGCTGCGGCACCGGCTCGATGGGCCGCTGGCTCGCGCCCCGGCTGGACGGCGCCCAGCACTGGGTGCTGCACGACCGGGACCCGTACCTGCTGCACTTCGCGGCCGCCGCCTCCCCGCGCACCGCTGCCGACGGCAGCCGGGTCACGGTCGAGACCCGGCGCGGTGACCTCGCCCGGCTCACTCCGGAGGCCCTGACCGGGGCCTCGCTGGTGACGGCGTCGGCCCTGCTCGACGTCCTCACCCGTGAGGCGGTCGACGCCCTGGCCGCGGCGTGCGCCGGTGCCGGCTGCCCGGTCCTGTTCACGCTGTCCGTCGCCGGACGCGTCGAACTCACCCCGTCCGACCCGCTGGACGCCGAGATCACCGAGGCGTTCAACGCCCACCAGCGCCGCGGCGGTCTGCTCGGCCCGGACGCGGTCACCGTGGCCGCCGAGGCGCTTTCGGCGCACGGAGCGACGGTACGAACGCACCCGAGCCCGTGGCGGCTCGGCCCGGCGCAGTCCGCGCTCACCGCCCAGTGGCTGCGGGGCTGGGTCGGCGCGGCCGTAGAAGAACGGCCCGAGCTGCGCGAGCGCGCCGAGCGCTATCTGCGTGAACGCCTCGCCGCCCGCGAGGCCGGTGAGCTGCGGGTCGTGGTCCACCACACCGATCTGCTCGCCCTGCCGGGGGCGACGGGAGAGGCGGAGTCATGAGCCTTCGTACGGCCGTCGCGCCGGCCCCCGAGCGGCAGACCCCCCAGCAGCAGACCCCCCAGCAGCAGACCCCCGAGCGTACGGGCGCCGGGCAGATCTCTGAACAGATCTCCGAGCAGATCTCCGAGCGCACGGGCGCCGAGCAGGTCCCCGCAAGCACCGTCGGGTCCAACACACCCCAGCCTCCCGCCACTTCCCGCCCCCGTCACGGGCTCCGCACCCACCTCGGCACCCTCGCCGGCTCCGCCATCCTCGCCCTGCTCCTCTGGCGGCTCGGCACCGGTGCGCTGCTCGACGGGCTCCGCAGGATCGATACGGCAACGGTGCTGGCGGCGCTGGGCATCGGCGTGGTGACCACCGTGTTCAGCGCGTGGCGCTGGCAGTTGGTGGCGCGGGGCCTGCGGATCCGGCTGCCGTTCGGGGCGGCCGTGGCCGACTACTACCGGGCGCTGTTCCTGAACGCGGCGCTGCCCGGCGGGGTGCTCGGGGACGTGCACCGGGCGGTGCGGCACGGGCAGAGCGCCGGGGACGTGCGCCGGGGTGTGAAGGCGGTCGTGCTGGAGCGGGTCGCCGGGCAGGTGGCGCTGACCGTGTTCGGTGCGGTGGTGCTGCTGTGGCTGCCGTCCCCGGTGCGGGACGACGTCCGCGGTTTCGCCCCGCTCGTGGCCCTCGGCGTGGTGGGCGTGTTCGCCGTCGTCCTCGCCGTCCGGCTGAACCGGGCGCCCTCCCGGCGAGGCGGCGCCCTGCGGACCGCGCTCGGCGAGGCGCGCCGGGGCCTGCTGTCCCGGGAGAGCGGGCCGGGTGTCGCGCTGTCCTCCGCGGTCGTGCTGGCCGGCCACCTCGCGATGTTCGTCGTCGCGGCCCGGGTCGCCGGATCCGGGGCCTCCGTACCGGTGCTGCTGCCGCTCGCGGTGCTCGCCCTGGTCGCCATGGGCCTGCCGCTGAACGTCGGCGGTTTCGGCCCGCGTGAGGGGGTCACCGCGTGGGCGTTCGGCGCGGCGGGGCTCGGCGCGAGCAGTGGTGTCGCCGTCGCCGTCGTGTACGGCGTGCTGAGCCTCGTGGCGAGCCTGCCGGGCGCCGTCGTCCTCGTCGTGCGCTGGTACGACGGCCTGCGCGACCGCCGCCGGGAGCGCGACGGGCTTCGCCACCATCTTCGTGCGTCCGGCGAGTCCGGTGCGTCCCGCGGGTCCGGTGCGTCCCCTGAGTCCGGTGCGCTCCGTCAGCCCCGGGATTCCCGGAGCAGCTCGAAATACGGTCCGAAGGCCTCCGCCAGGCTCGCCAGCAGTACCTTTCCCTTTTCCGCCGACCCCAGGGAAGGGCGGCCGACGACCCCCGATTCGGTATAGGCGGACATTCCCGTGGTGAGCAGATGGCGACGGTCGTCAGCAGTGAAATCGGCGGACTCGTGACCAGGGCGGACGAATTCGGGATGAGCGTGCAGCAGAATCGAGGTCTCGATTTCGCCGGCATGCATGTCCGTGAGCAGCGAGGTCTCCACGCCCGCCCGCTCCCGGGCCGTCTCCCAGTCCTCGACGGCGGGGAACAGCGCCATCCGCTCCCCGCGTGCGGAGGCCTCCTGGACGACGTTGCCGAGTACGTAGTTGCCGCCGTGTCCGTTGACGACGACGAGGGCGTCGACGCCGGAGCGGCGCAGCGAGGCCGCGATGTCCCCCACCACCGCGTGCAGGGTGACGGCGGAGATGCTGACCGTCCCCGGCCAGGCCGCGTGCTCGTGCGAGCAGGAGACGGTCACCGGAGGGAGGAGGTGCACCTGGTGGGCGGCGGCGATCTCCCGCGCCACGGCACAGGCCACGAGGGTGTCGGTCGCCAACGGCAGGTACGGGCCATGCTGTTCGAAGCTGCCGACCGGAAGGACGGCGACCTGAGGTGCCGCGCCGGCTCCCCGCGCCCGTACGTCCTGCGTGGTGTCCGCCGGTATCACCCCGTGCGCGACCGCCCGCCCGCCCGAACCGCTCATCTTTTCCCGGCCTTTCATCTCAGCCTGTCTCAGCTTGTCTGTGTTGCCTCTGCTTAGGAATCAGATCATGACAGAAAACATCGACGTCCTCGGCACGAAGTCCGCGAAGTCCGTGACGTCCGCGAAGCCCGCGCGGCGTTCCGGCGCGGAACGCGTCGTGAATACCCCGCTGCCCACCGTGTACGGGGAATTCCGGGCGATCGGATACCTGGACCACGACCGCGGTGACGAGCAAGTCGCCCTGGTGCACGGCGAGATCGGCACCGAGAACGTGCTGACCCGGCTGCACTCGGAATGCCTGACCGGGGACGCGTTCGGCTCCCGGCACTGCGAGTGCGGCGACCAACTGGCCTCCGCCATGCGCGCGGTGGTCGCCGAGGGCAGTGGTGTCGTCGTCTATCTGCGGGGTCACGAGGGCCGCGGCATCGGCCTGCTGGCCAAGCTGCGCGCGATGGCGCTCCAGGCGGAGGGCCTGGACACGGTCGAGGCGAACGTGGCGCTCGGGCTGCCCGTCGACGCCCGCGACTACGGCGTGGCCGCCGAGATCCTGCGCGACCTCGGGGTGCGCTCGGTCCGGCTGATGTCCAACAATCCGCGCAAGCGGGAGGCGTTGACCCGGCACGGCATCCAGGTCGCCGAGCGGGTGCCGCTGCTGATCGAGCCGTGCGAGAGCAACATCACCTATCTGCGGACCAAGCGCGAGCGGATGGACCACATCCTGCCCCACCTGGACGCGCTCGCCCACGGCTCCTGACGTGCGCGGCCGGCGCCCCGTCCCCCTGCCCCCGGTCCGTGCGTCGGCTGTCGCACCGTCGGGCCATCCATCAGGCCGTCAGTCCGTCAGCGCCTCGTGCACCAGGCGTCGTAGCTCCGGGAAGACCTTCAGCTTCTTCGGGCGGACCTGGGTCATGAACTGCACGGTCAGATCGCGGTGGGGAGCGACCCAGAAGGCGGTCGTCGCGACGCCGGTCCAGCCGTAGGTGCCGAGGCTGGAGGGGGCGAGGGTGCGGGTGGGGTCGGTGACGACGGAGACGTTGAAGCCGAACCCGAGGCCGTCGTTGGCGCGTTCCTGGTGCGCGGGGGCGCCGAAGGTGCGCAGGACGGCGTTGCCGGGGAGCTGGTTGCTGGTCATCCGGGCGACGGCGGCCGGGGGCAGCAGGCGGGTTCCGTCCAGCTCGCCGCCCCGGCGCAGCATCTCCATGAACCGGTGGAAGTCGCCGGCCGTGGAGACCAGGCCCCCGCTGCCGGACAGGAACCGGGGCCGCCCGTGAACCGGCAGTCCGGGGACCGGCTCGATGCCGCCGTCGTCCGTCTCGCCGTACAACTCGGCCAGCCGCTCGGCCTGTTCGGGCGTGATGTGGAAGCCGGTGTCGGTCATGCCGAGCGGGCGCAGAATCCTTTCGGTGAAGAACGCGTCCAGCGGCTGCCCGGAGACCACCTCGATCACCCGGCCCAGCACATTGCACGCGACCGAGTAGTTCCACCGCGTGCCCGGCTCGAACTGCAGCGGCAGGCGCGCGTACACCGCCACCGTCTCGGCGAGGTCCGCACCCGGCGGCACGGACGACTCCAGGCCGGCCTCGCGGTAGAGGGCGTCCACGGGATGCCTGAAGTAGTAGCCGAAGGTGAAGCCCGCCGTATGGGTGAGCAGATGCCGGATCAGGATCGGTCCGGCCGCCGGACGGGTACGCACGTCGGGACCCGAACCCCCTTCGTACACCCGGGGGTTGGCGAACTCGGGCAGATACCGCTCCAGCGGGTCGTCCAGGGACAGCCGGCCCTCCTCCACCAGCAGCAGCACCGCGACCGCCGTGACCGGCTTGGTCATGGAGTAGATCCGCCACAGCGTGTCCGGCTCGACCGGCAGCCCGGCCGCGAGGTCGCGGTGCCCGTACGTGGTGAGGTGGGCGACCCGGCCGCCACGCGCCACGGCCACCAGGAAGCCGGGCAGGCGCCCCTCGTCGACGTGGCGGGCGAGATGCCGGTCGAGGCGGTCGAGGCCCTTCGGGTCGAGACCGGCCTCACCCGGGTCGACGTCCTGCCGCAGCTGTGCCATCGCTCTCCTCCGGTCGCGTCGTACGCGTGCGGTCCGGCTCCCTGCGCCGGGACGACCTCACACCTCATCGTCGCTCAGGAACACCGCCGCGGGCCCGCTCATCAGGGAGTTTTGTGATCGACATGACGTCGGGCCCCCGGCACGGGAATGCGCGGCCCGCTGCGGCGGGTTTTCCGTCGTATGACTCAGGACTCGCAGCAGGACGCACTGCTCGAACTGCTCTCGGCCGGGCACGGCGGCGTGCTGGTCACCCTCAGGAGAGACGGCCGCCCCCAGCTGTCCAACGTCAGCCACGCCTACGACCCGGACGAGCGGATCATCCGCGTCTCGGTCACCGACGGCCGCGCCAAGACGCGCAACCTGCGCCGCGACCCGCGCGCCTCGTACCACGTGACCAGCGGTGACCGGTGGGCGTACACGGTCGCCGAGGGCACGGCGGAACTGTCACCGGTCGCCGCCGACCCGCACGACGACACCGTCGAGGAACTGATCCAGCTCTACCGGGACGTCCTCGGCGAGCACCCTGACTGGGACGACTACCGCGCCGCCATGGTCCGCGACCGCCGCCTGGTGGTACGCCTGCATGTCGACCGGGCGTACGGAGTCCCGGCACGCTGACGCGCCGTTCGCCCCGGCCGGGCCCCGGCGCCGTACAGGTGGACAGGTTCTCAGGCCGGGGGCGTGTCCGCGGTGAGGTATGCCGTCACCAGGTCGCCGAGCATGGTGCGGTAGTGGTCCCGTCGGGCCGGGTGCACCAGGTCGCGGCCGAACAGGGTGCCATAGGTGTGCCGGTTGGCGACGCGGAAGAAGCAGAACGAGCTGATCACGGCGTGCAGATCGACGGCGTCCACGTCGGCGCGGAACAGCCCGGACTCCTGCCCGCAGACGAGGATGCGGCCGATCGCGTCGAGTACGGGCGAGCCGAGCCGGCCGAGTTCCCGGGAGCGGGCGAGGTGCTGGGCGCCGTGGATGTTCTCCATGCTGACCAGGCGCACGAAGTCCGGGTGCCGCTCGTGATGGTCGAAGAGCAGCTCGGCCAGCCGGCGGATCGCCGCGAGCGGGTCCAGATGCGCGACGTCCAGTTGCCGTTCGGCCTCGCGGAGCACGCCGTACGCCCGTTCCAGCACGGCCGTGAACAACTGCTCCTTGCCGCCGAAGTAGTAGTAGATCATCCGCTTGGTGGTGCGGGTGCGGGCCGCGATCTCGTCGACGCGGACGCCGTCGAAACCCGCCCGCGCGAACTCCTGGGTCGCCACATCGAGGATCTCGGCCCGGGTGCGGGCGGCGTCCCGTGCCCGCCCGTCCGGTGGTGCCGGTTCGTCGACGCTGGCCATCGGATTCCTTCGGGACGGCGGGGGCAGATGCCGGCGGTGACGGGACCTGCGCCCCCGGATGCAGGGCACGCGCCGGTGATGCAGGGCACGCGCCGGTGATTGTAGAGGCAGGCGCTCGCCCGGTGAGAGGCGGCCACGGCGCGGGCGTACGTGACGACGGCCCATCGTGACGGCGCCTGCGGACCGGCGCCCTTCCCCCGCCTGCCGGCGGCCTTCCCCGGCCGGCAGACGGCCCCGCGCCCTACGTCAACTCGGCGAACACCCCCGACACCCGTCCCCAGCGTCCGACACCCGTACCCGGCGCCGGGCGCCTTCCACCGGCTCATCCGTCCACCAGCTCATCCGCGACGGCGGTCGCCCCGGCGGCCGTACGACACCGGCCCGGGTCACACGAGGTGACCCGGGCCGGTGACACGGCAGGTGCCGCGCTCAGGCGTGTCTGTTCCACTCGGCGATCACGGGCCGCCCGTGTTCCGTGGACAGCCGGCTCACCGTGCCCGTCGCCAGCTGGAACAGGCGGCCGTCGGCGGGCGCAAGGCCCAGCCGGCGGGCGGTGAGCACCCGCAGGAAGTGGGCGTGCGCGACCAGGACGACGTCACCGTCGTCCCCGATGAGGGACTTCTCCAGCCGGGCCAGCACCCGGTCGGCGCGTTCCCCGACCTGCTCGGGCGTCTCGCCGAGGCGCCCCTCGGGGCCGGGCGGAACGCCGTCGGTCCACAGGTCCCAGCCGGGGCGGGTGCGGTGGATCTCGGCGGTGGTGATGCCCTCGTAGCCGCCGTAGTCCCACTCGTGGAGGTCGGGATCGGTCGACGTGCCGGTCAGACCCGCCAGTCGGGCGGTGCGTATCGCGCGGTCCAGCGGGCTGGTCAGCGCCTGGGCAAAGGTCCGTCCGGACAGGAGTGGAGCGAGGGACGTGGCCTGTTCCTCGCCGCGCGTGGTGAGCGGCAGGTCGGTGTGGCTGGTGTGCTTCCCCGACAGGCTCCACTCCGTCTCGCCGTGGCGGACCAGCAGGAGGTCGCCCACGGTGATCAGTCCTTCTTCTCCACGGCGTGGCCGCCGAACTGGTTGCGCAGCGCCGCGATCATCTTCATCTGCGGCGAGTCCTCCTGGCGGGAGGCGAACCGCGCGAACAGGGAGGCGGTGATCGCCGGCAGCGGGACCGCGTTGTCGATGGCGGCCTCGACGGTCCAGCGGCCCTCGCCCGAGTCCTCGGCGTAGCCGCGCAGCTTGTCCAGGTGCTCGTCCTCGTCCAGGGCGTTGACCGCGAGGTCGAGCAGCCAGGAGCGGATGACCGTGCCCTCCTGCCAGGAGCGGAACACCTCGCGGACGTTCTCCACGGAGTGGACCTTCTCCAGCAGCTCCCAGCCCTCGGCGTAGGCCTGCATCATGGCGTACTCGATGCCGTTGTGGACCATCTTGGAGAAGTGCCCGGCGCCGACCCGGCCCGCGTGGACGTAGCCGTACGGGCCCTCCGGCTTGAGCGCCTCGAAGATCGGGAGCAGCCGGTCCACGTTCCCCTTGTCGCCGCCGACCATGAGCGCGTAGCCGTTCTCCAGGCCCCACACGCCGCCGGAGACGCCCGCGTCGACGAAGCCGATGCCCTTGATGCCGAGGGCGGCGGCGTGCTTCTCGTCGTCCGTCCAGCGGGAGTTGCCGCCGTCCACCACGACGTCGCCGGGGGAGAGCAGGTCGCCCAGCTCGTCGATGACCATCTGGGTGGCGGTGCCGGCCGGGACCATCACCCAGATCGTGCGCGGCGCGTCCAGCTTCTCGACCAGTTCGGCGACGCTCTTGACGTCGGAGACCTCGGGGTTGCGGTCGTAGCCGATGACGGTGTGGCCGGCGCGGCGGATCCGCTCGCGCATGTTGCCGCCCATCTTGCCGAGACCGATGAGGCCCAACTGCATCGCTGTCATGTCAGTTCACTTCCTGAGCGTTCTTGAGGGTGCGGTAGGCGGCGACGAGGGCCGTGGTGGAGGGGTCGAGACCGGGGACGGCGTCCGCCGCGGCGGCGGCCGACGCGAACGTCCCGGTGAGCGCGGGCTCGATGCGCTTGGCGAGGACCTTGCCCAGCTCCACGCCCCACTGGTCGAAGGAGTC
Organism: Streptomyces sp. NPDC048297; assembly: GCF_043201585.1. Lineage (NCBI taxonomy): Bacteria > Bacillati > Actinomycetota > Actinomycetes > Kitasatosporales > Streptomycetaceae > Streptomyces > Streptomyces sp. NPDC048297. Next base: position 63,861 of record NZ_JBICZA010000021.1, read on the forward strand.
GATGTTCCAGACCGCGCCCTGCACGAACACCTTGTGCTCGTAGAGGGCGATCAGCTGACCGAGCACGGACGGGGTCAGCTCGCGGGCGAGGATCGTGGTGGTGGGGTGGCTGCCGGCGAAGGTGCGGTGCGCCACCTGCTCCTCGGGCACGCCCTCCGCGCGGACCTCCTCGGCGGTCTTGCCGAAGGCGAGGGCCTGGGTCTGGGCGAAGAAGTTGGCCATCAACAGGTCGTGCTGGGCGGCGAGTTCACCGCTCAGCTCGGCCACCGGCCGGGCGAAGCCGATGAAGTCGGCCGGAATGATCTTCGTGCCCTGGTGGATCAACTGGTAGTACGCGTGCTGCCCGTTGGTCCCCGGGGTGCCCCACACGACGGGGCCGGTCTGCCACTGAACCGGACGGCCGTCGCGCTGCACCGACTTGCCGTTGGACTCCATGTCCAGCTGCTGGAGATACGCGGTGAACTTCGACAGGTAGTGGCTGTACGGCAGGACCGCGTGCGACTGGGCGTCGAAGAAATTGCCGTACCAGATCCCCAACAGGCCCAGCAGGAGCGGGGCGTTGTCCTCGGCCGGGGCGGTGCGGAAGTGGTCGTCGACCAGCCGGAAGCCGTTCAGCATCTCCCGGAAGCCGTCCGGGCCGATGGCGATCATCAGGGACAGGCCGATCGCGGAGTCGTACGAGTAGCGCCCGCCGACCCAGTCCCAGAACTCGAACATGTTGGCCGTGTCGATGCCGAACTCGGCGACCTTCTCAGCGTTGGTCGACAGCGCCACGAAGTGCTTGGCGACGGCCTTCTCGTCGCCCCCGAAGGCCTTCAGCAGCCAGGAGCGGGCCGAGGTCGCGTTCGTGATCGTCTCGATCGTGGTGAAGGTCTTGGACGCGACGATGAACAGGGTCTCGGCCGGGTCCAGGTCCCGGGTCGCCTCGTGCAGGTCGGCGCCGTCCACGTTGGAGACGAAGCGGAGCGTGAGGTCGCGGTCGGTGAAGCTGCGCAGCACCTCGTAGGCCATCGCCGGGCCGAGGTCGGAGCCGCCGATGCCGATGTTGACGACGTTGCGGATCCGGCTGCCGGTGTGACCGGTCCACTCGCCCGAGCGGACCCGCTCGGCGAAGCCTGCCATCTTGTCGAGGACGGCGTGCACCTGCGGGACGACGTTCTCCCCGTCGACCTCGATCACCGCGTCACGCGGGGCCCGCAGCGCGGTGTGCAGCACCGCCCGCCACTCGGTGACGTTGATCCTGTCACCGCGGAACATGGCGTCGCGGAGGCCGAAGACGTCGGTGGCCGCCGCCAACTCCCGCAGCAGCCGCAGCGTCTCGTCGGTGATCAGGTGCTTGCTGTAGTCGATGTGCAGGTCGCCGACCCGGGCGACGTAGCGCTCGGCGCGGCCGGGATCTGCCGCGAACAGCTCGCGCAGGGACGGCACGCCCGCGGCGCGGTGGCCGGCGAGCGCCGTCCACTCGGGCCGGCGGTCGAGCGGGGTGGTGTCTGACGGTGCGTCGGACATGTCAGGCGTTCTCCTTGCCGGCCTCGCCCTTGAGGGCGATCGCGTACATCTCGTCGGCGTCGAGGCGGCGCAGCTCCTCGGCGATGAGTTCGGAGGTGGGGCGGACCTTCAGGGCCAGGGTGCGCGGCGGCTGGCCCGGCAGGGTCAGCGAGGCCAGCGGCCCCTCGGGACGGTCGATGACGGCCTCGCCGTTCGCGGTGCCCAGGCGTACGGCCGTCACGACCGGCCCCCCGGTGACCACGCGCTCCACGGGCACCTTCAGCCGGGCCTCCAGCCAGCGCGCGAGGAGTTCGGCGCTGGGGTTGTCCGCCTCGGCCTCCACGGCCGCCGACGTCACCTTCGCGCGCGCCTGGTCCAGGGCGGCGGCGAGCATCGAGCGCCACAGGGTCAGCCGGGTCCAGGCGAGGTCGGTGTCGCCGGGCGCGTAGTTGCGCGCCCGGGTCTCCAGGACCTCCATGGGCTTGTCGAACGCGTACAGGTCGGTGATCCGCCGCTGGGCGAGCGCGCCGAGCGGGTCCTTGGCGGGGGCGTCGGGCGCGTCCACCGGCCACCACACGACCACCGGGGCGTCCGGCAGCAGCAGCGGCAGCACCACGGAGTCGGCGTGGTCGGACACCTCTCCGTAGGTGCGCAGCACGACCGTCTCGCCGGTGCCGGCCTCGCTGCCGACCCGTACCTCGGCGTCCAGCCGGGAGGCGGTGCGGTCGCGCAGGGTGCGCACGTGCCGCTTGATGACCACCAGCGTCCGCATGGGGTGCTCGTGCGAGGCCTCCTCGGCGGCCTTGATCGCGTCGTAGGCGTTCTCCTCGTCCGTGACGATGACCATCGTCAGGACCATGCCCACGGCCGGGGTGCCGATGGCGCGCCGCCCGTCGACCAGCGCCTTGTTGATCTTGCTTGCCGTGGTGTCGGTCAGGTCGATCTTCATGGCCTGCGCCAGCTCCGTCCGTCTCGTGCGAGCATCTCGTCCGCTTCCTGCGGGCCCCAGGTGCCCGAGGGGTACTGCGCCGGCGTGCCGTTCGCGGCCCAGTACTCCTCGATGGGGTCGAGGATCTTCCAGGACTCTTCCACTTCCTGGTGCCGGGGGAACAGGTTGGCGTCGCCGAGCAGCACGTCCAGGATGAGCCGCTCGTACGCCTCCGGGCTCGACTCCGTGAACGACTCGCCGTAGGCGAAGTCCATGGACACGTCCCTGATCTCCATCGACGTGCCCGGCACCTTGGAACCGAACCGGACGGTCATGCCCTCGTCGGGCTGGACGCGGATGACGATCGCGTTCTGGCCGAGTTCCTCGGTGGCGGTGGAGTCGAACGGGGAGTGCGGGGCCCGCTTGAAGACGACCGCGATCTCGGTGACCCGGCGGCCGAGGCGCTTGCCGGTGCGCAGATAGAAGGGGACGCCCGCCCAGCGGCGGTTGTCGATCCCGAGCTTGATCGCCGCGAAGGTGTCGGTCTTCGACTTCGGGTCGATGCCGTCCTCTTCGAGGTAGCCGACGACCCGCTCGCCGCCCTGCCAGCCGTCCGCGTACTGGCCGCGTACGGTGTGCGCGCCGAGGTCGTCGGGCAGCCGCACCGACTTGAGCACCTTCAGCTTCTCGGTGAGCAGCGCCTCCGCGTCGAACGCGATCGGCTCCTCCATGGTGGTCAGCGCCATCAGCTGCAGCAGGTGGTTCTGGATGACGTCACGGGCGGCGCCGATGCCGTCGTAGTAGCCGGCCCGGCCGCCGATGCCGATGTCCTCGGCCATCGTGATCTGCACGTGGTCGACGTAACTGCGGTTCCAGATCGGCTCGTACATCTGGTTGGCGAAGCGCAGCGCCAGGATGTTCTGGACGGTCTCCTTGCCGAGGTAGTGGTCGATCCGGAACACCTGGTCCGGCTCGAACACCTCGTGCACGATCGCGTTCAGCTCACGGGCGCTGGCCAGGTCGTGGCCGAACGGCTTCTCGATGACCGCGCGCCGCCAGGAGCCCTCCGGGCCGTCCGCCAGGCCGTGCTTCTTCAGCTGCTGGACGACCTTCGGGAAGAACTTCGGCGGTACCGAGAGGTAGAAGGCGAAGTTGCCGCCGGTGCCCCGGGACGCGTTCAGCTCGTCGACCGCGCCCTTGAGGTGCTTGAAGGCGGTGTCGTCGTCGAAGTCGCCGGGCACGAACCGCATGCCCTCGGCGAGTTGCTGCCACACCTCCTCCCGGAACGGGGTACGGGCGTGCTCCTTCACCGCGTCGTGCACGACCTGCGCGAAGTCCTGGTCCTCCCAGTCCCGGCGGGCGAACCCGACCAGGGAGAAGCCCGGCGGCAGCAGGCCGCGGTTGGCCAGGTCGTACACGGCCGGCATCAGCTTCTTGCGGGACAGGTCGCCGGTCACGCCGAAGATGACCAGTCCGGACGGGCCCGCGATGCGGGGCAGCCGGCGGTCGCGGGCGTCCCGCAGCGGGTTCGCCCAGTCGGCCGCCAGGGCGGCCGGGGCCACCGGGGCGGCCGGCGCGGGTGCCTCCGCGACGGGGCGTGTCTTCGGCTCGGCGGGCTCGGTGGTCATCGCGCGTCCACTCCCTTGCTCCTCAGCGACTCGGTGACGGCGTCCAGCAGCTCCTGCCAGGCCGTCTCGAACTTGGCGACGCCTTCGTCCTCCAGCTGCTGGACGACCTCGTCGTAGGAGATGCCGAGCCGCTCGACGGCGGCCAGGTCGGCGCGGGCCTGCGCGTAGCCGCCGCTCACCGTGTCGCCGGTGATCTCGCCGTGGTCCGATGTGGCGTTCAGCGTGGCCTCCGGCATCGTGTTGACGGTGCCGGGCGCGACCAGCTCGTCCACGTACAGGGTGTCCTTGTACGCGGGGTCCTTCACACCGGTGGACGCCCACAGCGGGCGCTGCTTGTTCGCCTTGTCACCGGAGAGGGCCAGCCAGCGGTCGGAGGAGAAGACCTCCTCGTACGCCTCGTAGGCGAGGCGGGCGTTGGCGAGGGCCGCGCGGCCCTTCAGCGCGAGGGCCTCGTCGGTGCCGAGGGCGGTCAGCCGCTTGTCGATCTCCGAGTCCACCCGGGAGACGAAGAACGACGCCACCGAGTGGATCCTCGACAGGTCCAGGCCGCGCTCGCGGGCCTTCTCCAGGCCGGCCAGGTAGGCGGCCATGACCTCGCGGTAGCGCTCCAGGGAGAAGATCAGGGTCACGTTGACGCTGATGCCCAGGCCGATGACCTCGGTGATCGCCGGCAGGCCGGCCTTCGTCGCCGGGATCTTGATCATCACGTTGGGGCGGTCGACCAGCCAGTTCAGCTGCTTGGCCTCCGCGACGGTCGCCGCGCTCTCGTGCGCGAGGCGCGGGTCGACCTCGATGGAGACCCGGCCGTCACGGCCCTGGGAGGCGTCGTACACCGGGCGCAGCAGGTCGGAGGCGTCCCGCACGTCGGCGGTCGTCATCATCCGCACGGCCTCGTCGACCGTGACACCGCGCACCGCGAGGTCGGTCAGCTGCTCCTCGTACCCCTCGCCGGAGCCTATGGCGGCCTGGAAGATCGACGGGTTGGTGGTGACGCCGACGACGCCGCCGCTTTCCACCAGCGCGGCGAGGCTGCCCGAGGTGATGCGCTGACGCGACAGGTCGTCCAGCCATACCGACACGCCCTCGTCGGCGAGACGCTTCAGGGCTCCGGGGGTGGCGATTGCTTCGGTCACAGTGCTCATCTTTCTTGGTCGCGTCCTTCTTTGTCGCATCGTCGCTCGAACTCGGGGGATCAGATCCGCGTGGCCGCGAGCGACTCGCGGGCCGCGGCGGCGACGTTCTCGGGGGTGAAGCCGTACTCGGCGAACAGGGTCTTCGCGTCGGCGGAGGCACCGAAGTGCTCCAGCGAGACGATCCGTCCCGCGTCGCCCACGAACCGGTACCAGGTCAGAGCGATGCCGGCCTCGACGGCGACCCGCGCCTTCACGGCGGGCGGCAGGACGCTCTCGCGGTAGGCGCGCGGCTGCTGCTCGAACCACTCCACGGACGGCATGGACACCACGCGGGTGCCGACACCCTCCGCCTCCAGCAGCTCCCGGGCGCCGACGGCCATCTGCACCTCGGAGCCGGTCGCGATGAGGATCACCTCCGGGACCTCGGTCGAGGACTCGCGCAGCACGTACCCGCCCTTGGCCGCGTCCTCGTTCGGCGCGTACACCGGCACGCCCTGGCGGGTCAGCGCGAGCCCGTGCGGGGCCGGGTCGGTGGCGTGCCTCTTCAGGATCTCGGCCCAGGCGATCGTGGTCTCGTTGGCGTCCGCCGGGCGGACGACGTTCAGGCCCGGGATCGCGCGCAGCGCGGCCAGGTGCTCGACCGGCTGGTGGGTGGGGCCGTCCTCGCCGAGACCGACGGAGTCGTGCGTCCACACGTACGTCACCGGCAGCTGCATCAGCGCCGACATCCGTACGGCGTTGCGCATGTAGTCGGAGAACACCAGGAAGGTGCCGCCGTAGACGCGGGTGTTGCCGTGCAGGGCGATGCCGTTCATCTCCGCCGCCATCGAGAACTCGCGGATGCCGAAGTGGACGGTACGGCCGTACGGGTCGGCCTCGGGCAGCGGGTTGCCCTTCGGCAGGAAGGAGCTGTTCTTGTCGATGGTCGTGTTGTTCGACCCGGCGAGGTCGGCGGAGCCTCCCCACAGCTCGGGCAGGACCGGGCCGAGCGCCTGCAGCGTCTTGCCGGACGCGGCGCGGGTCGCGACGGACGTGCCCTCCTCGAACACCGGCAGCGCGTCCTGCCAGCCCTCGGGCAGCTCGCCCTTGCTGATCCGGTCGAAGAGCGCGGCCCGCCCCGGGTTCGCGGTGCGCCACTCGGCGATCCGCTTGTCCCAGGCCGCGTGCGCCTCGGCGCCCCGGTCAAGGGCCCGGCGGGCGTGGGCGAGGACCTCGTCCGCGACCTCGAAGCTCTGCTCCGGGTCGAAGCCGAGGACACGCTTGGTGGCGGCGATCTCCTCGGCGCCGAGCGCCGAGCCGTGGGAGGCCTCGGTGTTCCGGGCGTTCGGGGCGGGCCAGGCGATGATCGTGCGCATGGCGATGATCGAGGGCCGCCCGGTCTCGGCCTGCGCCGCCTTCAGCGCCGCGTACAGCGCGGGCGCGTCGACGTCGCCCTCGGCGGTCGGCTCGACGCGCTGGGTGTGCCAGCCGTAGGCCTCGTACCGCTTCAGCACGTCCTCGGAGAAGGCGGTGGCGGTGTCGCCCTCGATGGAGATGTGGTTGTCGTCGTACAGGAAGACCAGGTTGCCGAGCCGCTGGTGACCGGCCATCGAGGAGGCCTCGGCGGAGACGCCCTCCTCCAGGTCGCCGTCCGAGACGATCGCCCAGACGGTGTGGTCGAAGGGGGAGGTGCCCTCGGGGGCCTCCGGGTCGAACAGGCCGCGCTCGTATCGGGCCGCCATCGCCATGCCCACCGCGTTGGCCACGCCCTGGCCGAGCGGCCCGGTCGTGGTCTCGACGCCGGCGGTGTGCCCGTACTCGGGGTGACCGGGCGTCTTCGAACCGTGCGTGCGGAACGCCTTCAGGTCGTCCAGCTCCAGCTCGTACCCGGCGAGGAAGAGCTGGGTGTAGAGCGTCAGGGAGGTGTGGCCGGGGGAGAGGACGAAGCGGTCACGGCCGGTCCACTCGGGGTCGGCCGGGTCGTGATTCATCACCTTCTGAAAGATCGTGTACGCGGCAGGCGCCAGGCTCATCGCGGTGCCAGGGTGTCCGTTGCCGACCTTCTGCACGGCGTCGGCCGCGAGAAGACGGGCCGTGTCCACGGCTCGCCGGTCGAGGTCGGTCCACTCGAAGCCGTCGGATGTCTGCGTGCTCATCTTCAAGGAATCCTCGTTCGATGCGGTTCTGCTGCCGGACGCGTTCAAACTTAAAAGTCTGACTTTTTCGACGGAAGGGCGGGGTGTGTCAGCCTGTGGTGAATCTGGGACACCGGCGCGCGACAGGGACGGCACGAAAAGAACATGAGGGACAGAACCGGCAGGGCGGGCGACGCCGGCACGCGGGAGGGCGGCAGGGCGAGTGAGGGCGGCAAGGCCGGTGCGGGCGGAAAGGCCGGTCAGGGCGGACGGGTGAGTGAGGGTGGCGACGCCGGTGAGGGCGGCGACGGGATCAGGACGTTCCCCTTCCCGACCGAACTGGCCGTCAGAGGCGTCGGCATACAGATCGGCACCATGGGCGGCGACGCCGCATGGCACGGCGAGGCCCCGCTGGACCGCGTCCACCGCATCGACTTCCACGTGGTCATGCTCTTCACGGACGGCCCCGTACGGCACATGATCGACTTCGCCGAGTACGAGGCCGCGGCCGGCGACCTGCTGTGGATCCGCCCCGGGCAGGTCCACCGCTTCTCCCGCACCAGCGAGTACCGCGGCACCGTCCTCGCCATGCAGCCCGGCTTCCTGCCCCGCGCCACCGTCGAGGCCACCGGCCTGTACCGCTACGACCTCCCGCCCCTGCTGCGCCCCGACCCGGCCCAACTCGACGCCCTCGACGCCGCTCTCGCCCAACTGCGCCGCGAGTACGAGGACACCACCACGCTCCCGCTCAGCCTGCACACGGCCGTCCTGCGGCACGGCCTCACCGCGTTCCTGCTGCGCCTCGCCCATCTCGCGGCCAGCTCCGCCAAGGCCGCACAGGAGCAGCCGGACTCCACCTTCACCCTCTTCCGGGACGCCGTCGAGCGCGACTTCGCCACCAACCACAGCGTCAACGCCTACGCGGACGCGCTCGGTTACTCCCGCCGCACCCTCGTGCGCGCCGTCCGCGCGGCCACCGGCGAGACCCCGAAGGGCTTCATCGACAAGCGGGTGATCCTGGAGGCCAAGCGGCTCCTCGCCCACACCGACCTGCCGATCGGCCGCGTCGGGGTCGCCGTCGGCTTCCCCGACGCGGCCAACTTCTCCAAGTTCTTCCACCTGCACACCGGCCAGACACCGGTCGCCTTCCGGGCGGAACTGCGCTGAGCCTGACATCTGATGCACCGGGCCGGCCGGGCGGTGCGGGCGCGGGCCGCCGAGCCCGACAGGTGCCCAATACACCGGACCTGACCCGCCGTTAACTGGTGTTACCGCAGGTCAGCTGGCTGGAAAGCGACTTTGCGCCGACCAGTCAGATGACTTGCACAGGGCCCCGCGCTCCCGCCCACAGTGGAGCCGCGGGACAGTCCCGCGGCCGCGCCCGGCACCGGAGCGCGGACCGGATCCACCGGAGACAGGGGATCGAGATGACCGAGACCACAGTGACCCGTACGCCGCGCAAGGGGCTGCGTACCGGTGTGGTGAGCGAGCTCAGCGTCATTCTCCGGGTCAAGGAGGGACGCGGCCAGGCGCTGCGGGAGTTCTTCGCCCGGGAGGGCGCCGACCCGGAGCACGTCAAGGTGAGCATGGAGACCCTCACCGCGGTCGGCACGCTCCACGAGTCGCGGTACGTGCTGTTCGACGACGACACGAGACTGCTCATCGCGACGAGCTTCGACGGCGACTGGGACCCGTACATCGAGGACTTCGCCCGCTCGAAGGTACTCGCCAACTGGTCGCGCTTCCTCATCCACTGCGAGGGCTTCCCGGAGGAGGACGGCGTCGCCGCGCTCACCATCGACGACTACAAGGAGTTCCTCACCGGGCACCAGGTCACGGCCACCGAGTACTACCGCGTCTACCCGGACATGACGGTGCGTGACGTGCTGCGAGCCCAGCGGGTGGTCTCCGCGTTCAACTCGCTGCTGGACGAGGCGGCCGGCTGACGGCCCAGGGTCCGTCGGCCGGCACCCCGCGAAGGAGACGACCATTCCCCCGTCCACCGTCACGCTGGACCTCGCCGACATCCAGGCGGGCGTCCTGCGCCCACGCCCGTTTCCCTACGCCGCCACGTACTACCTGTTCCGCGTGAGAGATGTCCGCGGCGGGCGGGAGATGCTGCGCCGGCTGGTGCCGCACATCGCGTCCGCCGCCGACACAGACGCGCCTTCCCGGGAGGGCTGGCTGAGTGTCGCCCTGACGTTCCCGGGCCTTCGGGCGCTGGGCGTGCCCGAGGCCGCGCTGGCCGGGTTCCCGGAGCCGTTCCGGGAGGGGATGGCGGCCCGCGCGGACCTCCTCGGCATGACCGGCGACAGTGCCCCGGAGCGCTGGGAGGCGCCCCTGGGCACGTCCGACGTCCACGTCATGCTCACCGTCATCTCGCCCCCGGGGCCCCCTCACGCACGGCTGCTCGAACAAGCCGTCCGGGCGGGCGAGGGGCCCGGCGCCGTGGAGATGATCCACCGCCAGGACGCGTTCATGCTGCCCACCGAACGCGAGCAGTTCGGGTTCCGCGACGGCATCGCCAATCCCGCCGTCGAGGGCGCCGGAGCGCCCATCCGCGATCCGTACGAGACCCCGCTGAAGGCAGGCGAGTTCGTCCTCGGCCATCCCGACGAGAACGGCTTGCTCCCGCCGATGCCCGGCCCGGACATCCTGGGCAGGAACGGCAGTTACGTCGCGTTCCTGAAACTCCATCAGCGGGTCGCCGAGTTCCGCCGCTACGTACGGGACCGCGCGACGGACCGGGACTCCCCGGAGCGCCTCGCGGCGAAGATGGTCGGACGCTGGTCCAGCGGTGCGCCGCTGGAGCTGGCCCCCGACGCCGACGACCCCGTCCTCGGCGCGGACCCGGAACGCCGCGACGCCTTCGGGTACGGCACGGACCACCGCGGTCTGCGCTGCCCGGCCGGCTCGCACATCCGCCGGTCGAATCCCCGGGACGCCTTCGCGGACGAACTGATCGGCACGAACCGGCTGCACCGGATCCTGCGCCGCAGCACCGGTTACGGGCCCCCGCTCCCGCAGGGGGTGATCGAGGACGACGGAGCGGACCGCGGCCTCGTGTTCATCGGTATCGGGGCCCATCTGTCCCGCCAGTTCGAGTTCGTGCAGACCCAGTGGATCAACGAGGGGACCACGATCGGGGCGACCGGGCAGAAGGACCCCCTGATCGGGGCCAACGGCGGCGCGGGGACGTTCACCGTCCCGCAGCGGCCGATCCGCCGGACGCTCAGTGCCCTGCCGACCTTCGTCGTCACCCGCGGCGGCCACTACGGCTTCATACCGGGCCTGAGGGCCCTGCGCTGGATCGCGGACCCGGACTCCTGACCACACCGCACAAGAGGGAGCACATGAATCACGGCCAGTTCTACCGATCCGGCGAACTCGTCGGGCTGATCCACAAGAACGTCGGCACCTTCGGCGGCTTCCACCCCGGCTACCGGGCGGTGCACGCCGACGGCCGGTTCTATGTCGGCAGGTTCGTCCCGACGCCCGAGGCGGCCGGGGTCTCCCGCGCCGCGCACTTCACCACCCCGGTCCCGGCCTCCGTACGCTTCTCGTTCGGCAGCGGGGATCCCGAGGCACCCGCCAGCCCCGTCGTGGCCATGGCGACCCGTTTCTATCTGCCCGACGGGACGGTGACGGACCTGATAGGCATCACCCTGCCGGCGTTCCCCGTGGGCACGCCGGACGATGTCGCGGGGCTGCTGGGTGCGGGCGCCGAGAGCCCGGAGGCGTTGCACGAGTTCGTGGTGTCCCATCCGGGATCGCTGCGCGTGCTGAAACTGCTCGGCGCCCAGCCGGCGCCCACGAGTTTCGCCCACAGCTCGTTCCGCGCGCTGCACGCCTTCCGCTTCGTCGACGGCGCGGGCGACGGGGTGTGGGCGCGCTACCACTGGGAGCCCGAGGAGGGCGAGGCGGGCATGCCCGTCGCGGAACAGGCCGAGCAGCCGCGCACGTACCTCTACGACGAGCTCGACGAGCGGCTGGCAGCCGGGCCCGCGTCCTGGCGGTTGGAGCTGCAGCTGTCGGCCGAGGGCGACTCCCTCACCGACATTTCCGCACTGTGGCCCGAGGACCGGCAACGGATCGTCGCCGGACGTCTGGAACTGGTGCGCGCCGCCGACCCCGCGGAGCTGGGCGACCCGGTGCTCATGCACGACCCCACGCAGGTGACCGACGGCATCGAGGTCCACCCGGACGACCAGGTCATGAGCGCACGTCGCGGCGCCTATCTGACGTCCGCGGCGGAGCGTACGGGCGGCTGGCAGGCACGGGCCGCCGCGCTGTGCCCCTTCGGCGGGACGGCCGGGTAGCCGCGGGCCGGTGCGCGACGAAGCCACCGGTGGATCCCTTCGAGGGACCCACCGGTGGCCTTCGCACCAGGAGCCGCGCGCCGGAAGCCGCCGGGATCGTCCGGTTCCTCGGCCGGGGCGTACGTGAAATCGATGCGGCGGCGAACCGCCCCGGCCGCCTGCCGGTCGACAGGCCCGGCAGGAACCGCGGCACACCGGCGGTGGCCGGCTGGGCGGCGAGAGCCCCGGGGCGGGCACCTCGGCAACTGAACCGCCCCCGGACTTCGCCGGACCCGCTTGGCCACTCGGCCGTTCGAGGGCGGCCCGCGTCCGGTCAGTGACCGAAGTCGAACCAGTTCACGTTCACGAAGAGCGCGGCGGACGGAACGCCGTCGCCGGGTGGGGGTGTGCGGGTGTCTGCCGTCCGTGGGCGATATACCGGAGGTTTCACTCATGGGGGGTGCCTCTCGGGTACGCGATGAGACGCGCGGGCACCCTTGAGAGCGCTCTCAAGGGTGCCGCCAATGTGCTCCCCGCCTCCGCGGTCGTCAAGAGTCAAAGCAAGCGAACTCCGTCTGCTTCAAGGGAGTTCACTGCGTGAAGCCGTGGGGGAGTGGTGGTGCGGGGGCTCCGGTGGGCGGGGGCGAGGTGCAGCAGGCGGCCCGGCTGCCGTACCGGTTCGCCGGGGTGTGCCGAGGGCGCGTCGACCGGTTGCCGCTCCGGTGCGGCGGTCGCCCCGCACAGGAGTACCCGGGGCGCGCACACCTCGGTGCCGTACGGCGCCCACGGCCCGTCCACGGCGGCCGTCACCCGCAACGTCAGCCACATCTCGCCGCCGTCCCGCGGCAGCGCGAAGGGGAGCGGTACGGCGGCGGTCTCGCCCGCACACAGAGCGGGCAGCTCGGCCGGTGCGCGCAGCACGCGGCCGTCGGCCGGAACCAGCTCCCACGCTCCCGCCAGCCACTCCAGGCCACGGCCGCGCTGCCGATTGGTGAGGACGATCCCCTCGTGCCGGAAGCACCGGATGCCGACCGGGGCGACCGGGGCAGCCAGGGCGGCTGGGGCGACCTGGGCGACCGCGTCCAAGGGCGCGCACGCCGCGCTCCCGACGTCTCTTCCCCCGCGCACGCTTCGCGCAATTCCCTCGCTCACGCTCCGCAGAATCCCCTGGTCCCGGGACCCGCGGATGAAGCCGCTCTGAAGGGCGGACGTGGTCTCGATGGCCGCGCAGTGGTCGGCGGGAGCGGGCCGCCCGGCCCGGCCGTCCTCTAGGGTGCGACTGTGAGGCTGACGATTCTGGGTGGCGGCGGGTTCCGGGTGCCGCTCGTCCACGGTGCACTGCTGGCCGACCACGCCGAGGGGCGGGTCACGGAGGTCGTCCTGCACGACCTGGACGGCGACCGGCTGCGTGCGGTGACCCGGGTCCTGGCGGAACAGGCCGCCGGTGTCCCGGACGCGCCCACGGTGACCGCCACGACCGACCTCGACGAGGCCCTGCGCGGCGCCGACTTCGTCTTCTCCGCGATCCGGGTCGGCGGTCTGCAGGGCCGCGCCGACGACGAGCGGGTCGCCCTCGCCGAGGGCGTCCTCGGACAGGAGACGGTCGGCGCCGGCGGCATCGCCTACGGCCTGCGGACCGTCCCCGTCGCCGTGGACATCGCCCGGCGCGTGGCGCGGCTCGCCCCCGACGCGTGGGTCATCAACTTCACCAACCCGGCCGGACTCGTCACCGAGGCCATGTCCCGGCACCTCGGCGACCGGGTCATCGGCATCTGCGACTCACCGGTCGGCCTCGGCCGCCGTATCGCCCGCGTCCTCGGCGCCGACCCCGGCGAGGCCTATATCGACTACGTCGGCCTCAACCACCTCGGCTGGGTGCGCGGCCTGCGGATCGCCGGGCGCGACGAACTGCCGCGGCTGCTCGCCGACCCGGCCCTGCTGGGCTCCTTCGAGGAGGGCCGGCTCTTCGGCGCCGACTGGCTCCGCTCCCTCGGCGCCGTCCCCAACGAGTACCTGCACTACTACTACTTCAACCGGGAGACCGTCCGCGCCTACCAGGAGGCCGAGCAGACACGCGGCGCGTTCCTGCGCGACCAGCAGGCCCGCTTCTACGAGGAGGCGACGGACCCCGGCGTCCCCGCGCTGGCCGCCTGGGACCGCACCCGCGCCGAGCGCGAGGCGACGTACATGTCCGAGAACCGGGAGGCGGCGGGTGCGGGCGAACGCGAGGAGGACGACCTGTCCGGCGGGTACGAGAAGGTCGCCCTCGCCCTGATGCGGGCCATCGCCCGGGACGAGCGCGCCACGCTCATCCTGAACGTCCGCAACCGCTCCACCCTCGCCGCACTCGACGCCGACGCCGTGATCGAGGTGCCGTGTCTCGTCGACGCCAACGGCGCCCACCCGCTCACCGTCGACCCGCTGCCCGGCCACGCCACCGGACTGGTCTGCGCGGTGAAGGCCGTCGAACGCGAGGTGCTCGCCGCCGCCGGGTCCGGCTCGCGCGCGACCGCCGTCAAGGCGTTCGCCCTGCACCCCCTCGTCGACTCGGTCGACGTGGCCCGCCGCCTCGTCGACGGCTACACCGCGGTGCACCCGGGCCTGGCGTATCTGAGGTAGCGGGTCACAGGCAGCCGTTCCGGTGCTGGTCGCGCTCCTGGAACGCGGCCTGGGCGGAGGGCTTCCTGTGACCCGCTGCGGTGGCCTGCCGCCGGACTTCCGGGGATCAGGACTTCCGGGGATCCGGGAGGGGTCAGCCGGTGAAGCCGGCCGTGATCGAGGTGAACTGCCACGTGCTCTGGCTGATGCCGGAGCAGTTCTCGACCACGCCGCCGCCCGGGCACGGGCGGTCACGGTTGACGGACCAGAAGGCGAGCCGCGCGAGGTGGTGTGCGTTCGCGTAGTCGCGGATCTGGGTCCAGATCGCCGCGGTGGTGGTCTCCTGCTGGTCCGACACGCCGTTCATGCCGGAGATGCCGATGTGGGAGTACGCCGTGGCGTCGTCCCAGCCGAAGGTCGACTTGAGCTTGGCCTTCAGCCCCTCCGCCGCGTTCACCGTGTTGCCGTACATGTCCGAGCCGCCGCCGAAGTCGAACGGCATGATCGTGAACACGTCGATGTTCGCGCCGAGCGACTGGGCCTGCTCGATGAGCCGGTTGCCGTAGTAGGTCGGGCCGGTGGTCGAGGTGCCGAAGGTGACGATGGTCTTCAGGCCGGGGTTGTTGGCCTTGACCGTCTTCAGCGCGGTCAGGATCCTCGCCTGTACGGCCTCGTTCTCGAACTCGTCCGTGTTCTCGATGTCCATGTCGATCGCCTTGAGGCCGTATGCGTTGATCACCTTCTGCAGGGCTCCGGCGAGCGCGCTCGCGGAGGAGCAGTTGGCGCCGAGCTTGCTGCCCTGCCAGCCGCCGAACGACGGGACGATGTCACCGCCCGCCGAGCGGATCTTGTTGATGGCGCTCTGGTCCGCGCCGCCGGTCAGCGGCCGGCTGCCGTCCCAGGCGGGGGTGCAGCCGCCGGAATCCAGCACGAACGCCATGGTGAACCACTTGATCCCGGTCGCGCTCATCACCGTCGTCGGATCCGGCGGATCGCCCCAGCCCTCGTACAGGTACGGCGCCGCCTGCTTGAACCCGGTGCCGCCGCCCGAGCCCGCGTCCGTCGTGACGCTCACGGAGTTGGAGGCCGGCGAGGTGTTCCCGGCCGCGTCGCGTGCCTTCACCGTGAAGGTGTACGACGTGCTCGGCGAGAGCCCGCCGACGGTGGCGGACGTGCCGGAGACGCTGGTGACCAGGGACGAGCCGTTGTAGACGTCGTACGCCGTGACGCCCACGTTGTCCGTCGCGGGGTTCCAGCCGAGGGACACGCTGGACGATGTTTTGCCGGTCGAGGTGAGCCCGCCGGGCGCGGTCGGCGCCTGGGTGTCCCCGCCGCCTCCGCCGCCGCCCGGACCGTCCAGGCTGATGTCGTCGGCCCAGTAGGTGCCCTGGGCGTACCAGCCGTGCACATAGATGGTCGCGCTGGTCTGCGAGGCGCCGGTGGTGAAGGAGACGGTGAGCGGGCTGTACGCGGACGGGGACGTCGTCCAGGTGGAGGCGCCGCCGTCCACGCCGAGGTAGACGTACGAGCCGCGGACCCAGCCGCTGAGGCTGTACGTCGTGTTCGGCTGGACCGCGACGGTCTGGGTGCACTGCGCGTTGTCGCTGTCGGACGCGGCGCCTTGAAGGGCCTTGGAGCCGCCGTGGACGGGAGAGGAGACGACGGAACCGAGATTGCCGGTACAGCTCCAGGGGGAGAGACTCCCCGACTCGAAACCGGCGTTGGTGAGGATGTTGGCCGCTTGAGCGGTGCCCGGCAGCGCGATGGCCCCGCCGAGTGCGAGAGCGGCGGAGCCGAGCAGGGCGAGGAACCGGCGTCTGGGACGCCCGAGTGTGTGACGCACGCGATCTCCCTGTGGGGATGGGGGTGTTCGGGAGTGCAGGGGAGTGCGGAAGCGGTGCGTCACATAAGTTGGTATGGACCAATCAAGCTGTCAAGGAGATGAGCCGAACTGGTCCGTACCGGGGAGGTGGGGCGCCGCGAGAGGGGCGCCGGGCTGTGGGGGACACGGCTCCACCGCGTGGGCGCGGGCGGCCGATGGCGACCCGCACGCGGCGTGCCGACTAGAGGGGCAGGACCTCGGCCGCCGAAGCGGGTTGCACAGGAGCCGGCGGCGCCGGCACCACCACCTGTGCCTCCTGGACGCGTTGCTGCGGCAGGGACGCCATGAGCAGGGGACGCGGCCCCGACACCACCGTGTAGTCCTGCCCCAGGAACGGCGGCTCGACCATCCCAGGGTCCTCGCCCAGCGCCAGCCGCACCGCGGCCCACGGCGCGTTCACCCCACACAGTGACAGCTGGTGCAGGCCGCCGGCGGGCCTCGTGTTGACGTCGAGCAGCACGGGACGGTCACCGAGCATCCGGAACTGGATGTTGGACAGGTGGTGCAGCCCGAACCCCTCCGCGATCAGCCGGGCCGGCTCCAGCCACTGCTCGTGCAGGGTGAAGCCGCGCCGCCGGCCGTTCTTGGTGCGGCCCACCGCCATCCGGATCAGGTTGTCCTCACCGGTCAGGCAGTCCACCGACACCTCCGGCTGCTCCAGCCTCGGCATCACCAGCCAGTCCACCGGCTCCTCCGCCCGCCGCAGCGCCTCGACGACCAGGTCCAGCTGGACGTGCGGGCCGGGGAAGCCGTTCAGGTGCATGAGCGAGAAGGGGGCGCGGGTGATCACCCGGAAGCCCACCCCGCCCGCGCCGACGGCCGGCTTGAAGCAGGCCCGGTGCCCCTCCGCCTCCAACTCCTCGACGGCCGCGACGAGTTCCTCCGCCGTACGCACCCGGAACCACGGCGGTACCGGGACGCCCACCGAGCTGACCGCCTCGTACGCGGTCGCCTTGTCCTCGAAGACGGCCATCGCCTGCGGCGTCGGCGCCAGCAGCGCCGTACCCACCGCCTCGAAGTCGGCGCGGTGCGCCACGATCGCCGCCTGGTGCAGCCGGGGCACGAAGACATCGATGCCACGGCGCTGGCACTGGTCGAGCGCGTACTCGACGTAGGCGGCCGGGGACAGGCCCTCCGGCTCCAGGTCGGCGGTGTCGGCGGCGGCCAGCACCGGGGAGTCGGGGTCACCGTGGGTGGCGTGGATCTCGACCGCGCGGTCGCTGGGATTTCTCCGCAGCTGATCCATGAAGAACACGTTCTCCGCGTACGTGCGGTTGAGCCAGACGCGTACGCGAGAGATCATGCAGGCCGCCTTTCACGGTTTTCGGGCAGGACGGCAGGACTCAGCGGCCCGTGCCCGGGCAAGAGGGAGGAAGGGACACCGAACCGCCCTGGGGAAAAGGGAGTTGGGCGGTGGTGTTGGGGCGATCATACGGCTTTCAAAGGCGTGCTCGTGCAACGCCGGTGTTACGGAATTCTTCGCCCCCTGGACAGCCACTCTCCAGCCCTTCTCCGGCCACTGTCCGACCCTTCTCCGGCCACTGTCCGGCCCTTCACCGGCCCCCGTCCGGCCCTTCGCCGCCCGGCGCCCGCGCCTTCACCCGCTACCGTCCGGCCGTTCCACGGTCCGTGCTCCCCTTGCCCCGTGCGGCGACATGTGCTGTCGTGGAGCGACGCGACGCTGGGAAGGAGACGGGGTGGAGCCGACGGCCGGGTCCGGACAGCTGCTGGCCATCAGCGACCTGCACATCACGTACCCCGAGAACCGCGCCCTCGTCGAGGGCATGCGCCCGACCGGCGACGACGACTGGCTGATCGTGGCCGGGGACATCGCCGAGACGGTCGACGACATCCGCTGGACCCTCGCCACCCTCGCGGACCGCTTCCACACCGTCCTGTGGGCACCCGGCAACCACGACCTGTGGACCCACCCGCGCGACCCCGTCACCCTGCGCGGCGTCGCTCGCTACGAGCATCTCGTCGCCCTGTGCCGCGAACTCGGCGTGCTCACCCCCGAGGACCCCTACCCCGTGTGGCGCGGCCCCGGCGGACCGGTCGTCGTCGCACCCCTGTTCCTGCTGTACGACTACTCCTTCCTGCCGGCCGGCTCCGCCACCAAGGAGGAGGGCCTGGCATACGCGTACAGCACCGGCATCGTCTGCAGCGACGAGTACCTGCTGCACCCCGACCCCTACCCGACCCGCGAGGACTGGTGCCGCGCCCGCGTCGCCGAGACCGAGCGCAGGCTCGCCGAACTGCCCGAGGACCTGCCGACCGTGCTCGCGGGCCACTACCCGCTGGACCGGCACCCGATGGACGTGCTGTGGCACCCGGAGTTCGCCATGTGGTGCGGCACCGAGCTCACCGCCGACTGGCACCGCCGGTTCCGCGTCACCACCAACGTCTACGGCCATCTGCACATCCCGCGGACCACCTGGCTGGACGGCGTCCGCTTCGAAGAGGTCTCCGTGGGGTACCCACGCGAGTGGCAGAAACGCCCGGACAGCCCCGGACGACTGCGCCGCATACTGCCGATGGAGGTCGGACCCGGTGATCGAGGAACTGCTCCCGGAGTCGGTCGTGGCCGTGGAGGCGTTCGGTGACCCGGGGGCGGAGACCGGCTCGCTGTACCCGGAGGAACAGCCGCTCGTGGCACGCGCGGTGGCCAAGCGGCGCCTGGAGTTCACGGCCGTCCGCGTCTGTGCCCGCAGTGCCATGGAGAAGCTCGGAGTGCCCCCGCAGCCCGTCCTGACCGGCGAGCGCGGCGCCCCGCGCTGGCCGCAGGGGCTGGTCGGCAGCATGACCCACTGCGACGGCTACCGCGCCGCCGCCCTGGCGCGCACCGCCGACCTCGCCTCCCTCGGGATCGACGGCGAGGAGCACGCGGAACTGCCGGACGGTGTCTTCCCCGCCATCTCACTGCCCCCGGAGCGGGACCGGCACCGCACGCTGGGCGCCGAGCGTCCCGCCGTCCACTGGGACCGGCTGCTGTTCAGCGCGAAGGAGTCCGTGTACAAGGCGTGGTTCCCGCTCACGCGCGCCTGGCTCGACTTCTCCGAGGCCGACATCGACCTCGTCCCCGCTCCCGGCGACGGCACCCGCGGCCGTTTCCACGCCCGGCTCCTCGTCCCCGGACCGGTGGTGGGCGGCACCCGCCTGAGCGGCTTCGAGGGCCGCTGGCTGATCCAGGACGGCCTGGTCCTGACCGCGGTGAGCGTCCCTCACCCCTGAGCACCGTCCACGCGAAGCCCTCCGCAGACCCTCCGCAGGCCCCCGCAGTCCGCCCCGCGCGACAACTCCGTCCCGCGCGACAACCGGGCGCGCCGGCCTCACTCCCGCGGGCACCACTCGCGCACCAGCCGGAAGAACTCCTCCTCGTTTCCCGCGAGTCCGGCACGCGTCAGCGCCCCGTCCGCCTCGGCCAGCACGGCGGGCGGCAGGACGACGGGCCCGGGGCTGCCGGGCGGTGCGTCGAAGGCGGCGCGCACGGTGTGCAGCAGGCGCAGATAGGCCTGGACGGCGGTGCGTTCACGGTCCGTCAGTACGGCGGTGTGCATCGGTCGGCTCTCCCCGGTTCGGCGTCACGGATCACGCGCCCTGCGGCGCCGTGCGCCGCGTCGTACGGCGCACGTGTCCAGCTTGCCGTCCGCCGCTGACAACGCCCTTGTGGCCGCCTGCGGGTCGTCGCCCGACCGGGGGTCCGTGCGCGCGGGTTCGCCCGCTCGGCGCAGGCGGACCGTCGCCCGCGGGGGCGTGCGGACCGTCGCCCGCGGGGGCGTGCGGACCGTCGCCCGCGGGGGCGTGCGGCATCTGCGGCGCAACCGGCTCAGGACTCGGGGCGCTTGACGCTCTCCAGCAGCATGTCGAGCCACTCCGCGACCTTGTCCCGGTGCTGGTCGGTGGGGAGTTGAGCCGCGCGCCAGGCGATTCCGCGCACGCCGTGGTCCTGCAGCAGCCGCTCCAGCGGATCCTCGGCGGCGGCCTCCGCCGCCCGCTCCCGGTCGGCGAGCTTGTGCAGCAACTCCTGCTCGGTGCGCTGCAACGCTCCCGCCAGCGCCTCCGGATCCTCCGCCGTCAGGAAGCCCGCGTGCACGCGGAAGAACCGCTGCAGCGCGTCGCAGTGCTCCATGGTGGGCCGCCGGTCGCCGTTGATGAGGGCGCCGGCCTGCTGCCGTGACATGCCCGCGCCGTCGGCGATCTCCTGCTGGGTGTACTTCCGGCCACCCGGCTTCAGCCGGGTGCGGCGCAGCAGGTCGAGGCGCTGCAGGAAACGGGCCTGCACGTCCCGCCCGCCCGCGGGCCGGCCGCCGAGCAGGGCCCCCACCACCGGTTCGGGGACACCGCAGGCGACCGAGAGCCGCCCGACGTCGATGACCTCGGCGTGCGGCACGCCGAGCCGGTCGGCGAGCGCGGTGACGCGGGCGACGACGGCCGGCAGCTGAGCGGTCGCCGCGGCGCCCGGATCCTCGAAGCCATCCGTCACCGACAGAACTCCTACGTCTCTCGTGCGTTTCAGATGTGTCCGTGTTTCTGAGTTTGTGAGTTCCGATGTGTGCTCACCGTGAACTTCCCGGAGAGTAGCCCGTGCCTCGAACTCACATCCAGGTCCCGCCACAACTGTGGCGAATTTCAGCCGTCAACCGGCATGAAATGCCACGATAGTTGACACGGCTCTCCGGGGGCCGCAGGATCGCAGAGCCGCGTCAAGGCCGCAGAGGCAAAAGGGGTGACCGCCCGATGCACCATCAGGCAGGAGGGCAGCGATCGGCACCGCGGCCCGTCCCCGAGAGCTGTGACGTCCGGGCGTACCTCCAGGACTACGCCGTGCTCGTCGAGGCCGTCCCCTTCCCGTCGCTCGTCGTGGACCACCGCTGGGACGTGGTCATGGCCAACAGCGCGTTCGAGACACTCTTCCGCGGCGTCCGCCCCCATGCCACGGCCATGCCCGGGGAGAACTTCCTCCGGTTCGTCCTGTTCCACCCGGACGCCGGCGAGATCCTCGGAGAGCACGAGGCGGCCTGGTGCCTGCCGATGCTCGCCCAGTTCAAGACCGCCGTGGACCACCACGGCCACGACCACGAACTCCAGGCCATCCGGCGGGACATCGCCCACGACCCGATCATGGACGCCGCCTACCGGCAGGGCCTCGCGCACTGGATCAGCGCCGTCGGTGAGTCGGGGACCCGGCTCGACGGCGCCGTACGCCTCCTGCTCCACCCGGATCCGCGCCGCGGTTCCTCCGAGTGCCGCATCGTCGACGAGACACCACCGGCCCTGCGCGACCTCGGCCACCGGCGCCTGACGATGATCCTGCGCGAGCCCGCCCGCCGCCCCGGCGCGACGGTACGCAGGCCGCGCAGACCGCGCGGTGAGGCCGCGCATCTGACGGTCGTCCCGGCCGCCCGGAACTGACCCGGCCCCGTCGGCGTTCAGGTCGCCGACGGCGCCGGGCCGGAAACTCCTCCCCGGCTCCCCGGCTCCCCGGCACTCCGCCGCCCGTTCTCCGCCTTGCGCTCCGCATTCCGCCACTTGCGCAAGCTATGCGCGTCACTTGCGATATTCTTGCGTTCATGGCGCGACGACTTGCGGAAGTGGCGAAGAAGGTCGGGGTCAGCGAGGCCACGGTCAGCCGGGTGCTCAACGGCAGGCCCGGGGTCTCCGAAGCCACCCGGCAGGCGGTCCTCTCGGCCCTCGACGTCCTCGGCTACGAGCGGCCCACCCAGCTGCGCGGCGAGCGCGCCCGGCTCGTCGGCCTGGTCCTGCCCGAGCTGCAGAACCCCATCTTCCCCGCGTTCGCCGAGGTCATCGGCGGTGCGCTCGCCCAGCTCGGACTGACCCCGGTGCTGTGCACGCAGACCAAGGGCGGTGTCTCCGAGGCCGACTACGTCGAACTGCTCCTCCAGCAGCAGGTCTCCGGTGTCGTCTTCGCCGGCGGCCTGTACGCCCAGGCGGACGCGCCGCACGACCACTACCGGCTGCTCGCCGACCGCAACATCCCGGTCGTCCTGGTCAACGCGGCCATCGAACACCTCGGCTTCCCGGCCGTGTCCTGCGACGACACCGTGGCCGTCGAACAGGCCTGGCGGCATCTGGCCTCCCTCGGCCACGAGCGGATCGGCATGGTCCTCGGTCCCGGCGACCACGTGCCCTCCGCCCGCAAACTCGCCGCCGCGCGCGCGATCGCCGGTGATCTGCCGGACGAGTTCGTCGGGCGTGCCATGTTCTCCATCGAGGGCGGCCACGCGGCGGCCGCCCGGCTGATCGACCGCGGCGTGACCGGCATCATCTGCGCCAGCGACCCCCTCGCCCTCGGCGCCGTCCGTGCCGCCCGCCGCAAGGGGCTCGACGTCCCCGGCCAGATCTCCGTCGTCGGCTACGACGACTCGGCCTTCATGAACTGCACCGAGCCCCCGCTCACCACCGTCCGCCAGCCGATCGAGGCCATGGGCCGCGCGGCCGTGGAACTGCTGAACGCACAGGTCGGGGGTACCGCCGTCCCCGGGGATGAACTGCTGTTCGAGCCGGAACTGGTGGTCCGCGGCTCCACCGGGCAGGCCCCGCGGGACTGAGGCCAGATCCAGCCCGAGCTGTCGAATAATTTCAGACTCCGCACGACATATTGTGGTCGACTGTCCCCGGTGCTTGAGTGTGCGGCACCCCTCACTCCTGTCATGACACCGCGGCCCGGCCCCACGCCTGAGCCGCACGCACCGCGGCATCACCCTGCTATCCCGCACCCCCACACGAAGGGATCAGCACATGCACCGCAGCATGGCCGTACATGTCAGGCGCATGCCAGCCATCGGGGCGGTCGTCGCCCTCGCCGCCGGCATGCTCGTCACCGTGGCCCCCGCAGCCCACGCGGCCGCCGGCGCCTCCCTCCCCTTCACCTCCGTCGAAGCGGAGTCGGCGAGCACCACCGGCACGAAGATCGGCCCCGATTACACGCAGGGCACCCTCGCCTCGGAGGCCTCCGGACGCCAGGCCGTACAGCTCACCTCCGGGCAACGGGTCGAGTTCACCGTGCCGCGCGCGTCCAACGCCGTGAACGTCGCCTACAGCGTCCCGGACGGACAGTCCGGCACCCTGAACGTGTACGTCAACGGCACCAGGATCGCGAGGACGCTCCCGGTGACCTCGAAGTACTCCTACATCGACACGGGCTGGATCCCCGGCGCCCGCACGCACCACTTCTTCGACAACGCCCGCCTCCTGCTCGGACAGGACGTCCAGCCCGGCGACAAGGTCGCCTTCGAGTCGGCCGGCCCCCAGGTCACCGTGGACGTCGCCGACTTCGAGCAGGTCGCGGGGGCCGCCTCCCAGCCCGCCGGTTCGGTGTCCGTCGTCTCCAGGGGCGCCGACCCCAGCGGCAACGGCGACTCCACGCAGGCCTTCCGCGACGCCATCGCCTCCGCCCAGGGCGGCGTGGTCTGGATCCCGCCCGGCGACTACCGGATCACCTCGTCGCTCAGCGGTGTGCAGAACGTGACCCTGCAGGGCGCGGGCAGCTGGTACTCGGTCGTGCACACCTCCCGGTTCATCGACCAGACCGGTTCCTCCGGCGGCGTCCACATCAAGGACTTCGCCGTCGTCGGCGAGGTCACCGAGCGCGTCGACTCCAGTCCCGACAACTTCGTCAACGGCTCCCTCGGCCCGAACTCGTCCGTCTCCGGCATGTGGATCCAGCACCTGAAGGTCGGGCTGTGGCTGACGGGCAACAACGACAACCTCGTCGTGGAGAACAACGGCATCCTCGACACCACCGCCGACGGCCTCAACCTCAACGGCACCGCACGGGGCGTCCGCGTCAGCAACAACTTCCTGCGCAACCAGGGCGACGACGCGCTCGCCATGTGGTCGCTGTACTCCCCGGACACGAACTCCAGCTTCGAGAACAACACCATCTCGCAGCCCAACCTCGCCAACGGCATCGGCATCTACGGCGGCACGGACCTCACGGTGCGGGGCAACCTGATCTCCGACACCAACTCCCTCGGCAGCGGCATCGCGATCTCCAACCAGAAGTTCATGGACCCGTTCAGCCCGCTCGCCGGCACCATCACGGTCGACGGCAACACGCTCGTGCGCACCGGCGCGATGAACCCCAACTGGAACCATCCGATGGGCGCCCTGCGCGTCGACTCCTACGACAGCGCCATCAACGCGACCGTGAACATCACCAACACGACGATCACCGACAGCCCCTACAGCGCCTTCGAGTTCGTCTCCGGCGGCGGCCAGGGGTACCCGGTCAGGAACGTCAACGTGACGGGCGCGACCGTGCGCAACACCGGGACGGTGGTGGTCCAGGCCGAGGCACAGGGCGCCGCCGCCTTCCGCGACGTCACCGCCACCCAGACCGGCGCCGCCGGTATCTACAACTGCCCCTACCCGGCGAGCTCCGGCGCCTTCACGCTCACCGACGGCGGCGGCAACTCCGGCTGGGCGAGCACCTGGTCGGACTGCTCCACCTGGCCCCAGCCGGGCCAGGGGAACACCGACCCCGACCCCGGCCGCAACCTCGCCAAGGGCCGCCCGGCCAGTGCGACCGGAAGCCAGGACGTCTACGGCCCCGGCAACGCGGTCGACGGTGACGCGGGCAGTTACTGGGAGTCCACCAACAACGCCTTCCCGCAGTCCTGGACCGTCGACCTCGGCTCGTCCTACGCGGTGCGGCGGCTGGTGCTGAAGCTGCCGCCGTCCCAGGCGTGGGGCGCCCGCACCCAGACGATCACGGTGCTCGGCAGCACCGACGGCTCGTCCTACTCGACGGTCGTCGGTTCCCAGGACTACCGCTTCGACCCGGCCTCCGGCAACACGGCCACCGTCTCCCTGCCCAGCGGCACGAACCTGCGTCAACTCCGGCTGACCGTCAGCGCCAACACGGGCTGGCCGGCCGGGCAGTTCAGTGAGGTGGAGGCGTACCAGAACCCCTGAGTCCCGCAGCCCTCAGCCCTCAGCAACCCTCAGCCCTCAACCCTCGCATCCCTGACCCTCTGACCCCCTGACCGCCGGGCGTCCCCTGACGACGCCCGGCGCCCGGGTACGGGGCCGGCCCCGTACCCGGTGGGATGCGCCGTGGCGCCGCGGCCTCAGCGCATGTCGGCCGGGCGGTCCGCCCCCGCGAACGGGAAGCGGCGCCGGAAGTCGTCGGCCGCGTCCTCCAGCGTCACGAACCGCACGCCCTCGTGCCCCGACACGTACGCGATGAAGCGCTCCAGCATCAGCAGCACCTGCGGCCGTCCGCTGACGTCCGGGTGCAGCGTCACCGGGACGACCGCGTAGTCCAACTCCCGGTACACCCAGTCGAACTGGTCCTTCCAGTCCTGTTCAAGGGCGCGCGGGCTGACGTACCCGTGGCTGTTGTGGGCGTGCTTGTTGAACATCATCGGCGGCAGGTCGTCCACGTACCAGTTGCCGCAGAACTCCACGAGGTCCACCTCATGGCCGTGCACGAGCGGCTTCATCCACTCCTTGGCGTCCTTGGAGTAGTCGATCTTCGTCCAGCTGTCGCCGACACGGGCGTAGAACGGCGTGAAGTCGCGGTAGTTCTGGCTGTGGTCGTAGGAGAAGCCGTACTTGTGCAGCAGGGCGGCGGTGTGGGGCGACATCTCCCACCACGGCGCCACGTAGCCCTTCGGCCTGCGCCCGGTGTACTCCTCGATCAGCTCCACCGACCGCGCGAGGACGTCCTCCTCCTGCTGCGGCGACATGGCGATCGGGTTCTCGTGCGAGTAGCCGTGCGCGCCGACCTCGTGGCCCGCCTCCACGACCATCCTGGTCTGCTCGGGGAACGTCTCGATGGAGTGCCCGGGGATGAACCAGCTGGTCCGGATCCCGTGCCGCTCGAACAGCTTGAGCAGCCGGGGGGTGCCCACCTCACCGGCGAAGACACCGCGCTGGATGTCGTTCGGCGAGTCCTCGCCGCCGTACGAGCCGAGCCAGCCGGCGACGGCGTCGACGTCCACGCCGAGGGCGATCTGGATGTCCTTGGTGGTGCCCGTCATGCGAGGGAAGCCTCTTTCGTGAGTGCGGCGGCGGCGCCGGCCCGGGGGGCGCGGGTGCCGTCGGTGCCGTGGGTGCCGTGGGTGTCGTAGGTGTCGAGCAGGGACTGCACCTGCTCGACGGCCGAGGCCAGCTGGTCCTGGTCGGGGGCGGTCCACTCCCGTTCGGCGAGCGAGTGGACCGAGATCCATCCGGCCATCGCGCCGTCACGGACGAGCGGCGAGAGCATCTGGGCGTTGACGCCGTACACGTCGACCAGGGCCTGCGGCGGGTGCGGGTCGTCCCGGAAGTGCGGCTGGACGAGCGGTACGCGGTGCTCCTCCAGCCACTCGACGGTGTTCAGGCGCCGCTGGTCCAGCGAGGAGTCGCGGCGGATGGAGCGGACCTCGGGGCCGACGCACTCGCCTGCCGTGAGGTCGACGTGCAGCGCGTGGGCGGGCACGTCGAGCCGGAGCGTCGTACGGTCGGCGCCGGTCGCCTCGCGCAGGGCGGTGAGGACGCGCTGGCAGCGGGCGCGCAGGCTGCCCGAGCGCAGCAGTTCACCGTGCCCGGTGACGACCGGATCGGCGCCCGCGAGGTCGAGGGCCCGCCACAGGGTCGCGCTCACACTGTCGAACACCGGGATGCCGAGGGCCTCTTCGAGCCCGGCGGCGGCAGCGGCCCCGTACACGTTGGTGCAGACGACGGCGACCGCGTGCACGTCCTCGGCGGCGGCCTCGATCTGCCGGGCGACCTCGGCCTCGGGGATGCGCGCGAAGGCCTCGTTGTCGCTGACGCCGAACGGCTCGGCGAGCGTGCAGTCAAGGCCCTCCCGTGCGTACGTGGTCACGATCCGCTCGGCCACGTCACGCGTGTACGGCACGGCGAGCCCGAGCCGGGTCACGCCGTACGCGGCGCACGCGTCGAGGATCGCGAGCGTCGACGTGGTCGCCGGGACGCCGGTCGCCTCCGTGATCGCGGCGCACAGCGCACGGTCCCGGTCGACCCCGAGCCAGGAGCCCGAGGTGCCGTTCCAGACGATGACGTCGACCTGCGCGTCGGCCAGCTGCCGGGCGGCGGTGAGCATCGGTTCGAGGTCGAACTGCGCGTCGCAGCCCTCGTCGAGGGCGATCCGGGTGACGCCGACCCGGGCGAAGTGCGCGGTGGCGACGTCCGTACCGGCCAGGAGACGGTAGGTGACCGGCTCAAGACAGGTGTTGGACGACGGGGTGAGCATGCCGATCCGGTACGGACGGGGGGATCGGGAGGGTGCGGTCATCGGACGGCCAGCCTCTTGCTGTAGTCGAGAACGAGGGAGGAGAGGGTGAACAGGACGCCCGAGCCCACGAAGAAGAGGAGCGCCCACGTGTAGGAACCGGTGCCGCCGACGATGTAGCCGACCGCGATCGGCGTGACGACGCCGGCGATGTTGCCGGACAGGTTCATCGCGCCGCCGACGACACCCGCGTTGGCGCGTCCGCCGAGGATGGACGGCAGCGACCAGAACAGGCCCGCCCAGCGCAGGAAGAACATCACGACCGAGAGCAGGACGACCGCGGTGATCGCGTCCGGTACCAGGACGACGCCGAGCAGACCGGCGATCACGGAGACACCGGCGATGCCCATCAGCGTGCGCATCACCCGGTTCGCGCCGCCGCCGGTCGCCTTCCAGCGGTCGCAGAGCCAGCCGCCGGTGAGTTCGCCGACGAAGCCGGAGCCGAAGATGACGAGGGTGGACCAGCCGATGGTCTTGATGTCGAAGCCCTTGGCCTCGGAGAGGTAGAGCGGACCCCAGGTGAGCAGTCCGTAGAAGACGCCGTTGAAGCCCATCCAGCCCAGGCACATCGCCCAGAAGGAGCGGTAGCGCAGGTACGGCCGCAGACCGGCGCGCTCGTTGGCCGGGCCCTCGGCGTCCTCCTCCTCGTGCGCCTTCTCGATGTAGGTGGCCTCGGCGTCGTTCACGCCGGGGTGCTCGCGCGGGGTGTTGCGGATGTACCAGCCGGCGAGCAGTCCGGCGGCGACCGTGAGCACACCGGTGATGAGGAAGCTGATGCGCCAGCTCCCCGTCCAGGCCAGGAGGGCGGAGATGATGATGCCGCCGAGGGCCGCGCCGAGGGGTGCGCCGCCGTCGAGCAGGACGGCACCGCGTCCGCGTTCCTTCGCGGGCAGCCAGCCCGCGTTGAGCTTGCCGCCCGCGGGCATGACCGGGGCCTCGACCGCGCCGAGCAGCAGCCGGTAGCCGAGCAGCGATCCGGCGCCGGTCGCGGCGGCGGTGAGGCCCTGCGCGACGCCCCAGCCGACACAGGCGCCGGACACCATCTTGCGGGGGCCGAACCGGTCGGCGAGCCAGCCGCTCGGGATCTGCATCAGCGCGTACGTCCAGAAGAACGCGCTGAGTACGAAGCCCGTCGTCTCCTTGGACAGATGCAGGTCCTCCGTGATGACGGGCAGGGCCACGGAGACCGAGCCGCGGTCGATGTAGTTGAGAGCGACCACACCGAGCAGCAGGACGAACATCTTCCAGCGGACGCGGGTGGGCTTGGCTCTGGTGCCCGGGGTGCCGGCGGCCCCGGCGGTTGCGGCTGTCTCTGCCGCGGACGAACTGGACATGGAATACCCTCGATTCGCTGAGCGCCACAGGGCGATCGGCAGGACACGGACGTGCGGCTTCCGCGTTTTGGTATACCGAGGATGGGAGTGAATCGGAGTGTCGTCAAGGCTTTGGTATACCGTAATCTCATCGACATGGGAGGCCGCGTGACCCGCGAAAAAGGGACGGAACGGACCGCCGCATCGAGCGGGCGCACGGTCGTACGCGTGCCGGACGCGACGCCCCCGGTCACCGGCAGAACCGGCCGGACCAGCGCGAACGGCTCGGTGGGCGACGGCTCCGCGCAGGGTGTGGGCTGGCTGCGCGACCAGGTCTGCGAGGGGCTGCGCGACCGGATCATCAGCGGCATGCTCCGCCCCGGCGACCGGCTCATCGAGCGCGACGTGGCCGAGGAGTTCGGCGTCTCCCGGGTCCCCGTGCGCGAGGCCATCCGCATCCTGCTCGGCGAAGGCTTCCTTCACGCACCCTCGCCGCGCAGGATCATCGTCAAGCAGATGACGCGGACCGACGTCGAGAACCTCTTCGACATCCGCGAGGCCCTTGAGGTCGTCGCCGTGCGCCGCGCCGCCGAGCGGGCCGACGCCGCCCAACTGTGCGCACTGGAACGGCTGCTGGAGACCGCGCGCCGCGCCACCCTGTCCGGCAGGCCCGACCGCGTCACGAAGGCGAACGTCGCCTTCCACCAGCACATCGTGGACATCGCCGGCAACGAACTGCTCACCTCCGCGCTCGGCTCGCTGGAGGGCCGGCTGCGCTGGCTGCTGCACCAGGTCGACGACGCGCGTCATCTGTGGGACGAGCACCGGGAGTTGTACGAGGCGATCGCCGCCGCCGACGCGGACGCGGCGGCCCGGTGCGCCTACGGACATGTGCGTCACTACCGCGAAGTCACCCTGGACCTCCTCTTCGGGGGTGGTGCGGAGGCGTAGGGACGCACCCGCACGCCCTCACTTGTACAGACAACTTTCATGTAAGTGCCGCCCGACCCTTCCCTGGCGTTCGGTGCCCTTGGAACACTCGCACCGCGCACACGTGCGCAGGTTCCGGACCGAGCAGTTCGTCAGGATGAGAGGGTTCTCACGCATGTCCGAAGTCAATCGGCGCAGATTCCTGCAACTGGCGGGCGCGACCACCGCGTTCACCGCGCTGTCCAGCAGCATCCAGCGCGCGGCCGCGCTCCCCGCCCACCACCGCACGGGCTCGGTCCAGGACGTCGAGCACGTCGTCGTCCTCATGCAGGAGAACCGGTCCTTCGACCACTACTTCGGCTCGCTGCGCGGCGTGCGGGGCTTCGGCGACCCGCGCCCGGTGACGCAGAACGGCCGTTCCGTCTGGAAGCAGTCCGACGGCACGAAGGACGTCCTCCCCTTCCACCCGGACGCGGACGACCTGGGCCTGGCCTTCATCCAGGACCTCCCGCACGGCTGGAACGACGGCCACACCGCCTTCAACGGCGGCAAGTACGACAAGTGGGTGCCCGCCAAGTCGTCGACGACGATGGCGTACCTGACCCGCGACGACATCCCCTTCCACTACGCGCTCGCCGACGCCTTCACCATCTGCGACGCGTACCACTGCTCCTTCATCGGCTCGACCGACCCCAACCGCTACTACATGTGGACGGGCTTCACCGGCAACGACGGCAAGGGCGGCGGCCCGGTCCTCGGCAACGACGAGAAGGGCTACTCCTGGACGACGTACCCGGAGCGCCTGGAGCAGGCCGGGGTCTCCTGGAAGATCTACCAGGACGTCGGCGACGGCCTGGACGCCGCCGGCGGCTGGGGCTGGATCAACGACGCCTACCGCGGCAACTACGGCGACAACTCCCTGCTCTACTTCAACCAGTACCGCAGCGCCAAGCCCGGCGACCCGCTGTACGACAAGGCCCGCACCGGCACCGACGCGAGCAAGGGCGAGGGCTTCTTCGACCGGCTCACGGCGGACGTCAAGGCGGGCACCCTGCCCCAGGTCTCCTGGATCGTCGCCCCCGAGGCCTTCACCGAGCACCCCAACTGGCCCGCGAACTACGGCGCCTGGTACGTCTCCCAGGTCCTGGACGCGCTCACCTCCAACCCCGACGTGTGGGGGAAGACCGCGCTGTTCATCACCTACGACGAGAACGACGGCTTCTTCGACCACGTCATCCCGCCCTACCCGCCGGCCTCCGCCGCCCAGGGCCTGTCGACCGTGGACCCCGCCCTCGACCTGTACAAGGGCGACATCAGCCACAGCGCCGGCCCCTACGGGCTCGGCCAGCGGGTGCCGATGATCGTCGTCTCCCCCTGGAGCAAGGGCGGCTACGTCTGTTCCGAGACCCTCGACCACACCTCGATCATCCGCTTCATCGAGGGCCGCTTCGGTGTTCAGGAGCCGAACATCTCCCCCTGGCGGCGGGCCGTCTGCGGCGACCTGACCTCCGCCTTCGACTTCTCCCGTAAGGACACGGCCGCCGTCGCGCTGCCCTCCACCGCCGGCTACCGGCCCCCGGACCACAACCGGCACCCCGACTACGTGCCGACCCCGCCCGCCGACCCCGCCCTGCCCAAGCAGGAGCGCGGCAGCCGCCTGACCCGCCCCCTGAAGTACGCCCCCCTGGTGGACGGTTCGGCGGACACGGCGGCCGGGAAGTTCACGCTCACCTTCGCCTCCGGCGCGCAGGCGGGCGCCGCGTTCCTGGTCACCTCGAACAACCGCACCGACGGCCCCTGGCCCTACACCACCGAGGCCGGCAAGACCCTCTCCGACACCTGGAACTCGCTCTACTCGGGCGGCTCCTACGACCTCTCCGTATACGGCCCCAACGGCTTCCTGCGCGTCTTCAAGGGCCGCAACAAGGTCGCCGGCCCCGAGGTCGTCGCCCGCCACGTCGGTGACGACATCGAACTCACCTTCACCAACGCGGGCTCCGGCACGGCGCGGCTGAAGCTCGTCAGCGGCTACGGCGGGGGCCCCGTCGCCGTGTCCGTGCGGCCCGGCGCCACCGTGAAGCGGACCGTCGCCCTCACCGCGAGCAAGCGCTGGTACGACCTCACGGTCACCTCGGACGCCGACCCGGCCTTCCTGCGCGGCTTCGCCGGCCACGTCGAGAACGGGCAGGCGGGCGTCTCCGACCCGGCGATCATCACGGGGTGAACCGGGCATGAGTCACGCCCCGTGCGGGCTGGTCAGGTACCGGACAGAAGAAGGTAGTGTGCCCCGGTGACCATGCAGACAAACACTCCCGCAGGCTGGTATCCCGACCCGCACGGGGCTCCCCAGACCCTCCGCTACTGGGACGGAACCCAGTGGACCGAGCACACGAACGCGGCGCAGCAGGCCGCTCCCCAGCAGGCCGCGCCTCAGCAGCAGGCCGCTCCCCAGCAGGCTGTTCCTCAGCAGCAGGCCGCCGACCCCAAGGTGCAGCACCAGGTGCAGCAGCAGGCCGGTGTCGCGGCCGGCGGCCCCGGCGGCGGCAGCCTGTTCACCGAGCCGGTCCTGGTGGTGAACCAGAAGGCCAAGCTGATCGAGCTGACCAACGAGTACAAGGTCATGGACCAGAGTGGCCGCGAGATCGGCTCGGTCACCGAGGTCGGACAGAGCGCGCTGAAGAAGGTCCTGCGCTTCGTCTCCAGCCTCGACCAGTTCATGACCCACCGGCTGGAGATCCGCGATGCCTACGGTCAGCCCCAGCTGGTGCTGACCCGGCCCGCGAAGTTCTTCAAGTCGCGCGTGATCGTGACCCGCCCGGACGGTTCGCCGGTCGGTGAGATCGTCCAGCAGAACATGATCGGGAAGATCAACTTCGCCATGAACGCGAACGGCCAACAGGTCGGCGCGATCAAGGCGGAGAACTGGCGGGCCTGGAACTTCGCCATCGTCGACCACGCGGACAACGAGGTCGCCCGGATCACCAAGACCTGGGAAGGCCTTGCCAAGACGCTGTTCACGACGGCGGACAACTACGTCCTGCAGATCCACTACCAGCTGCCCGAGCCGCTCCTGAGCCTCGTGGTCGCCACGGCCCTGACGGTGGACACCGCGCTCAAGCAGGACTCCAGGGGTCTCGGCTGACCGGATCCCCACGGGGGAGTACGGCAAACGGCGGCCGGTGCACGCGAACTTGCGTACACCGGCCGCCGTCGTCTTTACGCGGCCCTCTGTTTACGCGGCCCCCCCGCCTGGGGGCGTGGCCGCTCAGAGCGGGGTGAGGTGCCCCGGCTCCGCGCGCCTGCGGGCCAGCGCCGGTTCGGCGGTCGCCGTCGCCGGCTCCAGCGCGAGGACCGCCGCGACGGGGTGCTCCTCGTCGTGCTCGTGCTCGTGCTCGCGCTCGGGCTCCGGTGCCGGTGTCACCCGGGTGAGCAGGACGACACCCCAGGAGGCGAGGCCCGCTCCGGCCACCGCCAGCGCGACGCCGCCCGCACCGCCCCGCAGCCCCTCGCCGAGCAGGGTCAGGCCGATCACGGCGGCGGCCACCGGGTTGGCCAGGGTGACCACGGCCAGCGGGGCGCCGAGGCCCTCGCGGTAGGCGGTCTGGGACAGCAGCAGCCCGCCGGCGGCGAACGCGGCGACGAGGACCGCGACCACGATCACCTCCGGGCTCAGCGCCGGACCCGAACGGTCCGTCGCCGCCACGGTCACGGTCTGGGTGAGCGCGGAGGCGACACCCGAGGCGAACCCGGAGGCGGTCGCGTGCCGCAGGCCGGGCCGGGCGCCGGGCCGGGACAGCATGCCGATCAGGGCGGCGGTCGTCCCGGCGACCGCGAGCGCCTCGGTCAGGCTCAGCACCCGCTCGGGCGCCGGGCCCGAGGCACTGACCAGCAGTGCGCCGAGACCCAGCAGGGTGAGCGCCGTACCGCGCCACTCCACCGCGCTGACCCGCCGGCCCGCCGCCCGCGCCCCGAGGGGCACGGCCGCGACCAGGGTGAGCGCGCCGAGCGGCTGGACCAGGGTGAGGGGGCCGTACTTGAGGGCGACGACGTGCAGCAGCGCCGCGGCCGCGTTCAGGCCGACCGCCGACCACCAGGCGCCGGTGCCGAGCAGTCGCGGCAGGCCCGTGCCGGCGGTGCGGGAGGCGAGGCGTTCCTGGGCGACGGCGGCGGCGGCGTAGGCGACGGCGGAGATCAGGGAGAGGCCGACGGCGGCCAGGGCGGCGGCGCTCATCGGCCCGCTCCGACCAGGACGGACTCCTTGGGAGCGAGGTGCCGGGTGCCGCGTCCCGCGGTGGTCCTGGTGCGGTGCGGCGGGTGGATGAGGGCGAGGGCGACGCCCAGCATGGCCGTCGCGACGATCGCGTCGATCCAGTAGTGGTTCGCCGTGCCCACGATGACCAGCAGGGTGATCAGGGGGTGCAGGAGCCACAGCCGGCGCCAGGGCGAGCGGGTGGCCGCGATGAGACCGATGGCCACCATGAGGGCCCAGCCGAAGTGCAGCGAGGGCATCGCGGCGAACTGGTTGGAGAGGTGGTCGCTGGACGGCGGCCCGTACACGGAGGGGCCGTAGACGCGGGCGGTGTCGATGAGGCCGGTGCCGGTCAGCATCCGCGGCGGGGCCAGCGGGAAGGTGAACGGCAGCACGAGGGCCGCGCCGGTCACGGCCGCGAGCACCCGGCGGGCCCACACGTAGTGGGCGGGCCTGCGCAGGTACATCCAGACCAGGAAGGCCAGGGTGGCCGGGAAGTGGACGGTCGCGTAGTAGGTGTTCGCCAGATGGACGAGCGTGTCGCCGTGCAGCAGCACGGACTGCACGTCGCTCTCGCTGGGAAGACGCACGGCCCGTTCGAGGTTCCACACGTGGTGGCCGTTACGGAACGCCTGCGCGGTGTGGCCGTCGGCCAGTTGCCGCCCGAGCTTGTAGACGAGGAAGAGTCCCGCGACGAGCAGGAACTCCCGGAGGAGTGGAGGACGCGCTGTGGCTATCGCGTCAGGGTCCGCTTCCGCGGGCTCGGTTCGGCCATTCATCCCCGGCCCCTTCATGACAGTGCTGCGTGGAATGGTGCTGAGACCCCGCCGAGGCGCGGAACTCATCGATACGTCGCCGTACCGATACGTCAGTGTACCGATACGCTTGAGTACCGGTACACTTGCGTACCGATTGATGTGCGACACACACTGGAAGCAGGTTCGAGGCCGCCCGTCGAGTGACGCTGGGGCGGCCGTCCACAAGTGAGGAGATGCCCCGCATGACGTCGCAGGCCGAGGACGGACCGGAGACGGTCACCGCCACGCGCCGCTCCAAGATCACGCCCGAGCGTGAGAGGGAGTTCTTCGACGCCGTGCTGGAACAGATCCGCGAGTGCGGCTACGAATCCGTGACCATGGAAGGAGTCGCCGCCAGCACCCGCTGCAGCAAGTCCACGCTCTACCGGCAGTGGAAGACGAAGCCCCAGTTCGTCGCCGCCGCGCTGCGCGCCAGCGGCCGGGTGCGCTTCGAGGGGATCGACACCGGTTCCCTCGCGGAGGACCTGCGCCAGGCCGCGCGCTCCGCGGGCAACTGGTCGGGCAAGGACACCGGGCTGCTGCAGGCGCTGGGACACGCGGTCACCGGAGACCATGAACTGGCGCAGGCGCTGCGTGCGGCGCTGGTCGACCCGGAGATCAAGGCGCTCCAGGAGATGCTGGACCGGGGCGTGCGGCGGGGCGAGGTGCGGGCCGGGCATCCCGCGCTGGAGTACGTCCCGGCCATGATGTTCGGTGTGCTGCGCGTACGGCCCGTGCTGAGCGGCCAGTACGCCGACGCCGACTATCTCGTCCGGTTCGTCGAGGCGGCGGTGCTGCCCGCACTCGGACTGACCCAGGAACCAGGCCGCCGTTCACGGGATGACTGAACGGTGACCTGCTCGCGCCGCACCGTGGGGACGGGGGCGGCGCGCACCCCCCCGGCCGGGTGGGGCTCCCCTTGAGCGGAGGGGCACCCCACCCGGCCGATTCATTCGTCGGCGACCGGCGACCGGCGCCCAGGAGCGCCCGTCGCCCGGCGGGTGCTCGACGCCCGGCGTCCTCAGACGTTCTGGCCGCTGCCGCCGGACGAGGCCTTGATCCCCTTCAGGATCTCGTCGATGACGGACACGTTCTGCCCGACGTCGAGCCCGAAGCGCACGACGAGGATCTGCCGGGGGTCGTTGGGCGAGGGGAAGGCGACCGACTCGACGTAGCCGTCGGCGCCCTTGCTGGTGATCACCTTCCAGCGCACCAGATAGCCCTTCTGCCCGGCCACCGTCACCGCCTGCGAGGCCAGCGCCTCGTGCGAGGTGACACTGCCGTAGGTGGTGCCGCCGTAGGCGTGCGCGGCGTTGACCGAGACGTCCGCCTTGGCGACCGCCTCGGCCGTGGCGCCCTTCGTGCCCAGGTCGTCCGCGGACGCCGAGTAGGCGCCACCGGCCGTACAGGTCTGGGAGTTGTTGCCGGGGCACTTGTACGACTTCTGGCTGGTCACCTGCGCGCCGACGCTGATCACCTCACCGACCCAGTTCTGCGGCACGGGCAGGCTGATCCCGTTGAACGGATCCGGCACGTTCCCGCCGCCCTCGACCCTGGGCGTCCCGGACCGGTCGGGAGCCGGCGACTGGTCCTGCCCGCCGGACCCGCCCGAGCCTCCGATCCCACCGGACCCGTCCGAGCCGCCCGACCCGCCCGATCCACCGCCCGGACCGCCGTCCGAACCACCGGTCCCGTCCTGCCCCTGCTGCGAGCCGGCGCGGTCGCTGCCGCCGCCGTCGTTCTTGGTGAGGGCGTACACGCCGACCCCGATGCTCGCCAGGACCGCGGCCGCCGCCGCGACGGCTATGCCGGTACGCAGCCCGCGCCGCGACGGGGCCGGCGGCCGGCCGGGATACCCCGGATGGCCCGGGTACGCCGCGTAGTCCGGAGCGCCCGGGTAGGCGGAGCCGGCGGGATACGCCGGGGGAGCCGGCTGCCCTGGCGGGAACGGTTGTCCCGGGGGCGCCGACTGCGTCGGGGGACCCCACATGCCGGCTGTTCCGGCCGGGCGGGTCTGGTCCGTCCAGGCCGTGCCGTCCCACCAGCGCTCGGTGGGCGGACCGGCATTCGTGTGCCCGGGGTCGGGGTACCACCCGGGAGGAGTCACCTGCGTCATGCCCCCACCGTATGAGGCATCGGTGAAAGTGTGATGAGAGGATCCACCGCCAAGTGCGCGGACCGGTTCATTTCGGCTCCGTTTTCCAGGTCACGGCTCGGTCTCGGCGCGGCGGCCGTCCGCCCCGAGCCGCACCGGCGGCCGGCGCGGCAGCGCGCGGCGGTGAGCGGCGGTGCGCGGCGACGAGCGGCGCGCGGCACCGCCGTTCGCGGCGCGACCCCCGCGTTCTTCGGAAACCGGCCCCGTCCAGGCACTGCTGACGATCCGTCGACAGCGCGACCGCTGGTCGGGCGGGGTACGCGTCGTGGGTCCGCACACTGTTTCACCCGGCGGGGCAACACCTGCCACGAGCGGCCTCCACTTGTCGCACCGGACGGCTACGCTCGGGGTCTGTACGTCATTCGGGCGACCTGGGGAGGTAACGGGATGACGGAGGGAAGGCCGCCGGCGGCCGCCTCGGCTTCCCTGTGGGAGCGGGACGCGGAGATCGCCACGGTCACGGAGGCGCTCGACGGCCTGTGCGCCGACCAGTCGCCCGCGGGCAGCCTCCTCGTCTTCCGGGGCGAGGCCGGACTCGGCAAGACCGCGCTGCTCAACGAGACCCGCCGCATCGCCGAACGACGCGGCTGCGCCGTCTGGTCCGCCCGCGGCGGCGAGACCCTGAAGTCCGTCCCGTTCCACGTGGTGCGGCAACTGCTCCAGCCCGCCCTGATCTCCCTGCTGCCGGAAGAGGCCCGCGAGTACCTCGGCGACTGGTACGACATCGCCGGCCCCGCCCTCGGCATAGTGGACCCCGGCGAGGGCAGCGCCGACCCGCAGTACGTGTGCGACGGACTCGTCGCCGCCGTACGCCGGCTCGCCCGCCGGGAGTGGCCGCTGGTGCTCCTGATCGACGACGCCCACTGGGCCGACCAGGAGACCCTGCGCTGGCTGGCCGCGTTCGCCGAACGACTGGACGATCTGTCCGTACTGGTGGTGGTCGCCCGCAGGCCCGGCGAGGTGAGCGGCGAGAGTGCCGGCCACCTCGACGCGGTGGCCGCGGTCGCCCGCCCCGTCAGCAACCTCAGCGCCCTCACCCCGAGCGCCACCGCCGGGCTCACCCGCGCCACCGTCGGCCGGCACGCCGACGACCCGTTCTGCCGCGAGGTGTGGGCCGTCACCGGCGGCAACCCCTACGAGACCGTCGAACTCCTCGCCAAGGTCCAGGACAGCGAACTCCAGCCCGTCGACGCACAGGCCGGCGAGCTGCGTGCCCTGAACCGCTCCGCGCGCGGCGGCGGACTCGTCGACCGCCTCAAGGGCCTCGGCATCGAGGCGACCCGGTTCGCGTGGGCGGCCGCCATCCTCGGCACCGGCATCTCCGTCGACCTCGTCGCCCAACTCGCCTCCATGAGCCCCTACACCGCCGGGTACTGCGCCGAACTGCTCTGCAACGCCCGTATCCTCACCGAGACCGATGCCGAACCGCTGGTGCCCGGCATAGAGGACGTCGCGCTGGAGTTCGTCCACCCGCTGATCGCCTCCGCCGTCTACAACTCCATCCCGGAGGGCGTGCGCACCGCCATGCACGGCATCGCCGCGCAGATCGTCGCCGAGACCGGACGCGGCGCCGCCGAGGCCGCCCGGCACCTGCTCAAGGTCCATCCTGACGACGACGAGGAACTCGTCGAGCAGCTGCGCGAGGCCGCCCGCGAACACCTCGCCGTCGGCGCGCCCGACGCCGCCCGCCGCTGTCTGGAACGCGCCCTCGTTGAGCCGCCGCGCCCCGACGTGCACGCGCACGTGCTCTACGAGCTGGGCTGCGCCACCCTGCTCACCGCGCCCGCCGTCACCATCGAGCACCTGCAGTACGCACTCGGCATGCCCGGCCTCGACGGCGACCGGCGCGTGGACGCCGTGATCCGGCTCAGCCAGGCGCTGCTCCACAACGACCAGCTGGAAGAGGCCGTCCGCACGGTCGAGGCCGAGGCCGCCCGGCACGAGACGAGCCCCGTGCGGCTGCGGCTCCAGGCCGTGCAGTTCATGTGGGAGGGCATCCACGGCGAGACCGTCTCCCCGGCACGCTCCCGGCGCCTGGCCGAACTCGCCGCCACCTGCACCGGCCGCGACAACTCCGAGCGCGCCCTGCTGATCCTGCGCGGCTTCGACGCGATGACCCACGGCGAGAACGCCGAAGAGGTCGTCGAACTGTGCGACCGGGCCCTGGTCAACGGCCGTCTCGCCCCCGGTCTCGGCTGGACCGACGGCGAGTGGGGCATCGAGCTGCTGATGATGCTCGGCAGCGCGTACGCCTACACCGACCGGCTCGACCGCGCCGAGAGCCTCTTCGCCGAGGCACTGCGCGCCTACACCGGCGCCGGCTGGCGCGGCGGCCACCTCTCCCTGGCCAACGCCTTCCTCGGCCTCGCCTACCGCCGGCAGGGCCGGCTGCGCGACGCCGAGAAAGCCCTGCGCGAAGCGCTGACCCTCGCCGAACGCGTGGGCCGGCGCCTGCCGTTGTACTGGTCGGCGACCTGCGGACTCGTCGACACCCTGCTGGCCCGCGGCCACGTCGACGAGGCCTTCAGGCTCGCCGAGCAGTACGGCTTCGCCCCGCCCTACCCGTCCACCATCGTGCTCCCCGACATCCGCTCCGTCCGCGGGCGTCTGCTGCTCGCCGTCGGCCGCACCGAGGAAGGCATCAACGAACTCGAGGCCGCCGAGAAGACCGCGGCCTCCCGCGGCGGCCACAACCCCGTGCTCTCGCCCTGGTCCATCGACCTCGCCAAGGCCCTCGCCACCCAGGACCCCGCCCGAGCCGCACAACTCGCCGCGGACGCCCGCCGGCAGGCCGAACGCTTCGGCACGGACACCGCCATCGGCGAGGCCCTGCGCTGCGCCGCCGCCCTGGAGACCGGCCAGGCCGCCGTGCGCCTCGCCGCCCAGGCGGTCGCCTACCTGGAGGCCTCCCCCTGCCAGTACGAACACGCGGCGGCCCGCGTCGAGTACGGCATCGCGACCCGCTCGGTCGCCGAACTCAACCGGGGCCTGGCCCTCGCCGACACCTGCGGCGCGGACGGGCTGGCCGCCCGGGCCCGCGAGGCGCTGGACACGGGGCGGGGACTGCGCTGAGGGAGCCCGCTGCCACAGCAGGCCCTCTGTTTTTCGGGCTTGCCCCAGCAGGGTTCCCTTCTTCGAGCCTGCCCCAGCAGACTTCCCCCCTCGCTCTAGGCCTGGGCGAACACCACCCACACCTGGCCGTCGGCGAAGTTCATCGGGCTGCCGTCCGCCGCGGTGAACGTCGTACCGTCCGTGGCCGCCGGCCGTGACCAGGTGGCGTCGAAGGACCGCCCGTCCCGCAGCACCTGTGCCTTCCCCGCACCGACCGTCTCGGTGTACGGCGTGCTGTTCCCGAGCACGTCGTGGTACTGCGAGGAGCGGATCCTCACGTACTGCACGACGACCGTCGCCGTCGCCATCCGCCCCCCGTCGGTCGTCGTCGCGGCGGTGCCGTCCATCGACACCAGCCAGCGGTGCTGTCCGGCGGACCAGTCGA
This sequence comes from Streptomyces sp. NPDC048297, assembly GCF_043201585.1. NCBI lineage: Bacteria > Bacillati > Actinomycetota > Actinomycetes > Kitasatosporales > Streptomycetaceae > Streptomyces > Streptomyces sp. NPDC048297. The sequence goes on from NZ_JBICZA010000021.1 coordinate 104,130, forward strand.
AGGTGAAGCGGGCCGACGGGTAGCGCACCGTGCGCGTGGTCCGCGGAGTGCCGCCGGACGGGGCCGCGCCGTAGTGGAAGCCGGTGGTCAGCGCCGCCTTGCCGGGCGCGGAGGGCAGCAGCCGGCCGGGGTGGAGGAACAGGTTGTGCGGTGCGGCCCTGCCGGTGGACCGGTAGTACGCGTCGGAGGCCTCGTCCGGCGACTTCGCCCGCAGCGGCGCCTGACGGACCAGCGGCAGCAGCTTGCGCTGGACTCCCGAGAAGGCCAGCGTCGGCTCGTCGAACTGACGCAACAGCTCCAGGTCGGACTCGCGGGCGCTGCGCAACGGGCCCACGGCCTTGGGGAGCCTTGTGGCGAACACCGCCATCAGCCGGCTCAGGCCGCCCTCGACCTGCTCCACGTAGACGACGTCCGCCGCGTCGAGCCCGGTCTGCGGGCGGGCCGCGCCCACATTGTCGATCTTCACGGCCAGTACGGAGCCGCCGCTGCCTCCGGCGGTCGGTGCTGTGCTCGTCCCCGGACGGCCGTCGTCCCTCGCGCCCCGCAGCGAGCAGCCCGCCGTGAGGGACGCCGCCATCGTCACGGCCAGGAGCGCCGCCGCCCAAACGGCGCGTCGCGTCCGCGCCCTGTGTCTCATGCCCACTGTTCCCACCCCGTTCGTGTGGTCGATTGTGCGCTCGTCGACTCACCGCAGGCCATACCCGGCCGGTGCCGATCACCCGCGTAGCGCAAGACGTGGGGGAGAGGCGGCGAGCCCTGTGTCAGCTCTGCCCGGCCGTCCCCAGGATCTCCGCGAGGTCGTACCGCACCGGCTCCTCCAACTGGGCGTACGTGCAGCTCTCCGGGGTGCGGTCCGGGCGCCAGCGGCGGAAGCGGGCCGTGTGACGGAAACGGGCGCCGTTCTCCATGTGGTCGTACGCGACCTCGGCGACCCGCTCCGGCCGAAGCGGCACCCACGACAGGTCCTTCTTGCCCGACCAGCGGCTCGGCGCCCCGGGCAGCCGGGCCGTCTCATGCGCCGCCTCTTCCGACCAGGCCGCCCACGGGTGCCCGGAGACGTCCTCCATGCGCAACGGCTCCAATTCCTCGACCAGTTCGGCGCGCCTCTTCATGGAGAACGCGGCCGCCACGCCCACGTGCTGGAGGGCGCCCCGGTCGTCGTACAGACCGAGCAGCAGCGAGCCCACCACCGGGCCGCTCTTGTGGAAGCGGTAACCGGCGACGACCACGTCCGCCGTCCGCTCGTGCTTGATCTTGAACATGGCGCGCTCGCCCTGGAGGTAGCGCAGGCCGGGCGGCTTGGCGACGACCCCGTCCAGGCCCGCGCCCTCGAACCTCTCGAACCACTGCCGCGCCACCTCGACGTCCGTCGTCGCGGGCGCCAGATGCACGGGGGCGGTGACGCCGGCGAGCGCCCGCTCCAGCAGGGCCCGCCGGCCGGTCAGCGGAACGTCCAGCAGGGACTGGTCGTCCAGCGCCAGCAGGTCGAAGGCGACGAAGGAGGCCGGGGTCCTCTCGGCCAGCATCCGCACCCGTGAGTCCGCCGGATGGATCCGCTCCGACAGCGCGTCGAAGTCGAGCCGCCCGCCCCGCGCGACCACGATCTCCCCGTCCAGCACGCACCGCGCGGGCAACCGCTCCTTCAACGCCCCGACCAGCTCGGGAAAGTACCTGGTCAACGGCTTTCCGGTACGACTGCCCAGCTCGACCTCGTCCCCGTCGCGGAACACGATCGCCCGGAACCCGTCCCACTTCGCCTCGTACCGCATGCCCGGCGGGATCTTCGCCACCGACGTGGCGAGCATCGGCCTCACGGGCGGCATCACCGGCAGATCCATGGGTCCGATTCTGCTCGCCCGCATCCGATATCGCCCGGTATGCGAGCTTTGCGGGGGACGCCTACGGTGGCCGCATGGGTGCTGCTGTGGAACTGGACGTGGCCGGCCGGACCGTACGGCTGTCCAGCCCGGACAAGATCTTCTTCCCGGAACGCGGATACACCAAGCTGGACGTCGCCCAGTACTACATCGCCGTCGGCCCCGGCATCCTTCGCGCCCTGCGCGACCGTCCCACCACCCTCCAGCGGTACCCGGACGGCATCGACGGCGAGTGGTTCTACCAGAAGCGGGCCCCCAAGGGCATGCCCGACTGGATCCCGACCGCCCACATCACCTTCCCCAGCGGGCGCAGCGCCGACGAGATGTGCCCGACCGAGGAGGCCGCCGTGGTGTGGGCCGCCCAGTACGGCACCCTCACCTTCCATCCCTGGCCGGTGCGCCGCGGCCATGTCGACCACCCCGACGAACTCCGCATCGACCTCGACCCGCAGCCCGGCACCGACTACGCCGACGCGGCCCGCGCCGCCCTCGAACTACGCTCCGTCCTGGACGAGTTCGGCGGTCTGCGCGGCTGGCCCAAGACCTCCGGAGGCCGCGGCCTGCACGTCTTCGTGCCCATCGAACCGCGCTGGACCTTCACCCAGGTGCGGCGCGCCGCGATCGCCGTGGGCCGGGAGATGGAACGCCGGATGCCCGATCAGGTCACCATCAAGTGGTGGAAGGAGGAGCGCGGCGAGCGCATCTTCGTCGACTACAACCAGACCGCCCGCGACCGCACCATCGCCTCCGCCTACTCCGTACGCCCCCTCCCCGGCGCCCCCGTCTCCGCACCCCTGCGCTGGGAGGAGGTCGGCGTGGCCCACCCCCGTGACTTCGACATCGTCACCATGCCGGCGCGCTTCGCCGAACTCGGCGACGTCCACGCCGGCATGGACGAGCACGCCTACTCCCTGGACGCCCTCCTGGAACTGGCCCGCCGCGACGAGCAGGACCACGGCCTGGGCGACCTGCCGTACCCGCCCGAGTACCCGAAGATGCCCGGCGAACCGAAACGGGTCCAGCCGAGCCGGGCCCGCCGGGAAGAGGCTTCCTGACCACGCCCTCCGGACGCCCGCGACCGGTGCCCTTCCGCGACCGGTGCGCTTCCGTGACCGGTGGCCTTCCTCGACCAATGCCCTTGACCGGTACCGTCCCGCGGGCCCGCGGTTATCCTGATCGTTCGCCGCCGATGAGGAGTCGGAAGTGACCGAGGCAGTGCCGCGCCCCACGCTGGAGGCCGTGGCCGCGCGGGCCGGAGTGTCCCGGGCCACCGTGTCCCGGGTCGTCAACGGAGGGGACGGCGTCCGGGAGCCCGTCGTCGCCAGGGTGCTGGAAGCGGTCGAGGAACTCGGCTACGTCCCCAACCGGGCGGCGCGCAGCCTGGTCACCAGGCGGCACGACGCCGTCGCGGTGGTCATCGCCGAACCCGAGACCCGGGTCTTCGCCGACCCCTTCTTCGCCCTCCAGCTGCGTGGCATCAGCAAGGAACTGACGGCTCACGACAACCAGCTCGTGCTGCTGCTCACCGAGGGCAGGGACGACCACGCCCGCGTGGCCCGCTATCTCGCCGGCGGGCACGTCGACGGCGCCCTCGTCTTCTCCCTCCACGTCGACGACCCGCTGCCCGGCCTGATACGGAAGGCAGGCGTCCGCACCGTCTTCGGCGGCCGGCCCGACTGGAGCGAGGATGCGGGCGGCAGCCCGGTGTACGTCGACTGCGACAACCGGGGCGGGGCCCGCGCGGCCGTACGCCATCTCGTGGCCCTCGGCCGGACCCGGATCGCGCACATCACCGGCGCCCTGGACCAGACCTCGGCGGTCGACCGTCTCGACGGCTACCGGGACGTCGTCGGCGACGGAGACCCCCGCCTCGTCGTGGAGGGCGACTTCACCCCGGACTGCGGCGAACGTGCCATGCGCCTCCTCCTCGACCGCCGCCCGGACGTGGACGCGGTGTTCGCCGCCAACGACCTCACCGCGATGGGCGCCCTGCGCGTGCTGCGCGAGAGCGGCCGGCGCGTGCCCGAGGACGTGGCCGTGATCGGCTTCGACGACGTGCTGCCCGTCGCCGAGCAGACCGACCCGCCACTGACCACCGTCCGCCAGGACATCGAGGAGATGGGACGCCTGATGGCCCGCCTCCTGCTGCGTACCTCCGAGGCGACGGCGGACCCGGCGCCGTCGAGCGTCGTCCTGCCGACGACGCTGGTACGGCGCGCGTCCGCCTAGCCCCGACATCCGCTCAGGCCTGCGGCGCCTCGCTCGTGATGACGGCGAAGCGGACGCCGTACGGGTCGGCGAGATGGGCCATACGGCCGACGCCCGCCACGCCGGTCGCCGGCATCCGCACCGTGCCGCCCAGCCGCTCGGCGTCCGCGACGACGGCGTCGGTGCTCTCGACCTCGAAGTACGGCAGCCAGTGCGGGGCGACCCCCTCGTCCGCCGGGAGGTCGGACAGCGAGACGACGCCGCCGAACACTGCCTCCTCATCGGCACCGACCGGGTTCAGGCAGGTGTACGTGCCACCCGGGAGCGGCGTGGACGAGGTCTCCAGGCCGAGGACCTGGTGGTAGAAGGCGGACGCCCCCGCCACGTCCGTGGTGTGCAGCTCGACCCAGCACAGCGAGCCCGGGTCGCCCGCCACGTCCACACCCTTGGTCATGCCGGGCTGCCAGATCCCGAACGGCGCGCCCGTCCTGTCGGCGAAGACCGCCATGTGCCCCTGCCCCATCACGTCCATGGGCTGGAACAGGACGGTGCCGTGGGCCTGTTCGACCGCCTTGGCGGTGGCCTGTGCGTCCTTGCTCTCGAAGTACACCGTCCAGGCCGGCGGACCCTGCTCCGGGCCGGTCTGCATGGCACCGGCGACGGTCCGTCCGTCCAGCTGGAAGAAGCCGTAGCCGCCGGCGTCCGGACCCGCCGACCGGAACTCCCAGCCGAAGAGGCCGCCGTAGAAGGAAATGGCGCCGTCGAGGTCGGGGGAGCCGACGTCGATCCAGTTCGGGGCGCCGTTCACGAAACGAGTGGTGAGCATCTCGCCCTCCTTGGAAGGGAGTTGGTGAAAGTGAGCCGGTGAGAGGGGGTACGTGCAAGGGGTCGATGATAGGGGCCGGCGACAGGGGGTCGGCGAAGGGGCTCCTGTCCTGTGCACTGCCGAGTCTGGCACCGCCCACTGACAATCGCCGCCCCAGCACGCCGCGCCCGACGGATGTCCGCCGCCCGCTCGGCGGGCCGGCGGGTTCTCCCGCGATTTCCTTCCGCTTCCGCGCGCCGCCGTGCGCGGGCCGGTCGCGGCGGAGCATCATCGGGGCGGCCAGGGGCCTTCGGCCGTGCCGTTGAGCGCGCGTTGATCGAACGTTTTTCGCCGCACGGCACGATCCTGGCCATGCACATCGACACGATCACCCCGGCCGACACCGCCTGGCAGGCCCAGGCCCTGTGCGCGCAGACCGGGGCGGACTTCTTCTTCCCCGAGCCCGGCAGCTCGGTGCGCGAGGCGAAGCGCATCTGCGGCATGTGCGAGATGCGGTCCGCCTGCCTCGACTACGCCCTCACCAACGACGAACGCTTCGGCGTCTGGGGCGGTCTGTCCGAGAAGGAACGCCTCGCCCTGCGCCGCACCTCGAACTGACGCTTCCCGCGCCGTCGTCGGGGCTCCGGAGCCGCAACGCGCGCGTATCCGGACGGTGAACGACACGCGCGCGTGCGGACCGAGGCCCCCACGCGCGCGAACGTCTTGCGGTCGGTGAACGCCTCAGCTCGCGGCGCGGGCCGCCATGCGGGCCTTGCGGGCCGCCAGCTTCTCGTCGAACTTCAGGGCCTCCGCGTCCAGGCCGCCCATGAACAGGCCGAGTTCCTCCTGCGCCTGACGGCCCTCGGGGCCGAGGCCGTCGATCTCCATGATCTTCAGGAAGCGGAGCACCGGCTGGAGGACGTCGTCGTGGTGGATGCGCAGGTTGTAGACCTCGCCGATCGCCATCTGCGCGGCGGCGCGCTCGAAGCCGGGGATGCCGTGGCCGGGCATACGGAAGTTGATCACGACGTCGCGGACGGCCTGCATGGTCAGGTCGGGGGCGAGTTCGAAGGCGGCCTTCAGGAGGTTGCGGTAGAAAACCATGTGCAGGTTCTCGTCCGTGGCGATGCGCGCCAGCATGCGGTCGCAGACCGGGTCGCCCGACTGGTGGCCGGTGTTGCGGTGCGAGATCCGGGTCGCCAGCTCCTGGAAGGCGACGTACGCGACCGAGTGCAGCATCGAGTGCCGGTTGTCGGACTCGAAGCCCTCGCTCATGTGCGACATGCGGAACGCTTCGAGCTTGTCCGGGTCCACCGCGCGCGAGGCGAGCAGGTAGTCGCGCATGACGATGCCGTGCCGGCCCTCCTCGGCCGTCCAGCGGTGCACCCAGGTACCCCACGCGCCGTCACGGCCGAAGAGCGAGGCGATCTCGTGGTGGTAGCTCGGCAGGTTGTCCTCGGTCAGCAGGTTCACGATGAGCGCGATCCGGCCGACCTCGGTCACCTGGGACTGCTCCTTCTCCCAGGCCACACCGTCCTCGAAGAGGCCGGGGAAGTTACGGGCGTCGCTCCAGGGCACGTACTCGTGCGGCATCCAGTCCTTGGCGACCTGCAGATGCCGGTTCAGCTCCTTCTCGACCACTTCTTCCAGCGCGTACAGCAGCCGGGCGTCGGTCCAGACGGACGGGCTGCCGAGGTGAGGGGAGGTGATCGTCACGAGAACTCCAGATGGCGCCGAACAAACGGGGAGAAGGGGGACGTTCCGGCGAGCGGTGCCGGGAAACCTACGAGATCGTAAGCTACGAAGCCGTAGGTTACGAAGCCGTAGGTTAAGTTCGCCGTAAGGAACGCGTCAGAGCCCGACCGGGCCGTGGTTCCCGGGCGCGCGCAGCGGCTCCGGGACCCGCAGGTCCCGGGGTTGCCGAACTGAAGGGATCATCGGATCAGGCGTACAGCCCCCGCAGCCGCACCGAGAGGCACGTCACACACCCCTCCAGCTTCTCGAACTTGCTGATGTCGACGGTGACCACGTCGTAGCCGAGGTCGGTCAGCAGCTCCGCCGTCTTCGGCGCGCTCGACGCCATCAGCAGCTCGTGCCCGCCGAGCAGCACCACATGCGCGCCGGACTCCTCGGGCACCGACAGGAAGCCCGGGAACAGCGACGGCCGGTCCACCTTCGGGATGTGCCCGACGACCGTCCCGTCCGGCAGCGCGGTGACCGCCGACTTCAGATGCAGCACCCTGCTCACGGGCACCGGCACCACGCGCGCGCCGAGCGGCTCGAACGCCGCCCGCAGTTGCTGCACGCCGGCCACGTTGGTACGCCCGCCCCGGCCGACGTAGATCGTGTCCCCGACCTTGAGGACGTCACCGCCGTCCAGCGTGCCCGGCTCCCACACCCAGTTCACCGAGCAGCCGAGGCTCGCCACCGCCTCCTCGACGCCGGCCGTCTCCGGGCGCCGGGACGCGGCGCCGGGCCGGGTGATCAGCGCCACGTTCTTGTACATGACGACGGTGTCCTCGACGAACACCGAGTCCGGGCAGTCGTCGGCGGGTTCGACCTCGACGGTCTGCCAGTCGTGTGCGCGCAGCGCCTCGACGTAGGCCTCCCACTGCTCGGCGGCGAGGTCCGCGTCGACCTTCTCCCGCTCGATGTGCGTCACCAGGCCCTCGGCCAGGCGCGGGCTGGGACGGCGTACGAGGGCCTTCTTGCTGGGCACGAGCGATCTCCGTATCGGCATGCGGCTTCGGCGCCCGTGTCGCGGCGCCGGTCCGCCATCATGCAGGGCGCCCCGGCCCGCACAAAACCCTTGTCGTCCGTATGTGGCCCTCCTGAGACGCTTCCCGGGCCCGGCGCAGGGGTCCCCTCCCCGGCGCCGGGCCCGCACACGCCGCCGGGGATCCCCCCTTCACGCAACCGCTACGCCGGGTCCTCGATCTCCTCCAGGGTCGTCTCCCGCAGCTTGCCGTCCTCGATCAGCAGCCAGCGGGTGATGCCGATCGACTCCAGGAACGGCAGGTCGTGGCCGGCCACGAACAGCGCGCCCTGGTACGCCTCCAGCGCCGAGGTCAGCTGCCGGACGCTCGCCATGTCGAGGTTGTTCGTCGGCTCGTCGAGCAGGAGCAGTTGCGTCGGGGGTTCGGCGAGCATCAGGGCGGCCAGGGCCGCCCGGAAGCGCTCGCCGCCGGAGAGCGTGCCCGCCTGCTGGTCGGCGCGCGCACCCCGGAACAGGAAGCGGGCCAGCCGCGCCCGGAGCCGGTTGTTCGTGGCACCCGGCGCGAACCGGGCCACGTTCTGGGCGACGGTCGCCTCGTCGTCCAGGACGTCCAGCCGCTGGGGCAGGAAGCGCAGCGGCACGTGCGCCTGCACCTCACCGGCCACGGGCGCCAGTTCCCCGGCGATGGTCCGCAACAGGGTCGTCTTCCCGGCGCCGTTGCGTCCGACGAGCGCGATCCGCTCCGGGCCGCGCAGATCGAGGATCCCCTCGACACGCACCCCGTGGGCCGTCTCCAGGTTCTCCAGGGTGAGCACCTGCCGGCCGGGCGGCACGGCCGTGTACGGCAGTTCGACGCGGATCTCGTCGTCGTCCCGTACGGCCTCCACCGCCTCGTCGAGCCGCTCCCGGGCCTCGGCGAGCCGTTCCTCGTGCATGACGCGGTGCTTGCCCGCAGACTCCTGCGCGGCGCGTTTACGGCCGCCCACGAGGATCCTCGGCAGGCTCCCGGACTCGCCGAGCTTCTCCCCGTACCGCTTGCGGCGGGCCAGTTTGACCTGGGCGTCGGTCAGTTCGCGTTTCTGCCTGCGCACGTCCGCCTCGGCCACGCGCACCATCCGCTCCGCCGCCTCCTGTTCGACGGCGAGGGCCTCCTCGTAGGCGGAGAAGTTGCCGCCGTAGCGGGTGACCTCACCGGAGCGCAGGTCCGCGATCTGGTCGACCAGGTCAAGGAGTTCACGGTCGTGGCTGACCACGACCAGGACGCCGGACCAGGAGGTGACGGCCGTGTACAGGCGGCGGCGCGCGTACAGGTCGAGGTTGTTGGTCGGCTCGTCCAGGAGCAGGATGTCCGGGCGGCGCAGCAGCAGCGCGGCCAGGCGCAGCAGCACCGACTCGCCGCCGGACAACTCGCCGACCGTGCGGTCGAGTCCGACGTGGCCGAGGCCGAGTTCGCCGAGGGTGACCAGGGCGCGGTCCTCCACGTCCCAGTCGTCGCCGACCGTCTCGAAGTGTTCCTCGGACACGTCGCCCGCCTCGATGGCGCGCAGGGCGGCACGCCGTTCGGCGATACCGAGCGCCCGGTCGACGCGCAGCGAGGTGTCCAGGGTGACGTTCTGCGGCAGGTAGCCGACCTCGCCCGTCACCTTGACGGTGCCGCCGGTCGGGGTGAGTTCCCCGGCGAGCAGCTTCAACAGGGTCGACTTTCCTGATCCGTTGACACCGACGAGCCCGGTTCTGCCGGGGCCGAAGGCGATGTCGAGGCCGTCGAAGACGGGGGTGCCGTCCGGCCAGGCGAAGGAGAGGGAGGTGCAGGTGAGGGAGGTGGACATGAGAGCCTCGCGGTTGCTGGGTGCGGTCGGGCGAGCGCGTGTCGAGACACCGCGAGGCGGAAACCGAAGGACCGGGCACGCAGGCAGGCCCCGAAAGGGGCCAGGAGGCCATGAAAAAAGGCCTGTGCCGCAGGACGGCTCGGACGCCGAGGTCGTACGCCACGCACACCTCACCGGTGTGAGCGCGGTGTCTCAGAACCTCAGACGAGCAACGTCCTTCTCCAATCGGCGGCAACAGAACCTCGTACACCGTACGGAGGGGCCCGGAAACGTGTCAACGCGAATTAACGCGCGCCGTCCGGGCGGGCCCGGGTCAGCAGGCGTCGCGCATCAGCTCGGCCAGCTCGCGGTCGAGGTCCATGTGCTGGTGCTCCAGGCCGACGGGCACGAGGTCGCCGGTGGCGTCGAGGAAGCGCCGGATCTCGCCGGAGCGCACATGCACGATCGCGGTGCCCTGGGGGGCGTGGAACTCCAGCACGGTGCGGTCGTAGCCGTACGGGCGCACGCGGACGTCGCCTTCGCCCGCCTGATCGTGCAGCCCGGCGGCGAGCAGTTCGCGGGAGAAGGTCCAGCAGACCTCGACGTTCTCCAGCGTGGCCGGGGCCGGGAAGGTCATACGGACCGCGAACGGGTCGCTCCGGTCGTAGCGCAGCGTGGCGGGGATGCTCTGCATGCGCGGCGCGGCGGCGACGAGCCGCGCCTCTACGGGCTGCGCGATGACGGTGGACAACGCCTTGCTCCCTCGTGACGGCTGGGCGTACTTCCGGGCCGGGCGACCTGGTACTGGAAGAGACGACGGAACCGGCCGATCCGTGCACAGCGAGAAGGGGTGACCTCGGTCACCGCGTTCATGGGTGCGAGGGGGCGCGTTCATAGGTGCGGCTGGTGCCGGGCTCGTGGGGGTGGGGCCTCTGGACGGCGGCGGGCCGGTGGGCTGGCTTCGCCCGCCATGAGGCGCTTGGGGAGCACGCGACGCGGGGGACGGACGGGCCGGCTGGTGGCGGCGGGGGTGGCGTGCGGGGCGGCGCTGGCCGCGCTGACGGTGCCCACGGCTCAGGCACGGACGTCCGGGGGCCACGGGAGCGTGCACTGGGCCGAGAAGGACAGCGGCAGTCCGCAGGTCCGCTTCCGCGGGCTGTCCGCCGTCGACCGCGACACCGCGTGGCTGGCCGGCACCGCGGGCACCGTCCTGCGCACCACGGACGGCGGGGCGAACTGGCGGAACGTCTCTCCGCCCGGCGCGGCCGACCTGCAGTTCCGGGACGTCGAGGCGTTCGACGCGCGGCACGCGGTGGTGCTGGCCATCGGCGAGGGCGAGACGTCCCGCGTCTACCGCACCGACGACGGCGGGGCGAGCTGGACGGAGTCCTTCCGCAACACCGACCCGAAGGCGTTCTACGACTGCGTCGCCTTCTTCGACCACCGCCACGGCCTCGCCATGAGCGACCCCGTGGACGGCCGGTTCCGCATCCTGTCCACCAGCGACGGCGGCCGGTCCTGGCGCGTCCTGCCCGCCGACGGCATGCCGCCCGCCCTGGACGGCGAGGCGGGCTTCGCGGCCAGTGGCCAGTGCCTGGTCACCTCCGGCCCGAAGGACGTCTGGCTGGCCACCGGCGGCGCGGCCCACGCGCGCGTGCTGCACTCCGCCGACCGCGGACTGACCTGGACGGCCGCCGACACCCCGCTGCCGGCGGGCGATCCGGCCAAGGGCGTCTTCGCGCTCGCCTTCCGCGACCGCGCCCACGGCCTCGCCGTCGGCGGCGACTACCGCCCCGACCAGGCCTCACCGCGGGCCGCCGCCGTCACCGCCGACGGCGGCCGCACCTGGCGGCCCGCCGCGACCCCGCCGCCCGCCTACCGCTCCGGCGCCGCCTGGCTCCCGCACAGCCGCACCACCGCGCTCGCCGTGGGCCCCACGGGCACGGACCTGACCACCGACGCCGGCCGCACCTGGCGGACCCTCGACACCGGCTCGTACGACACCGTGGACTGCGCCCCCGACCTGAGCTGCTGGGCGGCGGGGGAGAAGGGACGCGTGGCCCGCCTGGAACGCTGAGGCGCCGCCCCGAACGTTGACGCGCCGCCCGGAACCCGGGTACTCGGCCCCCGAGGACAGGAGACAAGGGGAGCGATCATGCCGACGGGTTCCGGCTCCAAGCGGGAGCGCCAGTACGCGCACATCAAGAAGAGCGCGCAGGACCGGGGCGAGAGCGCGGAGCGCGCCGCGGAGATCGCCGCGCGGACCGTGAACAAGGAACGCGCCCGCGCCGGCGAGTCCAGGACCGCGAGCCGCAGCTCGCTCGACGACATGTCGTCCGGCGAGCGCGGCGGCCGGCGATCGCACAGCGCGCCCAGGGGCCGACCTACGACCAGTTGTACAACGAGGCGCGGCAGCGGGGCGTCGAAGGCCGTTCGCACATGAACAAGGAACAGCTGCGGCGCGCGCTCGACGACAGGAAGGGCTGAGCCCTCGCGCTCAGCTCAACGTCTGACGGTGGCGTTCGAGTTCCGGCACCGTCTTGGTGGCGATGAACTCCGTGACCCGGTACGAGCACACCTCGGCGGAGACGAACGGGTCGCCCGCCACCAGCTCCTCCACACGCGCGCGGTCCTCCGCGACGGCCAGGATCACCCCGCCGTCGCGGGGGTTCTTGCGCCCGGAGGCCAGGAAGAACCCCTTCTCGTACTGCTCGTTCAGCCACTCCACGTGCGCCGGCAGCACGGCGTCGACGTCCTCCAGAGGGGCGGTGTAGGTCAGCTCCAGTACGAACATGATCGCGAGCCTACCTTGAGGCCCTGAGGCCCTGCGGGGCGTGGGCCGGTCGTAGAGTCGGGGATCATGACGACCGTAGGCGTACCGGCGGGCTGGCCCGCGACCGAGGAAGAGGCCCGCGCGGTGCAGGACGAACTGCGCGGGCGGGTCGTCCTCGACGAGCCCGGACCGCCGCCCGGCACGGGCCGTGTGACCGGGGTCGACGTCGCCTACGACGACGACCGCGACCTCGTCGCCGCGGCGGCCGTCGTGCTGGACGCGGCCACGCTGGAGGTCGTCGCCGAGGCGACGGCCGTCGGCCGGGTGTCCTTCCCGTACGTCCCCGGACTGCTGGCGTTCCGCGAGATCCCGACCGTGCGCGCCGCTCTGGACGCCCTGCCGTGTCCGCCGGGCCTGGTCGTGTGCGACGGCTACGGCCTCGCCCACCCGCGCCGCTTCGGCCTGGCCGCCCACCTCGGCGTGCTCACCGGGCTGCCCGCCATCGGCGTCGCCAAGAACCCGTTCACCTTCACCTACGACGACCCGGGGCCCGAACGGGGGAGTTCGGCGCCGCTGCTCGCGGGCGCCGAGGAGGTCGGGCGCGCCCTGCGCACCCGGGACGGCGTCAAGCCGGTCTTCGTCTCCGTCGGCCACCGGGTGAGCCTCGCCAACGCCGTCGCGCACACGCTGGCGCTCACCCCGAAGTACCGCCTCCCGGAGACCACCCGCCGGGCAGACGCGCTGTGCCGTCGCGCGCTCCGGGAGGCGATCAGGGAAGCGAGCCGGGGCTGAGCGGGTCCGGCGGAGCCCGGTGGCGGTTCGGCAGCGCCCCCGAAGGGGGCGCGTACCTGCGTACCTGCGTACCTGCGTACCTGCGTACCTGCGTACCTGCGGATGACGCACCGGACGCCCGGCGGAGCGCTCAGCGTTCGGCGGCCACGCGGAAGGTGATCCCGGCGGCGCGCAGCCGCTCGGTCAGCGCGTCGCCCATCGCCGCGGCCGTGGTGACCTGGCCCGCCGTCGGCGGTGTCTCGTCGAAGGCCAGGCACAGGGCCGCCTCGGCGAACATCTTCGCGGTCTCGTCGTAGCCGGGGTCGCCGCCCGCGACCTCTGTGAAGACGCGCCGGCCACCGCCCTCGCCGACGAACCGCACCCGGAACCAGCTCTTCGCCCGCTTCTCGGGGCCGGGCCCGTCCCCGGGCCTGAGCCGGTCCGAGAGCCAGCGCCGGGCGGGCGGCAGCTGGGCGGCGGCCGCGACCGCGCCGACGGCGGCGACACCGCCCGCCGCCACGGGAAGGCTGGCGACCGCCGCGTAGTGCCGGTAGCGGAAGTCGGGGCCGTACCGCTCCAGGGCCCGCGCGGAGCGGGACACGATCTGCGGGTCGATGGTCGGCAGCGGCAGCGCCCAGGCGCCGACCTCCGGGGCGAAGCGCGGAACGCCCGTCGGCGCGCTCACGCGGCGGTTCATCAGGCGCGGCTCGTGCCGGCCGCGGTCGCGGGCCGCGGCGACCATCCGGCGGGCGCGCGCGAACTGGTTGAGCGTCGAGGTCAGCGTGCCGCCGGAGAAGGTCGCGTCGGCGCTCACGAACCCGTCCACGGTCAGCGGCACCCCCTCCGGCAGCTGCCGGACCGTGAAGTACGCGCCCAGGTCGTGCGGTACGGAGTCGAAGCCGCAGGCGTGCACCAGGCGGGCGCCTGTCTCGCGCGCGCGTGCGTCGTGCCGGACGTACATCAGGTCCACGAACTCGGGCTCGCCGGTGAGGTCGAGGTAGTCGGCGCCGGTGTCCGCGCAGGCGGCGAGGAGGTCCTCGCCGTAGGTGAGGTACGGCCCCACGGTCGTGGCCACCACGCGCGCGTGCTCGGCGAGTGCGCGCAGGGTCGCGGGTTCCCGCACGTCGGCCCGCAGCACCCCGACGGCCGCACTGCCGGGCAGCCGCTCGCGCAGCCGCTCCAGCTTCTTCTCGTCGCGGCCCGCGACCGCCCAGCGCAGGTCCTCGGGCGCGTGCGCGGCGAGATACTCCGCCGTGAGCGTGCCGACGAAGCCGGTGGCTCCGAAGAGCACGATGTCGTAGGGACGGTCCGTCCTGTTCAGCCTGGTCATGACACCCCTTGGTCGTGCAGCCCGCGCCGCTGTCGGTGGCTGAGGCTAGCGTGAGGAGTGCGGAGTCGGACGACCAGCCCGGAGGCAGCGATGGCGGTGCCCAGGAACACCCCGCGGAAGGGGGAGAAACCACCCGGCCCCGCCCGTCCGTCTCGTCGGGCACTTGTCTAAGCGCTTGCTCGTTCAGGTCTTGTGCACCGTGGAACGTGTTCTTAGCATCGTCGGTGTTACATCAGTTGTGTCACACACGCTTGGGAGCTGGACGGCATGACGACGGCGAAGACGCCAGGGCCGGGGCAGGGCCCGCTCGACGGCGTGCGCGTGGTGGAGTTGGCCGGGATCGGGCCGGGGCCCTTCGCCGCCATGCTGCTGGCCGATCTGGGCGCCGACGTGGTCCGCGTGGACCGTCCCGGCGGCCCCGGTCTCGGGATCGACCCCGCCCACGACGTCACGAACCGCAACAAACGCTCGGTCGTCGTCGACCTCAAGACTCCGGACGGCCCCGCGCGCGTGCTCGACCTCGCCGAGCGCGCCGACATCCTCGTCGAGGGCTACCGCCCCGGCGTGGCCGAGCGGCTCGGCGTCGGCCCCGAGGCCTGCCACGCCCGCAACCCCCGCCTGGTCTACGGCCGCATGACCGGCTGGGGCCAGGACGGCCCCCTGGCCGACCGCGCCGGGCACGACGTGGCGTACATCGCCCTGACCGGCACCCTCGGCATGATCGGCCGCCCCGGCGAGCCCCCGGCCTTCCCCGCCAACCTGCTCGGCGACTACGCGGGCGGCTCCCTCTACCTCGTCGTGGGCGTCCTCGCCGCGCTGCACCACGCGCGCGCGACCGGCACCGGACAGGTCGTGGACGCCGCCATCGTCGACGGCACCGCCCACCTCTCCGCGATGATCCACGGCATGCTGTCGGCCGGCGGCTGGCAGGACCGGCGCGCCGCCAACCTCCTGGACGGCGGCTGCCCGTACTACGGCACCTACGAGACCGCCGACGGCCGCCACATGGCGGTCGGCGCCCTCGAACCGCAGTTCTACGAGGAGTTCCTGCACCTGCTCGACCTGGACGAACTGGCACCGGCCCGCACGGACTGGACCCGCTGGAGCGAGCTGCGCGAACGGGTCGCCGCCCGCTTCCTGTCCCGCACCCGCGACGAGTGGACGGCCGTCTTCGAGGGCACGGACGCCTGCGTGGCCCCCGTGCTGTCCCTGCGCGAGGCACCCCACCACCCCCATCTCGCCGCCCGCGGCACCTTCACCGACCACGGCGGGATCACCCAGCCGGCCCCGGCCCCCCGCTTCTCCGCGACCCCCACCGCTGTCCGTACCGGCCCCGCCCTGCCGGGCACCGGCACCCAGGCGGTGGCCCGGGACTGGGGAATACCCGCACTCATGAGCGACGACCGCGCACCGGTCGGCGACTGACCCCGCGAGTGCCTCCGCGCGCGGAACCCACGCCTGCCCCCCGCGCCGGCCCCCGCGACCCGCCCCGCGAACGCCCAGCCCACCCGGCGACGACCTCCGCCCGACCCCGCCCGACCCGCCCGGCCCACCCTCCCGAAAGGCATTTCCGTGAGCACCGAAGCGTACGTGTACGACGCGATCCGCACCCCGCGCGGTCGCGGCAAGGTGAACGGCGCCCTGCACGGCACGAAGCCGATCGACCTGGTCGTCGGCCTCATCCACGAGATCCGCGACCGCTTCCCGGACCTCGACCCGGCCGCCGTCGACGACATCGTGCTCGGCGTCGTCGGCCCGGTCGGCGACCAGGGTTCCGACATCGCCCGTATCGCGGCCATCGCCGCCGGCCTGCCCGACACGGTCGCGGGCGTCCAGGAGAACCGCTTCTGTGCGTCCGGTCTGGAGGCCGTCAACCAGGCCGCCGCCCGGGTCCGTTCCGGCTGGGAGGACCTGATCCTCGCCGGCGGCGTCGAGTCGATGTCCCGGGTGCCGATGGCCTCGGACGGCGGCGCCTGGTTCAACGACCCGATGACCAACCTCGCCACGAACTTCGTGCCGCAGGGCATCGGCGCCGACCTCATCGCCACCATCGAGGGCTTCTCCCGCCGCGACGTCGACGAGTACGCGGCCCTGTCCCAGGAGCGCGCCGCCACCGCCTGGAAGGACGGCCGCTTCGACCGCTCCGTGGTCCCCGTCAAGGACCGCAGCGGCCTGGTCGTCCTGGACCACGACGAGCACATGCGCCCCGGCACCACCGCCGACTCGCTGGCGCGGCTCAACCCGTCGTTCGCGGACATCGGCGAGCTGGGCGGCTTCGACGCGGTCGCGCTGCAGAAGTACCACTGGGTGGAGAAGATCGACCACGTCCACCACGCGGGCAACTCCTCCGGCATCGTGGACGGCGCCGCGCTCGTCGCGATCGGCTCCAAGGAGGTCGGCGAGCGCCACGGCCTCACCCCGCGCGCGCGGATCGTCTCCGCCGCCGTCTCCGGCTCCGAGCCCACCATCATGCTCACCGGCCCCGCCCCCGCCACCCGCAAGGCCCTCGCCAAGGCCGGCCTGAGCATCGACGACATCGACCTCGTCGAGATCAACGAGGCGTTCGCGGCCGTCGTGCTGCGCTTCGCCAAGGACATGGGCCTGTCCCTGGACAAGGTCAACGTCAACGGCGGCGCCATCGCGCTCGGCCACCCCCTCGGCGCCACCGGCGCGATGATCCTCGGCTCGCTCGTCGACGAACTGGAGCGCCAGGACAAGCGCTACGGCCTCGCCACCCTGTGCGTGGGCGGCGGCATGGGCGTCGCCACCATCATCGAGCGCGTCTGAACTCCCCGCGGAACCACGAGACTTCCGAGACCTCAACGGAGACGACTGTCATGACCGAGAGCACCACCATCCGCTGGGAGCAGGACGACACCGGTGTCGTCACCCTCGTCCTGGACGACCCCGACCAGTCCGCGAACACCATGAACCAGGCGTTCCGCGCCTCCCTCGCCGCGATCACCGATCGGCTGGAGGCCGAGCAGGACTCCGTCCGCGGCATCATCGTCACCTCCGCCAAGAAGACCTTCTTCGCGGGCGGCGACCTGCGCGACCTGATCCGGGTCACCCCCGAGACCGCCCAGGAGCTGTTCGACGGCGGCCTCGCCATCAAGCGGAACCTGCGCCGCATCGAGACCCTCGGCAAGCCCGTCGTCGCCGCCATCAACGGCGCGGCCCTCGGCGGCGGCTTCGAACTCGCCCTCGCCTGCCACCACCGCGTCGCCCTCGACGCGCCCGGTTCCAAGATCGGCTGCCCCGAGGTCACCCTCGGCCTGCTCCCCGGCGGCGGCGGAGTCGCCCGTACCGTCCGCCTGCTCGGCATCACCGACGCGCTGCTGAAGGTGCTCCTGCAGGGCACCCAGTACAACCCGCGGCGCGCTCTGGACAACGGCCTCGTCCACGAGGTCGCCGAGACGCGCGAGGAGATGCTCGCCAAGGCCCGCGCCTTCATCGACGCCAACCCGGAGTCGCAGCAGCCCTGGGACAAGCCCGGCTACAGGATCCCCGGCGGGACGCCCGCCAACCCGAAGTTCGCCGCCAACCTGCCCGCCTTCCCGGCCAACCTGCGCAAGCAGACCAACGGCGCCCCCTACCCGGCCCCGCGCAACATCCTCGCCGCGGCCGTCGAGGGCGCCCAGGTCGACTTCGAGACCGCGCAGGTCATCGAGGCCCGCTACTTCGTGGAGCTGGCCGCCGGGCAGACGTCGAAGAACATGATCCAGGCGTTCTTCTTCGACCTCCAGGCCGTCAACTCCGGCGCCAACCGTCCCCAGGGCATCGAGCGCCGCACGGTACGCAAGGCCGCCGTGCTCGGCGCCGGCATGATGGGCGCGGGCATCGCCTACGCGTGCGCCCGCGCGGGCATCGACGTCGTCCTCAAGGACGTCACCCTGGAGGCGGCAGCCCGGGGCAAGGGCTACTCCGAGAAGCTGTGCGCCAAGGCCGTGGCCAGGGGCCGTACCAGCCAGGAGAAGGCCGACGCGCTGCTCGCCCGCATCACCCCCACCGCCGACGCGGCCGACCTCGCCGGCTGTGACGCGGTGATCGAGGCCGTCTTCGAGGACACCTCCCTCAAGCACAAGGTCTTCCAGGAGATCGAGTCCGTCGTCGAGCCCGACGCCCTCCTGTGCTCCAACACCTCCACGCTGCCCATCACCGCCCTCGCCGAGGGCGTGCAGCGCCAGGGCGACTTCATCGGGCTGCACTTCTTCTCGCCGGTCGACAAGATGCCGCTGGTCGAGATCATCAAGGGCGAGCGGACCGGCGACGAGGCCCTCGCGCGCGCCTTCGACCTGGTCCGGCAGATCAACAAGACGCCGATCGTCGTCAACGACTCCCGCGGCTTCTTCACCTCCCGGGTGATCGGCCACTTCATCAACGAGGGCGTCGCCATGGTCGGTGAGGGCGTCGAGCCCGCCTCCGTGGAGCAGGCCGCCGCCCAGGCCGGCTACCCGGCCAAGGTGCTCTCCCTCATGGACGAGCTGACCCTCACCCTTCCGCGCAAGATCCGGGGCGAGACGCGGCGGGCCGTGGAGGAGGCGGGCGGCACCTGGACCGCGCACCCGGCGGAGGCGGTCATCGACCGGCTCGTCGACGAGTTCGGCCGCACCGGCCGCAGCGGCGGCGCCGGCTTCTACGACTACACCGAGGACGGCAAGCGCGCCGGACTCTGGCCGGGCCTGCGCGAGCACTTCACGAAGCCCGGGTACGAGATCCCGTTCCGCGACATGCAGGAGCGGATGCTCTTCTCCGAGGCGATCGACACGGTACGACTCCTCGAAGAGGGCGTGCTGACCTCCGTCGCCGACGCCAACATCGGCTCGATCTTCGGCATCGGCTTCCCGGGCTGGACCGGCGGCGTCCTGCAGTACGTCAACGGTTACGAGGGCGGGCTGCCCGGGTTCGTGGCACGCGCGCGTGAGCTGGCCGAGCGCTACGGCGAGCGGTTCACCCCGCCCGCGCTGCTCGTGGAGAAGGCGCGGAAGGGGGAGACCTTCACCGACGGGCGCTGAGGCGCCGCCTCACGCGGGCGCCGCCTCACGCGGAGGGCGTACCCCGGGGAGCTTCGGCTTCCCGGGGCCGCTCCTCGCCCGGACCGTCCAGCCATTCCCGCAGCTCCTCCTTCAGCGAGCGCTGGAAGGTGGTCAGCAGGGCCTGCACCACCAGCGGGTGCATATGGGCGGAGAGCGACTTCACATCCTCGGTGTCGCGTTCGGCCACGGCGTCGCGCAGCAGCCCCGCCAGCTCGTGCGCCGCCGCGCGGGCGTGCTCGGTGAGCACACCGCGCGCCGCGAGGATCGTCTCCTGCGAGAACGGCACGTCGAGCAGCTGCACCGCGAGCCGCAGCAGACCGGTGTCGACCCGGACGGACTCCCCGTCGCGCTCCCCGTCGCGCGCGATGATGTCCATCGCCACCAGCCGCTCCACGTTCTCCTCGGTCAGCGGCCGTCCCGCCCGCCGGTCGAGTTCCGCACGGGAGACCGTCTCCACCGTGTCGGGCGCCCAGGAGGCGACCACCGCCCGCTGGATCGCCAGGTCGTGCGGGCTCAGGTCGGCCGGGAGCTGCCGCAGATGGCGCTCGATCGCGGTGAGGGTCATGCCCTGGTGCTGCATCTCCTCGATCAGCGCCAGCCGGGCCAGATGGTCGCGGCCGTAGTGGCCCACCCGGCGCGGACCGATCACCGGCGGCGGCAGCAGGCCCCGGGTGCTGTAGAAGCGGACCGTGCGCACGGTGACGCCGGACCGCGCGGCCAGCTCGTCGATGGTGAGCGTCGGTTCCTCGGCCTCGGTCGTCATGTCGAGCAGTATCGCTGTCTCACCAATGGTGTGAAACCCGCGCGGGCCCTGAGATGTGGAACCCGCGAAGGACATGTGAGGACTCTTGTGACAAGTGCCGCTCTGTGACCTGGACCACCGAGGATCGAGCGATCCCTCTGGGAGACTCCTGCATTGGTCCGTACCACGTCCGCGCCGGGGCGGTACCGGCCGGATCGTCAGGACACCCGGACCCACGAGGTCCGCGCGCACCAGGAAAGTGGAACCACTTTGAGCAAGGACGCCGTGGAATCGGCTCCGGCCACCGCCCCTGCGCAGGTGGCCCAGCCGCCCGCCGACGCAGGCGACGCCGGGTACAGCAAGGGTCTCAAGTCCCGCCACGTCAACATGATCGCCATCGGCGGCGCCATCGGCACCGGTCTGCTGCTGGGTGCCGGCGGCAGACTGCACAACGCGGGTCCGGCGCTCGCCCTGGCCTACCTGGTCTGCGGCATCTTCGCCTTCTTCGTCGTGCGGGCCCTCGGCGAGCTGGTCCTGTACCGGCCCTCGTCCGGCTCCTTCGTGTCGTACGCGCGTGAGTTCCTCGGCGAGAAGGGCGCGTACGTCGCCGGCTGGATGTACTTCCTGAACTGGTCGACGACCGGTATCGCCGACATCACCGCCGTCGCGCTCTACGCGCACTACTGGAGCATGTTCACCAGCATCCCGCAGTGGGTGCTCGCGCTGATCGCCCTGGCGGTGGTCCTCGCCGTGAACCTGATCTCCGTGAAGATCTTCGGCGAGATGGAGTTCTGGTTCGCGATCATCAAGGTCGCCACCATCGTCGGCTTCATGCTGATCGGCATCTTCCTGCTCGCCACCCAGCACAAGGTCGGCGGCCACACCCCCGGCCTGAGCATGATCACCGAGCACGGCGGCTTCTTCCCCCAGGGCGTGATGTCGGTCGTCCTGGTCATGCAGGGCGTGATCTTCGCCTACGCCGCGCTCGAACTGGTCGGCGTCGCCGCCGGCGAGACCGCCGAGCCGCACAAGGTCGTCCCGCGCGCGGTGAACTCGATCATGTGGCGCGTGGGCCTGTTCTACGTCGGCTCGGTCGTCCTGCTCGCCCTGCTGCTGCCCGGTTCGGTCTACCACGCCGGCGAGAGCCCGTTCGTCACCGTCCTGTCGAAGATCGGTGTCCCGGCGGCCGGCGACGTGATGAACCTGGTCGTGCTGACCGCCGCCCTGTCCTCGCTGAACTCCGGCCTGTACTCCACCGGCCGCATCCTGCGCTCCATGGCGATGTC
Source organism: Streptomyces sp. NPDC048297 (assembly GCF_043201585.1). Classification (NCBI taxonomy): domain Bacteria; kingdom Bacillati; phylum Actinomycetota; class Actinomycetes; order Kitasatosporales; family Streptomycetaceae; genus Streptomyces; species Streptomyces sp. NPDC048297. Next base: position 125,482 of record NZ_JBICZA010000021.1, read on the forward strand.
CGGCTCGGCGCCGAAGTTCACCGCCCGCATGAACCGCAGCCAGGTCCCCTACGGCGGCATCCTGCTGACCTGCTCGGTCTGCGTGCTCGGCGTCGGCCTGAACTACCTGATGCCCGCCCAGGCCTTCGAGATCGTGCTGGAGGTCGCCTCCCTCGGCATCATCAGCACCTGGGTGATCATCATGCTCTGCCACATGGCCTTCGTCCGGCGCGCCAAGGCGGGTCTGGTCATCCGGCCGACGTTCCGCATGGGGGGCAGCCCCTACACGGAGATCGCCACGATCGCCTTCCTGCTCTTCTGCCTCGGCATGATGTGGAACGACCCCGAGGTCGGCCGCAAGGTCCTCATGCTCATCCCCGTCATCGCCGCCGCACTGGTCGCCGGCTGGTTCGGCGTGCGCCGCCAGGTGTCGCAGACCGCCGACCAGGAACTGGGCGACCTGACGAAGTAGCAGCTCAGAGCCACTGTCAGTGGCATCGCCTACGGTGGCGTCATGTCGGGGACCACGATCACGTATGCCCGGGGTGACGCCACCGTTCCGTGTCGAGCCGGACGTGTGGGTGGCCAACATGGTCGGCCGGCGCGGCATCAGAACCGGCGGCAAGGGCGTGCCCGTGCGCTACGAGGCCATCGACACCGCCCTCGGCCGCCTCGCGGACCAGGTGGTCGAACTCGGCGCGTCCGTGCACATGCCCCGCATAGGCTGCGGCCTGGCGGGCGGCAAGTGGTCCCGCATCGAGCCACTGATCACCGAGCGCCTCGTGAAACGCGGGATCGCGGTGACGGTGTACGACCACGGGGAGGGCGGGGGATGACCTCACAGGCGGGGGCGGGTACGGGTGACAGCGGGGCGGGGGCGGTCGATGTCCTGGTGCTGGGCGGGGCCGGGGTGGACACGATCGTGCCGGTTCCCGAGCTGCCGTTGCCGTACGCCGACAGTTACCTGATCGACTCCGGGATCCGTACCCGGGCCGGGCAGACCGGTGACTTCATCGCGCTGGGGCTGACCGCGCTCGGCCTGCGCACCCACCACATGGACCTGCTCGGGGACGACCCCGAGGGCGACCTCGTGCGCGACCTGCACCGGGAGCACGGCATCGCCCTCACCGCGCTCCCGCAGCCCGCCGGGACGAAGCGGGCCGTGAACCTCGTCGGCCCCGACGGGCGCCGGCTGTCGCTGTACGACACCAGCCGCGCCCACCCCGACGACCGCTTCCCCGGGGAGAGCCTGGGCGCGCTCGCCGCGGCGAGCGGGCACGTCCATGTGACCATCAGCCACCCCTGCGCCCACGCCCTGCCCGCGCTGATCGAGACGGGACTGCCCCTCTCCACCGACCTGCACGACTGGGACGGCGAGAATCCCTACCACGAGCCGTTCGCGTACGCGGCGGACGTCGTCTTCCTCTCCGCCTCCGCCCTCGCCGACCCCGAGCGGACCATGCGGCGCATCGCCGAGCGGGGCCGGGCCGAGGTCGTCGTCGCCACCGCCGGAGCGGAGGGCGCCCGGATGCTGGCCGGCGGCGAACTGACCCGGATACCCGCGGTGACGCCGCCCGCGCCGGTCGTGGACTCCAACGGCGCGGGCGACGCCTTCGCCGCCGCGTTCCTCTACGGGCGTCTCGCCGGCGAGGAGCCCACCCGGTGCGCCCTGTACGGCGCGGTCGCGGGTGCCTTCGCCTGCACCGTCCCGGCCGCCCGCACGGACGCGATAGGCCGCGAGGAACTTCTGGAGCGGGCGGCCGAGCTGACACCGTGACCCGACCGGGCGGCCGGCCGGGACCGTGAGGCGCCCCGTGGCGCCCCACGAGGGGCTCGTCAGTGCGCGTGGACGTCGTGCGTCGCCTCGATCTTCTTCCACGACGTCGGCTGCACCGCCGCCTTGGCCGTCCGGGCGAACGGCACCGCGTCCACCGAGGACGCGCCCGGCTTCGACGGCTGGAACAGCCAGGTGTCGAACAGCGCGGACAGCGATTTGCCGGAGACCTGCTCGGCGTACTGCCGGAAGTCGGCCACCGAGGCGTTGCCGTACGCGTGCTCCTTCGGCCAGCCCTTGAGTACGGCGAAGAACGCGTCGTCGCCGATCTCGTCGCGCAGCGCCTGGATCGCCAGCGCGCCCCGGTCGTAGACGGCGGCGTCGAACTGGTTGTCCGGACCCGGGTCGCCCGGCCTCACCGTCCAGAACGCGTCGTCGGCCGGGTGCGAGTCGTACACGTAGTCGGCGAGCTGCCGCGTGGTGCCCTCGTCCTCGTGCTCGGACCACAGCCACTGCGCGTACGTCGCGAAGCCCTCGTTGAGCCAGATGTCCTTCCAGCCCTTCAGCGACACGTCGTCGCCGTACCACTGGTGGGCCAGCTCGTGCACGACCACCGAGGTGTTGGAGCCCTTCGCGAACTGCTTCGGGCTGTAGTACACGAGGGTCTGCGTCTCCAGCGCGTACCCGGTGGTGGTGTTGGGGACGTACCCGCCGGCCGAGGAGAACGGGTACGGCCCGAAGTAGCCGCTCAGCCAGTCCACGATCTCCCCGGTGCGCTCGACGCTGGCCCGCGCGGCCCCGTCGTTGTCGCCGAGGTCTTGGCTGTAGGCGTTGACGACCGGCACCCCGCCCTCGGAGGTGCTCGTCGTGATGTCGAACCTGCCGAGGGCCAGCGTGGACAGATAGGTCGCCTGCGGCTTGTTCTGCCGCCAGCTGTAGCGGGTCCAGCCCAGCTTCGAACTGGTCGACTGGAGCGTGCCGTTGGAGATGGCCTGGGTGCCGTCCGGGACGGCGACCGACACGTCGTAGGTGGCCTTGTCGCCGGGGTGGTCGTTGCTCGGGAACCACCACCAGGCGGCCTCGGGCTCGTCGGCGGCGACCGCGCCGTCGGGTGTGCGGTGCCAGGTGGTGAAGCCGTAGGCGCTCTTCGTCGACGGCACCCCGCTGTAGCGGACGACGACCGTGACCGGCGTCCCCTTGGCCAGCGGTGTCTTCGGGGTCACGACCAGCTCGTGCTGACCGGACGTGGCGAAGGAGGCCTTGGCGCCGTTGACCCGCACCTCGCTCACGTCGAGCAGGAAGTCCAGGTCGAAGCCGGACAGGTCCTGCGTGGTCCTCGCCAGGATGGTGGCGGTGCCCTCCAGCTCGTCGGTCTCCGGCTGGTACCGCAGCCTCAGGTCGTAGTGCGAGACGTCGTAGCCGCCGTTGCCGTAGTACGGGTAGTAGGGGTCTCCGATGCCCGGCGCGCCGGGTGCGTAACTCGCGGCCGATGCCGGGGTCGCCAGCAGGAGGGAGGCCGCCGCCAATGCGCCCGGTGTGATGATTCTGCGGTGCACGTCAGCTCCAAGTCGTCAGGACAGGAAGTCTGTTCGAAGCCTATGCAGCCCCTGTGGCCTCAAACCCCTCCACGGCCCCCGCTGTCACACGACCGCCATGGGGAAGACACGATCCGGACAGTCGCCGGGATGCCTACTTCTGCAAGGGAGTTGACGCGCAGTACGGTCCGCCCATGCCGAAACGCACGCGCTTCACGATCGGGAGGCCCTTCACGGCCATGCTCGTCGGGGTCCTGACGGCCGCCTTCCTCACCCCCGTCGCCGCGCACGCCGCGCCCCGCGAGAGCCGGCCCGTCTACTCGTACGCGCACGCCGTGCGTGAGTCCGTCTGGGTGGACACCGGACTCGACGAGGACGGCGACGGGAAGACCGATCGCGTCGCCGCCGACATCGTCCGCCCGTCCGAACCGGCCCGGCAGGGCCGCAAGGTCCCGGTGATCATGGATGCCAGCCCCTACTACTCCTGCTGCGGGCGCGGCAACGAGAGCCAGGTCAAGACGTACGACGCGCAGGGCCGTGTCGTACAGATGCCCCTGTTCTACGACAACTACTTCGTGCCCCGCGGCTACGCCTTCGTCGGCGTCGACCTGACCGGGACCAACCGCTCCGACGGCTGTGTCGACGTCGGTGGCCGCTCGGACATCCGGTCCGCGAAGGCCGTCGTCGACTGGCTGAACGGCCGGGCCAGGGCGTACAGCGGTCGCACCGGCGGCACCCCGGTCAAGGCCACCTGGACGAACGGCCGCACCGGCATGATCGGCAAGAGCTGGGACGCGACCATCGCCAACGGCGTCGCCGCCACCGGCGTGAAGGGCCTGCGGACGATCGTCCCGATCAGCGGCATCTCCTCCTGGTACGACTACTACTTCGCCCAGGGCGCCCCGCTGTACGACGGAGGCCCCGACGAACTGGCCGGCTACGTCGAGAGCGACCAGGCGGGGGCCCACTGCGCCGCCGTGCAGCAGAAACTCGCCGACGGAAGCCCGCGCAGCGGCGACTGGACCCCGCTGTGGACCGAGCGGGACTACGTCAAGGACGCGGCGAAGGTCCGCGCCAGCGTGTTCCTCGTGCACGGCATGCAGGACCTCAACGTCCGCACCAAGCACGTCGGCCAGTGGTGGGACGCCCTGGCGAGGCACGGCGTCGAGCGCAAGATCTGGCTGTCCCAGACCGGCCACGTCGACCCGTTCGACTACCGGCGCGGCGCGTGGGTGGACACCCTGCACCGCTGGTTCGACCACGAACTCATGGGCTACGACAACGGCATCGACCGCGAGCCGATGGCGGACATCGAACGCCACCCCGACCAGTGGGTCACCTCCACGCTCTGGCCCCCGCACGGCACCCGCGCCACCACCCTGCACCCGGCCCCCGGAGCCGAACCGGGCGTCGGAACCCTCGGCCTCGACGCGGGCACGGGCACCGGAACCCGCACCGGCACCGGCACCGGCACCGGCACCGAGACGTTCACCGACGACCTGGAGCTGAGCGAGACCGACTGGGCCGCCCACCTCACCACCGCCACCACGGAGAAGGCCGGCTTCCTCACCGCGCCGCTCACCCGCGACCTGCGCCTCGCCGGTTCCTCCCAGGTGACCGTGACCGCCACCGCGACCACCACCTCGGCCCATCTGTCCGCCGTCCTGGTGGACCTCGGCCCCGACACCGTCCGTGACTTTGCCGACGGCGGCGAGGGCATCACCACGCTCACCGGCCGCACCTGCTGGGGCGCGAGCACGGCCGGGGACAGCGCCTGCTTCAAGAAGACCGAGGCGAAGACGGTCAGGGTCGAGAACACGGTGGTCAGCCGCGGCTGGGCCGACCTCGGTCATCACGCCTCCCTCGGCAAGGGCGTCCCGCTCACCCCGGGCAGGGCCTACACGATGACCCTGTCGCTGGCCGCCACCGACCACGTCTTCCCCGCGGGCCACCGGCTGGCGCTGATCGTCGCCGGCACGGACAAGGACCTCATCGACCCGCCCTCCACCAAGCCGACCCTCACCCTGGACCTCGCCCGTACGACCGCACGGCTCCCGCTGCTCGGCGGCCCGGCCGCCTTCGCCCGCGCCACGTCCGGCACCACGTCCGCCCCCACGGCCGCCGCCGGTGACCGGGTGTGGACCGGCGTCCGCGTACCCGACACGGTGGGACACATCCCGGCCGGCTGACCCCCGCAGCGGCCCGGCGAACGGCACACCCCGCCGTCCCCGGGCCGCTTCTCACCCCCCGGCCAGCCCCGCCGCCTCCCGTGCGCAGCCCCAGGCCACGGTGATCCCGGCGCCGCCGTGCCCGTAGTTGTGGACCAGGAGCGGGCCGTTCGGCAGGGGCTGACGTTCCAGGCGTACGGCGTGACGGGCGGGCCGGAGCCCGACGCGGTGGGCCAGGATCCGGGCCCCGGCGATCTCGGGACGGACTGACGCGCACCGCGCGACGATGGCGGCGGCGGTCTCGGGGTCCGGTTCCAGGGACCAGGCGTCCTCCTGTGCCGTGCCGCCCAGCAGCAGCCGGCCCGGCTGCGGGATGAAGTAGGTGGAGGCGTCGCAGGCATGGGCGACCGACGTGTACCAGGTCGTGATCCCCGGGTTCTCGACCACGACCAGTTGCCCGCGCACGGGACGCACGGCAGGATCCGGCACCAGCGAACGCGCCCCCAGCCCCGTGCAGTCGACCACGACCGGCGCCGGCACGGCGGCGAGGTCCGTCACCTCGCGCACCTCGACCGTGCCCCCGGCCTTCGTGAACCGGTCCCGCAGCCATGCCAGATGGACCGGCATGTCGATCACCGGAACCCGCGCGGCCAGCCCGCCGGCCACCGCCCGCAGCCCCGGGACCCGGCCCGCCCAGTCGCCCAGTTCCTCCAGCCGCGCCCCCTCGCTCACGCCCTCGACCAGGCGTACGCCGGTCTCCGCGGGCCGCGCCGCCAGTTCCTCGTACACCGCCAGGGTCTCCAGCGCCCAGGCGCCGACCAGCGGCTCGGGTTCGATCCGGTACGGCCACCACAGGCCGCCGGCGACCGCCGAGGTCGTGCGCTCGGCCGGCTCCCGCGTCCAGACCCGTACCGGGCGCCCGGACTCGGCCAGCACCACGGCCGTCGTCAGACCGGCGATCCCGCCACCGACCACGATCACGTCGTCATTCGACAAGGGCTCCACTCCGCTCATTCCGTCCCCGCGTATCGTCGGCGGACGCCCGCCGCCGTTCCAGCTCCGCGACCTTTGGTCACGGACATTAGGATCGGGCTCCTGATGACTGCCACCCTCGTCGCCAAGAACCTCGCCGCCGGGCACGGCGACCGCTCCCTCTTCGCCGGGCTCGACCTCGTCGTCGCGCCCGGTGACGTGATCGGGCTGGTCGGTGCCAACGGCGCGGGCAAGTCCACACTGCTGCGCCTGCTCGCCGGGCTGACCCCGCCCGAACAGGGCGAGTTCAGACTCTCCCCGCCGACCGCGACCGTCGGCCACCTGCCCCAGGAGCCCGAGCGCAGGCCGGGAGAGACGGTCCGGGCGTTCCTGGCCCGCCGCACCGGCGTCGCCGAGGCCCAGCGCGTGATGGACGAGGCCACACAGGCCCTGGTCGACGGCGCGCCCGGCGCCGACGACGCGTACGCGACCAGCCTGGAGCGCTGGCTCGACCTGGGCGGAGCCGACCTGGACGAGCGCGCGGAGGAGGTCGCCGACTCCCTCGGCCTCGCCGTGGACCTGGACCAGCCGATGACCTCCCTCTCGGGCGGCCAGGCGGCCCGCGCCGGCCTCGCCTCCCTCCTCCTGTCCCGCTACGACGTCTTCCTCCTCGACGAACCCACCAACGACCTCGACCTCGACGGCCTGGAGCGCCTGGAGCGGTTCGTCACCGGACTGCGCGCCGGCACGGTCGTCGTCAGTCACGACCGCGAGTTCCTCACCCGCACGGTGACCAAGGTCCTCGAACTCGACCTCGCCCAGGGGCAGATCAACCTCTACGGCGGTGGCTACGAGGCCTACCTGGAGGAACGGGACGTCGCCCGCCGGCACGCCCGCGACGACTACGAGGAGTACGCCGACAAGAAGGCCGCCCTCCAGGACCGCGCCCAGACGCAGCGCGGCTGGATGGACAAGGGCGTGAAGAACGCCCGGCGCAAGGCCGGCAACGACAACGACAAGATCGGCCGCAAGTTCCGCAGCGAGGCCAGCGAGAAGCAGGCCGCCAAGGCGCGGCAGACCCAGCGGATGATCGAGCGCCTGGAGGTGGTCGAGGAGCCGCGCAAGGAGTGGGAGCTGCGGATGGAGATCGCGCCGGCCCCGCGCTCCGGCGCGGTCGTGGCGACCCTGCGCGACGCGGAGGTCCGGCGCGGCGACTTCACTTTCGGCCCGGTGTCCCTGCAGATCGACTGGGGCGACCGGATCGCGGTCACCGGAGCCAACGGCGCCGGCAAGTCCACCCTGCTCGGCGCCCTGCTCGGCCGGGTCCCGCTCGACTTCGGGCACGCGGCCCTCGGCTCGGGCGTGCTCGTCGGCGAGGTCGACCAGGCCCGGGGGCTCTTCCACGGCCCCGAGGCCCTGCTCGACGCGTTCTGCGCGGCCGTCCCCGACACCGAGCCCGTCGAGGTCCGCACCCTGCTCGCCAAGTTCGGCCTCAAGTCGGAGCACGTCCTGCGCCCGGCCGCGACCCTCTCCCCGGGCGAACGCACCCGCGCCGCGCTCGCCCTCCTCCAGGGCCGGGGCGTGAACCTCCTCGTCCTCGACGAGCCGACGAACCACCTCGACCTGCCCGCCATCGAGCAACTGGAGTCCGCCCTGGACTCCTACACCGGCACCCTCCTCCTGGTCACCCACGACCGCCGCATGCTAGACGCGGTCGAGGTGACCCGGCGCTGGGAGGTCGCGGCCGGCAAGGTGACCGAGCGCTGACGGGGCCGGGCCCCGGGGGAGTACGCCATCGATGCCGTTGGTTAATTCCGGGGCCTAGCGTGACGTCGGCCTTCAAGACCCGGTTGTGGTCTTGAAGGCCGACGTTGTCGTATGGGGTGGGTGGG
>NZ_JBICZA010000022.1:0-61079 GCF_043201585.1 Streptomyces sp. NPDC048297
ACGACGCGCCGATCTCCACCAGGGCCTGCTCGAACTGGCCTGCAGTCTCATATGCCTCCGCCGCCTACGAACCTCATTCTGAAACGATCAGTAAGCCGGCGCCGCTCTCGCGGATGTGGTCGGCCGCCGTCGTGGTTGCTCAATTGGTGGTTGCGGTGGTGGTCGTCGGGGGTTCGTCGGTGGGGGTGGTGGGGTGTCCCGGTGGACGGTGCTCGTGGTCGAGGCGGCGGGCCTCGTGCAGGAGGGACCAGATGTCTGCCACCGGGCCCACGTGGTGGAGCTTGTCGGGGTTGAGGACCGTGCGGATCGTCTGGATGTGGCCGTCGAGGATGTCGAGGGTCCAGGCGGTGACGACCTTGCCGTCCCGGTCGCGCAGGATCGCGCCGGCCTGGCCGTTCAGCTGAAGGGGCTCCACGACGCCGTCGACCCGGGCGAACAGCGAACCGAGGGAGACGAGTGCACGGGCCACGTTCTCGACGCCGAGGACGCCCGCGCTCCACTGCGGGGCCTTGCCACCGCCGTCGCCGACCATGTGCACATCCGCGGCGAGCAGTTCGCGCAGCGCGTCGACGTCGCCCTCCCGGAAGGCGTCGAAGAAGCGGCCGGCGAGTTCCTCGCGTTCCTTGCGGCCGGCCTCGAACCGAGGCCGTCCCGCGTCCATGTGGCGGCGGGCCCGTACCGCGAGCTGCCGGCACGCGGCCTCCGAGCGGCCCACCGCGGAGGCGATCTCCGGGAAGCCGAACGCGAACACCTCCCGCAGCACGAAGACGGCCCGTTCGAGCGGGGTCAGCCGCTCCAGCAGCAACAGCGCCGCCGTCGACAGGGAGTCGGACAGCTCCGCCGACCGCTCCGGGTCCTCGTAGGGGTCGCTGAGCAGCGGCTCGGGGAACCACGGCCCGACGTACTCCTCCCGCCGGACCCTGGCCGACCGCAGCACGTCGATCGAGATCCGGGTGACGACCGCCGAGAGGTACGACTTCGGCGAGACGGGCGCCGTCGGCGCGAACTCGTACCGCAGCCATGTCTCCTGCACGGCGTCCTCGGCCTCGCTCACGCTGCCGAGGATCCGGTAGGCGATCGAGAACAACAACGGCCTCAACTCCTCGAACCCCCCGGCCCGCCCCGTCGCACCCTGCTCGACCCGCCCCTGCCCGTCCCGCGCTGGTCGGCTCCGCCCGTCGCGCCCTGACCGGCTCTGCCCGTCGCGCCCCGGACGACCGGATCCGGACTGCTCCGCACGAGCGGATCCAGGCTGCTCCTCGCGGGCGGGCCCGGACCGTTCCTCGCGGGCTGCCCCGGACAGCCCCGCGCGGGCCGTCCGGGACTGCCCCGCATGAACAGGCCCAGGCTGGTCCGTGGTCACGTCAGGGCCTCCTTGAAGCCCTGGCGCCAGGAGGGGTAGCGCAGGTGCCAGCCGAGGTCTCGTTTGGCTTTGGCGTTGGAGAAGCCGCGGCCGTCGATCATCATGGTGACCGCCTGGTCGCCGGCGAGGAGGCGGGCCAGCCAGACCGGTACCCGCATCGGACGCTTCGCGCCCGCGCACTCGGCGAGATACGGGAGCCATTCGTTCGCCGGGGCGGGTTCGTCGTCGACGATGTTGAAGACGCCCCGTGCCTTCTGCTCGACCGCGAGGACGGTGGCGCTCGCCGCGTCGTCGAGGTGTATCCAGGAGCTGTAGCCGGTGCCCCGCCCGACGAGCGGGTACTGGCGTCTGCGGATCAGCTCGACCTGGTCGTCGGTGGCGCCGGGGCCGTAGAAGGCGCCGTAGCGCAGGGCCACGCCGCCGAAGTCGAGGACGGACCGCTCGGCGTCGCGGAGGATCTCCAGGCCCGCGTGGGCCGCGGTCCCCTCCATGAGGTTGAGCGGGTCCTCCTCGGTCTTGACCCACCCGCCCTCGGGGGCGCCGTTCCAGCTGGCGTAGCCCTGCACGACGAAGTGCGGCACGCCGGACTCCCCGGCCGCGGCCAGCAGGTGCTCGGTGCCCTCCTTGCGCAGCCGGTTGGTCCGGGCGAACCAGCGGTCCGGGTGCTTGATGTCGGGCTTGCCGGCGTGGGTCACGGAGATCGCGGTCATCTGGTGCACGACCACGTCGGGCCGGGCCCCGGCCACCGCCTCCCGGACGGCGACCGCGTCCAGCCCGTCCATCACGACGCCGTCCGCGCCCAGCCGCCGCAGCGCGCCCAGCTTGGCCTCGCTCGTCGTCGTGGCCGTCACCTGATGGCCCCGGGCCAGCAGCCGGGGCACCAGCCGCCGCCCGAGGACCCCGCTCCCGCCCGCCACGAACACGCGCATGCCCATCACCTTCCCGAGCCTTCCCGATGCCGGAGCCTGTCTCCGAGAGCAGGACGAGACAGCCGCTCCGTCTGTGACACGCCCCCCGGCAGACACCGTGCGGACGCGGCGCAGCCCCGATGTCGGTGCGATGTCGGCACTCTGTCGGTGGTTTGTCGGTCGGCTCTGGCACGGTCCTGGGCATGACGCGAATCGATGACAACCCCGTCGGCGGACGCCCCGCCGTGACCGTGCGGGGGCTGGTCAAGCACTACGGCGAGACCAAGGCGCTCGACGGTGTCGACCTCGACGTGCGCGAGGGCACCGTGATGGGCGTCCTCGGGCCGAACGGCGCCGGGAAGACCACCCTCGTACGGATCCTGTCCACCCTGCTCACCCCGGACTCCGGGCAGGCCACCGTGGCCGGCTACGACGTCGTACGCCAGCCCCGCCAGCTGCGCCGGGTGATCGGCCTGACCGGGCAGTACGCCTCGGTCGACGAGAAGCTCTCGGGCTGGGAGAACCTGTACATGATCGGGCGACTGCTGGACCTGCCCCGCAAGGACGCCCGGACCCGCGCCGACGAGCTGCTGGAGCGGTTCTCGCTGACGGAGGCCGCCAGGCGGCCGGCGAGCACGTACTCCGGCGGTATGCGGCGGCGCCTCGACCTCGCCGCCTCGATGATCGGGCGCCCCGCGGTGCTGTACCTGGACGAGCCGACCACCGGGCTCGACCCGCGCACCCGCAACGAGGTGTGGGACGAGGTCAAGGCCATGGTCGGCGACGGGGTCACCGTGCTGCTCACCACCCAGTACATGGAGGAGGCCGAGCAGCTCGCCTCCGAGCTGACCGTCGTGGACCGCGGCAAGGTCATCGCGAACGGCCGCATCGAAGAGCTGAAGGCCAAGGTCGGCGGGCGCACCCTGCGCGTGCGACCGGTGGACCCGCTGCAGCTGCGGCCGCTCGCCGGGATGCTGGACGAGCTGGGCATCACCGGGCTCGCGACCACCACCGTGGACACCGAGACCGGGACGCTGCTGGTGCCGATCCTCAGCGACGAGCAGCTGACCGCCGTGGTCGGCGCGGTCACCGCGCGCGGCATCACGATCTCCTCCATCACCACCGAACTGCCCAGCCTGGACGAGGTGTTCCTGTCCCTCACCGGCCACCGCGCCAGTGCCCCGCAGGACACCGTGCCCACCGGATCCCGCGAGGAGGTCGCCGTATGAGCGCCATCGCCGCACCGCAGAACGACGTCCGTATCCCGCTGCGCGGGCACCTGAGGCACACCGGGGCGCTGATCCGCCGCAACCTGCTGTGGATCCGCCAGGACCCGGAGTCGATGTTCGACGCGCTGCTGATGCCGATCATCTTCACGCTGCTGTTCGTGTTCGTCTTCGGCGGCTCGATCGGGCAGGCGCTGGGCGGCGGCCAGGACCGGTACGTGCAGTACGTCATCCCCGGCATGCTGGCGATGATGAGCATGACGATGTCGCAGGGCGTCGGCACCGGCTTCAGCCAGGACATCAACAGCGGCGTCATGGACCGCTTCCGGTCCCTGCCGATCGGGCGCGGCTCGGTGCTGTTCGCGAAGATCGCCGTCGAGCTGGGCCGGATGCTGTTCGCGACGGCCGTCCTGATGGTCGTGGCGGTCCTGGTCGGGTTCCACATCACCAGCTGGCCCGGCCTGTTCGCGACCGTGGGGCTGTCCGCGCTGTTCGCCTCGTCGATCATGTGGGTGTTCCTCACCCTCGGCGTGGTCATGAAGAGCGCGCAGTCCGTGCAGGCGATGGGTTTCCTGGTGCTGTTCCCGCTCCAGTTCGGCTCGTCGATCTTCGCGCCGACCAAGTCGATGCCGAGCTGGCTGCAGGCCTTCACCGACTACAACCCGCTGTCCACGCTCGCGGACGCGGCCCGCGGTCTGATGGTGGGCGGCCCGGTCGCCCACGACCTGTGGGTGACGGTGGCCTGGTCGGTGGCGATCACCGCGGTGATGGCGCCGGTCGCCATCCACAAGTTCCGCACGAAGAGCTGACGTCACGCAGAGCCGACGTCACGAAGAACTGGCGTCACGAAGAACTGGCGTCACGCAGAGCCGACGCCACGCTGAGCCGACGTCACGCAGAGCTGACTTCGGCCCGCTCAGAGCACCAGGGCGGTGGCCTCCGCGAGGGAGAGGCCGCCGCCCTCGGCGTACGCGGCCTCGTACGCCGGGCCGTCGAGGGACTCGCGGATACGGGCCTCGGTGAGGTCGTTGACACGGCGCTCCACGCCGGAGGGGACGTGTCCGGACGGCAGCAGGGCCTGGGCGGTGCCCAGGCAGCGGGCGGCGTCGGCGGCCCGGTCGCCGCCGTCGAGCCGGGCCAGAGCCATGGCCGCGACGGTGAGGCAGATGGAGGGCAGATGCGGGGTGATCGCCTCGGACAGCGGGTCGCGGGACAGCCGCATCGCCGTACGGACGCGGGTCAGGGCCTCCTGCCCGCGGCCGTCCAGGGCGTCGACCCACGCCTCCTGGCCGAGGATCATCGCGTCGAAGACGACGAAGTGCGCGATCTTGAACTCCTCGCGCAGCAGCCGCAGTTGGTCGCGGGCCTCGGAGACGCGGCCGGTCAGGGAGAGCCAGCAGGCGAGGAAGAGCCGGGCCGCGGGCATGGCCTCGTTGGGGATGCCGTCCTGCGCGGCGATGACCTCGCGCAGCAGGCTCTCCCCGCGTTCCAGCTCGCCCGCCTCCATGAGGACGCTGCCGAGCCGGGCGCCGAGCACGGCCATCTGGGCGCGGGCGCCGAGGCGTTCGGCGTGGACGGTCGCGGACTCGTAGTCGGCGGCTGCCGCGCGGTAGTCGCCCTTGCGCTCGTGGGCCTCGCCCCGGGCGGACAGGGCCTCGGCGAGGCCCCATTCGTCGCCGAGGCGGCGGTAGATCTCCAGGGCCTCGTCGGCGTCGCGGGCGGCGTCGCCCGCCCATTCGGTGCGATTCGCCTGGATGTTGGCCCGCATCCGCAGGGCGCCGGCCAGCTCCCACTCGAAGCCGGGCGTGTCCCGGCAGGTCCGTACGGCGGAGTCGAGGATCATGCGCAGCCGGTCCACGCCGCTGGTCAGCATCTCGGCGAAGAACCACATCATGCCGGGGACCCGGCAGGTCTGCGGCATCCCCGGCTCGTAGACCCGGGTGATGACGCGCAGCTTGCCCTGGGCCGCGGGAGTCTGCCAGGTCTCCAACTCGGTGTCCATGCAGGCGAGATGGGCGAGGTGGACGCCGCGCCGGGCCTCGGCGAGGATGTCGCCGGTGAGCGGCGGCGGGGTGTCGGTGCAGCGCTGCCACACCGGGCGGGCGGGCTCGGCCGGCTCGGTGAACGGGTCGGGGCCGAGCGCCATGACCTCCTGGCACCAGGTGCGGGCGTCCAGGCGCAGGTCGCGCATCTGCCAGTACCAGACCAGGGACAGCACCAGGACGAGCCCCTCCTGCTCGTCGCCGGCGGCGACGGCGTGCCGCAGGGCGGTGCGCAGGTTCTCGTACTCCAGCTGGATCCGGTCGATGGCGGCGCGCTGCTCGCGGCCACGCAGCAACGGGTCGGCGGTGCGGGCGAGTTCGCGGTAGTACGTCAGATGGGCGCGTTCGGCACCGGCGCGGTGTCCGGTCTCGTCGAGCCGTTCGGCCGCGTACTCGGCGACGGTCTCCAGCAGCCGGTAGCGCATCGCGCCGTCGGCCGAGGGGGAGGCCACCACCAGGGACTTGTCGACCAGGGAGCCGAGCGCGTCCAGGGCGGCCGGGCCGCACACGGCCTCGGCGGCGGCCAGATCGCAGCCGCCCGCGAACAGCGACAGCCGGGACAGGACGTCGCGTTCGTCCGCGTCGAGGAGGTCCCAGGACCAGTCCACGACGGCGCGCAAAGTCTGCTGGCGGGGCAGCACGGTGCGGCTGCCGCTGGTGAGCAGCCGGAACCGGTCGTCGAGCCGGTCGGCTATCTGGCGGGGGGTGAGCATGCGAAGCCGGGCGGCGGCCAGCTCGATCGCGAGGGGCAGCCCGTCCAGGCGGCGGCAGATCTCGGCGCACGCCTCGGGGTCGTCCTCGACGCGGAATCCGGGCCGGGCAGCCGCGCCCCGGTCGGCGAGCAGCCGCAGCGCGACCGGTTCGGGCAGCGGCTCCAGGGGCCGCACCACCTCGCCCGGCACGCCGAGCGGCTCGCGGCTGGTGGCGAGGACGGTCAGCTGCGGGCAGCGGGCCAGCAGCCGCTCGGCCAGCTGGGCGGCGGCCTCCACGACGTGCTCGCAGTTGTCGAGGATCAGCAGCATCCGGCGCCGGGCGCAGTGCTCCACGAGCTGGTCGACGGGGTCGTGCCGCTCGGTGACCGCGCGCATGGTCTCGGCGCCGGCGCCGTGCAGCACGGTCTCGCGGGCGCCGACGGCGGTCAGCACGGCCTGCGGTACGGCGTCCGGGTCGTCCACGGGGGCCAGCTCGGCCAGCCACACCCCGTCCCGGACGGTGTCCCGTACCGCCTCGGCGGCCTCCTGCGACAGACGGGTCTTGCCGGCGCCGCCGGGCCCGAGCAGGGTGACCAGCCGGGCGGCGGCGAGGTCGGCGCCGATGGCCGTGATGTCGCTCTCGCGGCCGACGAAGGAGGTGAGCCGGGCGGGCAGGTTGCCGGGCGCGGCGGCGGGCGTGGGCCAGGCAGGCGGCGCGGTTCGTGGGTGCGGCGCGGTCCATGGCTGCGGTGCGGTCGTCCATGGCTGCTGGGCGGTCAGTGGCTGCGGTGCGGTTGCCCATGGCTGCTGCGCGGTCCGTTGCTGCGGCGGGGGCTCGGTGAGCAGTTCGGTGTGCAGGGCGCGCAGCTCGGGCCCGGGGTCGGAGCCGAGCCGGTCGGCGAGGAGCCGGCGTACGTCCTCGTAGGCGGCCAGGGCCTGGGCCGGGCGGCCGGCGTCGCGCAGGGCGCGCAGCCGCAGCGCCTGGAGCGGCTCGTCCAGCGGGTGGCTGTCGCACAGGGCGGCCAGCTCGGGCAGGGACTGCTCGGCGCGGCCGAGGGCGAGGGCGGCGGTGTGCCGGGCCCGCAAGGCGTCCAGTCGGCGGGTCTCCAGGCGGGCGGCCTCCGCGGTGTGGCCGGGCAGGTCGGCGAGGGCGGGGCCGTGCCACAGGGCGAGGGCGTCCTCCAGGACGACGGCCGCCTTGGCCGGGTCGCCGTCGGCGAGGGCGGCGAGGCCCTCGCCGGTCAGCCGGTCGAAGCGGGTGAGGTCGATGTCGTCGGGGGCGGCGGCGAGCCGGTAGCCGCCCTCCGCGGAGGCGACGGCGACGGCGCCCAGCGCCCTGCGGAGCCGGCCGACCAGCGCCTGCAGCGCGCCGGTGGCGTCGGCGGGCGGGTCGGCGCCCCAGACCTCGTCCACCAGCAGATCGGTCGGCACGGTCCGGCCGGCACGGAGCGCGAGCACGCTCAGCAGCGCACGCAGCCGCGCCCCGCCGAGGGGGACGGGCGTGCCGTCGGGGCGGAGTGCCTGGGTGGGTCCGAGGAGGCGATAGCGCACGGGGTCCATTGTCACCGGGGACGCCCCGGCCCCGCTTCCGGGTTTCGGACGCGCGTGAACCGGGAGGAGTCGAGGGTGAGGATCCGGTCGGCGACGGGGATCTCGATCTCCTTGCCGAAGGGGCCGGACCGGGTGCACCGGTAGGCGCCGTTCCCGGGCCGGGTCAGGAGCGTCCAGGTCGCGGCCAGGACGTCGACGATCAGATAGGCGGGGATGCCGCGCAGGGCGTAGTGACCGGGCTCGGTGTGGTCGTCGTGGTGCCTGCTCGGCGGCGACACGACGTCGACCACGAAGGGCAGCAGCGCTTCGTCGATCTCGCACCTGTCCGGCCGGATCCGCTCCGCCGGCAACGCCGACGCGTCGGGCTCCGGCTTGCACCCCTCCCGGGCGGGGACGACCGAGAACCCGCCCGTCGCGCCCCAGCCGGGCAGTCCTGGCTCGATCTGATTGGCGATGCGCCGGGCCGTGGCCACGTGGGCCTGAGTGACACGAACCACAGTGAGCCCGTTCCTCGTCAGCCGCAGGCGCGCACTCCTCGGCACATGGATCGTGTCCTGGACGAACTCGACCCAGCCCTCGGCGATCGTCATGGAAATCCCCTCGGCCGACGCGACGACAGACCATCGACTACCAGGAACCTCCGGCCTTCCGCCGGACGTTCCCCCCACATCACCGGTACGGTCGACCTTCGTGCTGCCCACACCTGACTCAGGAGCCCCATGACCGCCACCACCATCCGCCCCGGCGAGCGGCGCATCAGCCCCGTGTTCCTCGGGATCCTGGCCGTCACGGCGGTGACCGGCTGGGCGACCTGGACGGGGTTCGCCGCGCAGCCCGGTGTCGCGGTGTTCCTGTTCGTGACGGCGGCCTGGGTCGTCTCGCTGTGCCTGCACGAGTACGCGCACGCGCGCACCGCCCTGCACGGCGGGGACATCACGGTCGGCGCGAAGGGCTACCTCACGCTGAACCCGCTGAAGTACACGCACGCCCTGCTGAGCATCGTGCTCCCGCTGGTCTTCCTGATCATGGGCGGGATCGGCCTGCCGGGCGGCGCGGTGTTCATCGAGCGGAACCGGATCCGGGGCCGCTGGCGGCACAGCCTGATCTCGGCGGCGGGCCCTCTGACGAACGTGCTGTTCGCGGCCGTGTGCACGGCGCCCTTCTGGCTGGGCGCCCTGGACGGGGTGCCCCGCGACTTCCGGTTCGCGCTGGCGTTCCTCGCCCTGCTCCAGGTGACGGCGGCGATCCTGAACTTCCTGCCGGTGCCGGGCCTGGACGGGTACGGCGTCATCGAGCCGTGGCTGTCGTACAAGGTGAAGCGGCAGGTGGAGCCGTTCGCGCCGTTCGGTCTGATGTTCGTGTTCGCGCTGCTGTGGGTGCCGTCGTTCAGGGACGGGTTCTTCGACGTGGTCTACGGCATCCTGCACGCGCTGGGGGTCGAGGACGGCGCCTCGTCCTGCGGCTACTGGATCTACCGCTTCTGGGAGAGCACCCCGGAGATCTGCGCGATCACTCCGTGACGGACGTGGTCTGCGTGGTGTGCGTGGCCTGCGTGTGCTGGGCGCGCTGTGTGTGCTGCGCGGCGGCGGCCCGGCCGCGCTTGACGTAGTACCAGGTCATGTTGGACGACAGCCCGGCCAGCAGCACCCAGACGATCCCCAGCCAGCTGCCCTGGGCGAAGGAGACGACGGCCGCGGCCACGGCGAGGACGCAGACGACGAGGGCGTAGAGGGCGATGCGGGGCATGGGGGTCGGCTCCTGTCGGGGACACGGGGACACTGCTCACGACTGCTTCGCCGACCAGTGTCCCCCATGCTCACGCGCCGTCCGTCATGCGCCCCCGCGCCGGTCTCACACGTCGGTGACGCGCAGCCCGGCGTGCGCCTTGTAGCGGCGGTTGACGGAGATCAGGTTCGCGACCAGCGACTCGACCTGATGGGCACCTCGCAGCCGCCCCGCGAAGACGCCCCGCATGCCGGGGATGCGCCCGGCCAGCGCCTGCACGATCTCCACGTCGGCCCGCGCCTCCCCCAGCACCATCACATCGGTGTCGATCTGCTCGATCTCCGGGTCCTGGAGGAGGACGGCCGACAGGTGGTGGAAGGCGGCGGTGACCCGGGAGTCCGGCAGCAGCGCGGCGGCCTGCTGGGCGGCGCTGCCCTCCTCGGGCTTGAGGGCGTAGGCGCCCTGCTTGTCGAAGCCGAGCGGGTTGACGCAGTCCACGACCAGCTTGCCGGCGAGGTCCTCGCGCAGCGATTCGAGCGTCTTGCCGTGGCCCTCCCAGGGCACGGCGACGATCACGATGTCGCTGCGGCGCGCGGTCTCGGCGTTGTCGTGGCCCTCGACGCCGTGGCCGAGTTCCTCGGCCGCCGCCTGCGCGCGCTCGGCGGCGCGCGAGCCGATGATCACCTTCTGGCCGACGCGGGCGAGCCGGTAGGCGAGGCCCTTGCCCTGCGGCCCGGTGCCGCCGAGCACGCCGACGACGAGGCCGGAGACGTCGGGCAGGTCCCAGGGGTCCTTGGCAGGGGCCTTCGCGGGGGCCTCGGCGGCGGTCTGTGCGCTGTCGGTAGAGGTCATGGGCCGACTCTACGTCCGCGAGTGCCTGTGCCCGGGGCCGGGTGATCCGCGCCGGACCACCAGGACCACGGCCGTCCCCAGGTCGAGCGAATCGACGGCGAACTCCCCCTCCCGACGGTGCCGGTTGCGGCAGGATGCGGTCGCATGGACGCCGTACGGGTCGCGTTGCTGCGCGAAGTGCTCGCCGGGACCGAGTGGCTGGGGGCCACACGGCGGTTCGCGGGGGTGCTGCGCGGATCGGTGGTGGCGCACGGGGGCGGGCTGCTGCTGGTGGGCACGCCCGCGTACGAGCCCTGGCACCTGGCCGCGCACCTGGTGGACGAAGCCGCCTGGTCAGGAACCCCCGAACTGGCTCCCACGCTCGTACGGCACGACGCGCGCCCCGGCGACCCCGCGCACCTCGCGGTCGGGCCGGGCAGGATCGAGGAGGCGCGGCGCGGCGAGACCCTGCTGGTGGTCGCCCCCGAGGAGCCCGCGGAACTGCTGGAACGGGTGCATGCGGCCCGGCGGGCCGGGGTGACCGTGCTGACCCTCGGCTCCGGCGGCGCGGAGCTCGCGGCGATGGCCCACGAGACGCTGGCCGTCCCGGACGGCGCGGAGCTGGACCTGAACAGCGTCCAGCACCTGGTCAGCGCGGCGGCCGGCGAAAACGCCAACGGTGTCTCCCCGAGGGCCCGCCGAGGCTTCCGCGACCGCCTCTCCCGCCTGTCCGAAACCCTGACCGCCCCACCGACCGCCCCTTGGTGACACCAGAGGATCGCCGGGGCGTCAGTCGTCCCTACGTTGTTGGTCGGGCTGAGCGAGCCATTCGTAGGGTTGGCTCACCCAGGGGTGCCGGGTGTGGCTTTCAGTCGTGTGCCGCACGTATGGCTTCGGACGATTCGCCGCCCGGCACCCCACGACGACTCGGCTGCTCATCAGGAATTGCGGCACTGATCGCTCAGTAGGGACTCGACAGCGAGGTCGTCCGTGGTACCCGTGTACGAGCGACCTGCGGAGAAGCACGTGACAGCGATCTGGGCCGGCATCGACGCCGGGAAGACCCACCACCACTGCGTGGTGATCGACCACACCGGCAAGCGACTGTTGTCGCGGCGCGTGGCGAACGAAGAGACCGAGCTGCTGCAACTCCCGGCCGACGTCCTCGACCTGGGTGACGAAGCAACCTGGGGTATCGACCTGGCGGACGGCGGGGCCGCCCTGGTGATCGCCGTCCTGCTCAACCACGGCCAGCCGCTGCTCTACATACCCGGCCGGACAGCCAAGCCGTCATGGCCCTCGCCCGCCGGCGCGTCAACGTCCTGTGGGCTCTTCTGCGTGACGGACGGTGCTATCAGCCGACACAACCCGTCACCCTCGCAACTTGACATCCCGATTAGGAATCGTCCGGGGAGCCCTCAGGGGAGGTGTCGTGCCAGCGGGGGTCGGTTTCCCATTCGAGGTTGCGCTCGCGGGCGGTCTCCATCGCGTGCTGGGCCTCTTCCCGGCTGGCGTACGGGCCGAACCGGTCCTTGCCGGGGCACTCCGGGCCCTCTTCGACCTTCTTGTGCTCCAGGCAGTAGTACCACTCGCCCGGCTTGCCGACCGTGCGCTTCTTGAACAGGGCCATGAACCACTCCTCTCGCCAAGCACATCGTGCCCCATGCCCGCTGGTTAGACTCGCTGGCATGTCTGGCCAGTCACTGCTCGTACCAGGGGAGCTGTCTCCCACCCGTTCGGTACCCGGAAACATCCGCCGTCCCGAGTACGTCGGAAAGCCCGCGCCCAAGCCGTACACGGGACCGGAGGTGCAGACCCCGGAGACCATCGAGGCGATGCGGGTCGCCGGCCGCATCGCCGCGCAGGCGATGGAGGAGGCGGCGAAGATCATCGCGCCCGGCGTGACCACCGACGAGCTGGACAAGGTCGCGCACGACTACATGTGCGACCACGGCGCCTACCCGTCCACGCTCGGCTACCGCGGCTTCCCGAAGTCGCTGTGCACGTCGGTCAACGAGGTCATCTGCCACGGCATCCCGGACTCGACGGTCCTCAGGGACGGCGACATCGTCAACCTGGACGTGACGGCGTACATCGGCGGCGTGCACGGCGACAACAACGCCACCTACCTGGTCGGGGACGTGGACGAGGAGTCCCGGCTGCTGGTGGAGCGCACCCGCGAGTCGCTGAACCGGGCGATCAAGGCGGTCAGGCCCGGCCGGCAGATCAACATCATCGGCCGCGTCATCGAGTCGTACGCCAAGCGCTTCGGCTACGGCGTCGTGCGCGACTTCACCGGGCACGGCATCAGCACGGCGTTCCACTCCGGGCTGATCATCCCGCACTACGACAGCCCGCACGCGACGACCGTCATGCAGCCGGGGATGACGTTCACGATCGAGCCGATGCTGACGCTGGGGACGTACGAGTACGAGATGTGGGACGACGGGTGGACCGTCGTGACGAAGGACCGCAAGCGGACGGCCCAGTTCGAGCACACGCTGGTGGTGACGGACACGGGGGCGGAGATCCTGACCCTGCCGTGACCGGCCCCCGCTCCAGGAGAGCCCGCCCCGACGTCCGACGTCCGGGGCGGGCTCTTCGTCTGTCCTGAATGGCCAAAAAGCGGCTCGAATTCGAGTCGAATCGGAATCGGATCCGGCCAGGATGTTTCCCGGCAGTCTGGTGGTAAAGATACCGACAGCAGGTCGGCAAAACGAGGAGCGTCCATGGAACCGTTCTCGACTCTCATCCGCACGGCGTCGCGCGAGCAGCACGACGAGGCCAAGACCTCGCCGTTCATGGGCAACCTGGTCGGCGGCCGGCTGGACGTGCCCGCGTACGCGCGCTACACCGAGCAGCTGTGGTTCGTCTACGAGGCGCTGGAGAGCGCGGCCGAGCGGCTGGCGACGGATCCGGTGGCCGGCCCCTTCGTCCGCCCGGAGCTGTTCCGGCTGGAGGCGCTGGGGCGGGACCTGGCGCACCTGCGGGGCGACGGCTGGCGGGAGGGCCTGTCCGCCCTGCCCGAGGCCCTGACCTACACGGACCGGATCCGGGAGTGCGCCGAGAGCTGGCCGAGCGGATACGTCGCCCACCACTACACCCGCTACCTGGGTGACCTGGCCGGCGGCCAGATCATCCGCGACCGCGCGGAGAGGACGTGGGGCTTCGCGCGGAAGGGCGACGGGGTCCGCTTCTACGTCTTCGAGCAGATATCCAACCCGGCCGCGTTCAAGCAGACGTACCACAAGCTGCTGGACGAGGTGGCGGCGGACGAGGTGGCGCGACAGCGGATCGTGGCGGAGTGCAGGAACGCGTTCGAGCTGAACACGGAGGTCTTCCGTGCCCTGGACAAGGAGTTCCCGCTGAGCGCCTAGCGCTCCAGGAGCACCCGGCCGCCGATCTCCACCCAGCCGTGCGGCTGGGGTGCGGTCAGGATCTGGGAGCCGTTGCCCTGGGTGATGTTGAGGGCGCGACCCAGGCGCTCAGTGAGGAGGAGGGCCGCGGCGCCGGTGGCCTCGTCCTCGGTGATGCCCCCGGTGCAAGCACCGGCTCCACCGGAGCGGCTGACGCCGCGCTCATCGATACGGCCGGGGAAGGCGCGGGCACGGACGCGGCCGGCCGCCTCGTCCTCCCAGGCCCAGGCGTAGATCCTCCCCCGGACTTCGTCCGGGGGGACCCCCATCTCGCTTCGCTCCCCGGGCGGGGGCACGTCGAGGGCGTCGACCTCGGCGGCCGTCGCGTACTGACGCAGGGTGTGCGGCGGGGCCCACTCGGCGCGGGCCTCGATCCAGGTGAACTCGCCGTCCAGCCGGGTGCCCACCACTCCGGCGGGGGTGACGAGTTCGGGTATGTCCAGCAGCCAGGCCGCGCCGACGCAGGGGTGCCCGGCGAAGGGCAGGCGCAGGGTGGGGGTGTAGATGTCGATCACTCCGCGCTCGGGGTCGTCCACGAACACGGTCTCGCCGAAGCCGAGTTTCGCGGCCAGTTCCTGCCGCTCGCCGCGCCCGGGGAGTACGGAGCCGTCGCGCACGACACCGAGTTCGTTGCCGTAGCCGCCGTTCGGTGCGCAGAAGACGCGGAGTACGTCGTAGTCAGTCACCGGGGAATTGAAACATCGCGGCCCCGGCGAGAGCGTCCCAGGCGGGAGCGCCGCCGGGCAAGGGCCAGGAGCGGGTGCCACCCTCCCACCCCTTGATTCCCCCTTTACCATTCATTGGCCGCTCTTTTAAGTCGTCGAGATCAAGCCGTGCCTGTGATCTTTCCGGGAGGTGCGAATCGGGACCCAGCGGGTACAGCTAAGGCAAGCCTCAGGTAAGTTAGGGCAGCCTCACCACACCAGATCCGCTGGAGCCTGCATGCGAGCCGTCCGACTGACCGTCACCGCCGCCGCCACCGTGGCGACTCTGACCGCCCTCTCGGCCTGCACCGCGAAGAGCGATGCCAAGGACGGCGACGCCATCCAGGTCACCGCCGCCGACACCAAGTGCGAGACCTCCGCCACGTCGGTCCCGGCGGGTCATGTGACCCTGAAGATCGAGAACAAGGGCTCGAAGGCCACCGAGGTCGAGATCGTGTTCCCGGACGACCGGATCGTCTCCGAGAAGGAGAACATCGGGCCGGGCACGAAGTACACGCTCACCGCCGAGGTGAAGGCCGGCTCGTACGAGATCGCCTGCCGCCCCGGCATGAAGGGCCACGGCATCCGCCAGAAGCTCACCGTCACCGGCTCCGGCACGACCGCGAAGCGGGACCCGAAGCTCGACAAGGCGGTCGCCGACTACCGCGCCTACGCGCAGCAGCAGGCCGACGCCACGCTGCCGCTCGTCGAGACGTTCGCGAAGGCGGTCAAGGACGGCGACCTGGAGGCCGCGAAGAAGGCGTACGCGCCCTCCCGCCTCGGCTGGGAGCGCACCGAGCCGGTCGCCGAGTCCTTCGGTGACATCGACCCGAAGGTCGATGTCCGCGAGGACGGCCTGGAGGACGGCCAGAAGTGGACCGGCTGGCACCGCCTGGAGAAGTCGCTGTGGCACGACAAGAAGACCGGCGCCACGGAGAAGGCCCTCGCCGACCAGCTGGTGACGGACCTGAAGGACTGGCAGAAGCGGGTCGGCAAGGCCGAGATCACCCCGACCTCCATGGCCAACGGCGCCAAGGAGCTGCTGGACGAGGTCGCCACCGGCAAGGTCACCGGTGAGGAGGACCGCTACGCGCACACCGACCTGGTCGACTTCAAGGGCAACGTCGAGGGCGCCCAGAAGGCGTACGAGCTGCTGAAGCCGGTCGCCCAGAAGAACGACAAGGCGCTGACCACCGAGCTGGACAAGCAGTTCGCCTCGCTGAACACGCTGCTCGACAAGTACCGCGCGGACAAGAACTCCTACGAGTTCGTCTCCTACGACAAGGTCACCAAGGACCAGCGCAAGGAACTGTCGGACGCGGTGAACGCGCTCGCCGAGCCGCTGTCCAAGCTGGCCGCCGCGGTCGCGAAGTAGGACCGCGAAGTACGGCCGCGCAGTAGGACCGCGGAGCAGGACGAAGCAGGACAGGGAGCAGGACGATGACCGACACCCAGGAGAGCCGGGGCGCCAGCCCGTCGCGCCGGGCGCTGATCGGCTGGGGAGGCGCCGGGCTCGCGCTCGGTGCCGCGGCGGCCGGCGGAGCCGTCGCGGTGGCGAGGACCGGCGACGACGCCGCCCCGGTGGCCGCGGAGACCGGCAACGCGGTGGAGTTCCACGGCGCCCACCAGGCGGGTATCGCGACCCCGGTCCAGGACCGGCTGCACTTCGCCGCGTTCGACGTGAAGACCGACGACCGCGACGAGTTCGTGCGGATGCTGAAGGACTGGACGGACGCCGCCCGGCGGATGACCGCCGGCAAGGCGGTCGGTGACGGCGCCTACGGCGGGCTCGCCGAGGCCCCGCCGGACGACACCGGCGAGGCGCTGGGTCTGAAGCCCTCCCGGCTGACGCTGACGATCGGTTTCGGGCCCTCGCTCTTCGACCGGTTCTCCCTGTCCGGCAAGCGGCCCGAGGCCCTCGTCGACCTGCCCAAGTTCCCCGGCGACAACCTCGACCGGACGCGCACCGGCGGCGACCTGTGCATCCAGGCCTGCGCGGACGACCCGCAGGTCGCCGTGCACGCCATCCGCAACCTGGCCCGCATCGGCTTCGGCAAGGTCGCCATCCGCTGGTCGCAGCTCGGCTTCGGCAAGACCTCGTCCACCACCCCGGACGCCCAGACGCCCCGCAACCTGATGGGCTTCAAGGACGGAACCCGCAACATCGCGGGATCGGAGAGCGACCGCCTGAAGAAGTTCGTGTGGGTCGGCGAGGGCGACGGCGGCAAGGACGAGGCGTGGATGACCGGTGGGTCGTACCTCGTCGCCCGTCGTATCCGGATGAACATCGAGACCTGGGACCGGACCTCGCTGCAGGAGCAGGAGGACGTCTTCGGCCGGGACAAGGGCGAGGGCGCGCCGGTCGGCAGGGCCAAGGAGCACGACGAGCCGTTCCTGAAGGCGATGAAGCCGGACGCGCACGTGCGCCTCGCGCACCCCGACTCCAACGGCGGGATCACCATCCTGCGCCGCGGCTACTCCTTCACGGACGGCTCGGACGGCCTCGGCCGCCTGGACGCGGGCCTGTTCTTCCTGGCCTACCAGCGCGACGTCCGCGAGGGGTTCATCCCGCTGCAGCGCAGGCTGTCCGGGCACGACGCGCTCAACGAGTACATCCAGCATGTGGGTTCGGCCGTGTTCGCCGTTCCGCCCGGCGTCCGCGACAAGGACGACTGGTGGGGCCGCACGCTGTTCTCCAAGGAGGCGTGAGCCGTGTTCTCCAACTACCTGATCGGCCTGCGCGAGGGTCTGGAGGCGTCGCTCGTCGTCTGCATCCTGATCGCCTACCTGGTCAAGACCGGCCGCAAGGACGCCCTGAGGCCGATCTGGATCGGTATCGGCATCGCCGTCGCCATCGCCATGGGCTTCGGCTGCGCGCTGGAATTCGGCTCGCAGGAGCTGACGTTCGAGGCGCAGGAGGCGCTCGGCGGCTCGCTGTCGGTCCTCGCGGTCGGCCTGGTGACCTGGATGGTGTTCTGGATGCGGCGCACCGCCCGGCACCTGAAGTCGGAGCTGCACGGCAAGCTGGACGCCGCGC
Source organism: Streptomyces sp. NPDC048297 (assembly GCF_043201585.1). Lineage (NCBI taxonomy): Bacteria > Bacillati > Actinomycetota > Actinomycetes > Kitasatosporales > Streptomycetaceae > Streptomyces > Streptomyces sp. NPDC048297. The sequence goes on from NZ_JBICZA010000022.1 coordinate 17,496, forward strand.
TCGCCATGGGCACGGGCGCGCTGGTCGCCACCGCGTTCCTGGCCGTGGGCCGGGAGGGCCTGGAGACCGCGCTGTTCGTGTGGGCCTCGGTGCACGCGGCCAGTGACGGCACCCCGCGCCCGCTGATCGGCGTGGCCCTCGGTCTCGCCACCGCGGTCCTGCTGGGCTGGCTGTTCTACCGGGGCGCCCTGAAGATCAACCTGGCCAAGTTCTTCACCTGGACCGGCGCCATGCTGGTCGTGGTCGCGGCGGGCGTGCTGGCGTACGGCTTCCACGACCTGCAGGAGGCCAACTGGATCCCGGGCATCTCCGACCTGGCCTTCGACATCAGCGGCACGATCCCGCCGGACAGCTGGTACGGCACGCTCCTCAAGGGTGTCCTCAACTTCCAGCCGGACCCGACCGTCATCCAGGTCACGGTGTGGCTGCTGTACCTGGTCCCGACTCTCGCGATCTTCTTCGCCCCGGTAGGGTTCGCCTCCGGGAAGGGGAAGGTGAAGGCACCTCATGACCAGGGAACGCAGCCCTCAAAGGCTTCGTAGGCGGCACCGGAACGCACTCATAGCGGCTTCACTGGCCGCTCTCTCACTGACGGCGAGCGGCTGCGTGGTGGTGCACGGGGAGCGCGAGATCCTCCCCGCCACCACCCGCGCCGAGGCCGCCAAGGCGCTCCGGCAGTTCACGGACGCCTACAACAAGGCCGACAAGGCCTACGACAGCTCCCTGGACGCGGACTACGTCACCGGGGCGCTGTCCGACATCGACTCCGCCCGGCTGAGGGCGGGGCACGTCAACAGCCCGGCGGGCAACGCGGATCACACGCCGCTGGAGCTGACGGACGCGACGTTCACCATCCCGAAGAAGGCCGGCTGGCCCCGCTGGTTCGTCGCGGACACCAAGGCCAACAAGGGCGGCGCGGCCCGCTGGCTGCTGGTCTTCACGCGCAGCGACCTCGGCAGGCCGTGGCAGGTGGCGTATCTGACGCTCGTCGCGCCCGGTTCCGTACCGAAGTTCAAGACGGACAAGGACGGCTGGGCCGAGACGGTGCCCGCCGACACCACGGGGCAGGCGGTGCCGCCCAGCGAGCTGAGCAGGACCTACACGACGTACCTGAAGAGCGGCGGGAAGACGTTCGCGGACGGCAGCTACACCAGTGTCTGGCGCAGTGACCGCGCGAAGCAGGCCAAGAAGCCGGGCCTGGTCCGGCAGTACATCGACCAGCCGCTGACCCGCGACGACTACGCGCCGCTCGCGCTGCGCACGGCGGACGGAGGGGCGCTGGTGTTCTTCACCGCGCACCACTTCGAGAAGCGGACCGCCGCCCCGGGCACCTCCGTGCAGGTCCCGAACAAGGACGTGCAGGCCCTGACCAAGGGCGAGGTGAAGCAGTCGCTGACGCTGGAGTTCATCTCCAACCAGGTCGCCCTCGACCCGGCCGGCAGCGGCCCGGTGTCGGTCATCGGGCGGGTGGTGGGCCTGACGGCGGCACAGGGCGAGTAAGGCGCCCGGCGCCGCCGCTGGTGTCCCTGGTGCCTTTGGTGGCCCCGGTGCCGCTCGTGCTGCTGGTGCCGCTAGCGGCGCAGTGGCCAGGCGGCACCCTGATGATCGGTTCCCGCGTGGCGCGCGCACGCGTCCGTGAGGGCCTCCAGCAGGGTCAGCGGGTCGGGCAGCGGATGCTCGGGGCCGCGCACCCAGCGCACCTGCTGCTCGTCGTCGCCGGGCAGCCGGGCGGGGGGTACGAGGACGTAGGAGCCCCGGCAGTGCCAGCGCATACCGGGGTGCTCGTCCATGGTCTCGGGGTGGCAGTCCAGCTGGCACGGCCACCACTCGTCCTCGTCCTCGGGGGTGCCCCGGGTGAGGGTGAAGAACAGCATGCGGCCGTCGTCGCCCTCCGCGACCGGGCCGACCTCGACGCCCGAGCCGAGCAGCCGCTCCAGCGCCTCCCGGCCCGCCTCCAGGGGCACGTCCAGGACGTCGTGGGTCATGCCGGTGGCGGTGATGAAGTTGGCCTGCGGCTGGTGCCGGGCCCAGCGCTCGATCTGGGCGCGGTCGGTGGTGGACTGGGTCTGCCACGCGAACGACAGCGGATGCCGGCCCGGGGTGGGACAGCCGACGCGGACACAGGAGCACCGGTAGCCGTCGGCGGGGTGCGCGGCGGGCGCGAGCGGCAGTCCCGCCGCGGCGGCGGCGAGCAGCAGGGCCTCACGGCCGCCGCCGTCGGCGGCGTCCGTCTCCTTCGGCCGGCGTCCGCGCAGCCACTGGGAGAGTCTGCCCTGCCGGCCGGACCGGCCGCCGAACGTCCCGCTCATGTATCGCCTCGCCTCGCTGGTCGCCGCTGGTGTGCGGACAGCATGCCTTATCGTCCCATCTTCACGCGCTTGGGGGTGTCCGGGGTCCGATTCCGTGCAGCGCGTAGTCGACCAGGGTGTCCGTGTAGTCGTAGGTGATCGGTCCGGTCCGTTGCAGCCAGCGCTGTGCGAGCGGCGAGACGAACAGTTCCAGGGCGATCCGGGGGTCGACGCCGGCCCGGACCTCCCCGGTGTCCTGGGCGGAGCGCAGCCGGTCGACGTACAGCTGGAGCTGGGGTTCGAGGAGCTTGCCCACGAACTCGCGGCCGAGGGGCTCGTTGACCACTCCCTCGGCGGCCAGCGCCCGGGAGGGCACCTCGAAGCGCGGGTCGACGAGCTGGTCCACCGTGATCCGCAGCACGGCCTTGAGGTCGGCGGCCAGGTCGCCGGTGTCGGGGACGACGTACGGCTCCTGTCCCGCCTCCCGCGCCGCCTGCACGGACAGGTCGAGGAACGCCTCCAGCAGGACGGCCGCCTTGGAGGGCCACCAGCGGTAGATCGTCTGCTTGCCGACCCCGGCGCGGGCCGCGATCCCCTCGACCGTCGTCCTCGGGTACCCGACCTCGCCGACCAGGTCGAGGGCGGCGGCGTAGATCGCCCGGCGGGACTTGTCGCTGCGGCGGGTGGCGTCGGGGGCGGGCTTCTTCACCATGGGGTGACGCTAACAAGCCGCGCCGGCTACTCCGTCGCGTCCCACGGCGGCCAGGGGTCGCCCCAGTCGGCGTCCCGGGCCGCCTTGTACAGGTCGCCGTGGCGCTTGGTGACCGTCGTACGGCGCAGCTGTTCGTCCGCCTCGCACAGGTCGAGGAGCACCTGGCCCTTGCGGATCTGCGGGCGCCGGACCACCCGGGCGGGGGCCGGTACGGCGGGCAGCCGGGTGGCGGCGACGTAGCTGAACTTCTCGTCCTCGTACGCGAGGGAGCCGCCCTTGACCTGCCGGTGCAGGGAGGAGCGGCTGACCCGGGCGGAGAAGTGGCACCAGTCGGTGCCGGGCACGATCGGGCAGGCGGCGCTGTGCGGGCAGGGCGCGGCGATACGGAACCCGGCGCGGATCAGCCGGTCGCGGGCCTCGATGATCCGCTCGTAGCCCGCCGGGGTGCCGGCCTCCACGATCACGACGCACCGCGCGGCTGCCGCGGCGGCGTCGACGAGGGCGGCGCGGTCGGGCTCGGCGAGTTCGTTGAGGACGTACGACACCGTGACGAGGTCGGTGTCCTCCAGCGTGAGGGCGCCACCGATCCGGGCGCGCTGCCAGCGGGCGCCGGTGAGGGCCGGGTTGGCGGCGGCGATCTGCCGGCCGAGGGCGAGCGCGGGCTCCGCCCAGTCCAGCACGGTGACGGGGCGCCCGCCCGGCCAGGCGGCGGTGACGGCCCAGGTGGCGGCGCCGGTGCCGCCGCCGACGTCGGTGTGGCTGCCCGGCGCCCAGTCGGGCACGGCCGCCGCGAACGCCTCCAGCGCGGCGCGGACCGCCTCGAAGGTGGCCGGCATCCGATACGCGGCGTAGGCGGCGACATCGGCGCGGTCACGCAGGATCGGCGCGTGGGTGGGGGTCTCGCCCCGGTAGTTCGCGATCAGCCGCTCGACAGCTCCGGCCGCATGCCGGGGCGGCAGACCGTCAAGCACTCCGGCCAGGGTGGCCCGCAGAATCTCGGCTGGGGAGAAGGGGACGTTCACGGGGCGATTCTCTCAGGTGCGCACGGGTGCTTGCGGGTGCTCGCAGGGGAAGGGGGGCGGCCAGTTGGTGGAGCGGGTGCCGGGGAGGCGGGCGGTCAGCTGGCGGAGCGGGTGCCGGAGGTAGTGGCGGCAACCGGGCAGAGCGGGCGACGAACAGCGGGCAGAGCGCATGCGGGCTGCGCACCCCCGGGAAAGCCCTGCGCCCCCGGTGGGGAGCCGCAGCGACCCCGGGTCCGGACGCCCGGCAAGCGCCACAGCACCTGCCAAGGCCCGACGCCTGGCAGGCGTCGCCACCCCGGACCGGGCGCGCGCCGGGTGGGGCCGCGGCCCGCAGGCCCCCGAGTCGCGGACCCGCCGCCGGCCACCGAGTCACGGCGTCGCCCCAAGCCCCCCGGGGCGCAGCCCCGCCTCAAGTCCCCGAGTTACGGCGGAGACGCCCGCTCACGCGTCGCGGACCGCTCGTGACAGGTGGGTTGCCAGGGTGGCTCGGGGGGTGTTGTTCGGGGGGCGGCGGCGGGGGTGGACCGTGTTGGCCAGGAGGATGAGGAAGGTGTCCGTCGCGGGGTCCAGGACCAGGGAGGTGCCGGTGAAGCCGGTGTGGCCCGCCGCTCCCCTGCCCGCCAGTTCGCCCATGAACCCGTGCTGGTCCAGGGCGAAGCCCAGCGCGGGCGGGGTCAGCATGAGTTCGACGAAGTCGGGGCCGAGTATGCGCGCGGGGCCGTAGGAGCCGCCCGCGAGCAGGGTGCGGCAGAAGACGGCGAGGTCGCGGGCGTTGGAGAAGAGGCCCGCGTGGCCGCAGACGCCGCCGAGCGCGAAGGCGTTCTCGTCGTGGACCACTCCCCGCAGCATCCCCCGGTCCGCCTTGGCCCACGGCCGCCGCTGGTCCTCGGTGGCGGCCGCGCCGGGGCTGGGTCCGAAGCCGGTGGCGGTCATGCCGAGGGGGCGGGTGATGCCGTCCTCGACGAGGACGTCGAGGGTGCGGCCGCTGATCCGCTCCAGCACCAGTTGGAGCAGGATCATGTTGAGGTCGGAGTAGAGGTGGACGCCGGGTTCCGCCGTGGGCGGCTCCGCGCGCAGCAGTGCGAGGCGGGCGCTGTCGTCGGGGCAGTCGTACAGCGGGAGTTCGGGGCGCAGCCCGGAGGTGTGGGTGAGCAACTGCCGTACGGTGACGCCGTGGTCGGCGACGCCGGTGAACTCGGGCAGGTAGGCGCCGACCCGGGCGTCGATGCCGAGGGTGCCGCGCTCGATCTGCTGCACCGCGGCGACGGACGTGAAGAGTTTGGTGAGCGAGGCCAGGTCGAAGCAGGTGTCGACGGCGGCCGGGACCCGGGCGGCGTGCGGCAGTTCGACGCCGGTGTCGGTCGCGGGGTCGTAGGAGGCGTACCGCACGGCGAAGCCCGAGGCCTCGGCGACGGCGATCACGGGTCCGCGTCCGGCCATGACGACGGCACCGGCGGCCCAGGGGTGTGGTCCGGCGGTGAGGGTGTGCGCCTCGTCGACGAGGCGCACGAGTTCCGTGGGGTCGAGCCCGGCCCGTTCCGGGGTGTCGACGCGCAGTCTCGGTGCGCTCAGTTCCCGTCTCCCTCCGACCCCGCGTTCGCTTTCCAGGGACGGCACATTCCCACGAAGCAGGCCGCCGCCACCAGTGCGCCCACCAGTTGGACCACGGCCATGGGCACGGCGGTGTGCTCCCCGGCGACGCCGACGAGCGGGGAGGCGACCGCGCCGACGAGGAAGGAGGAGGTGCCGAGCAGTGCGGAGGCGGAGCCGGCGGCGTGCCGGGTGCGCAGCAGGGCGAGGGACTGGGCGTTGGGCAGGGTGAGACCCATCGCGGACATCAGCACGAACAGCGCGGCGGCGACCGGGACGAGACCGGTCTCGCCGAAGACTCCTGTGGTCATCAGCAGCAGGGCGGTGGCGGCGAGCACGATCAGGGCGAGGCCGGTGGCGAGCACCTTGTCCAGGCTGACCCGGCCCACCAGCACCTTGCCGTTGATCTGCCCGGCGATCAGCAGCCCGACCGAGTTGAGCCCGAACAGCAGGCTGAAGGTCTGCGGGGAGGCGCCGTAGATCTCCTGGACGACGAACGGGGAGGCGGATATGTAGGCGAACAGCGCGGCGAAGGTGAAGCCGCCGACGAGCATGTAGCCGGTGAAGGGCAGGTCGGCGAGCAGCCCGCGCATGGTGCGCAGGGCCTGCCCCACTCCGCCGCGATGCCGGTCGGCGGGCGCCAGGGTCTCGGGCAGCCGCAGCCACACCACCGCGGTGAGCGCGGCCCCGACCACGGTGAGGACGACGAACACGCCCCGCCAGTCGGTCACCCTGAGGATCTGCCCGCCGATCAGCGGGGCCAGGATCGGGGCGATCCCGGAGATCAGCATCAGGGTGGAGAAGAAGCGGGCCATGGCGACGCCGTCGTACAGATCGCGTACGACGGCACGCGCGATGACGATCCCGGCCGAGCCCGCGAGGCCCTGTGCCAGCCGGAAGGCGACGAGGGTCTCGACGTTCGGCGCGAGCGCGCACAGGGCGGTGGCGGCGATGTACAGGACGAGGCCGGCCAGCAGCGGGCGGCGACGGCCCCAGCGGTCGCTCATCGGGCCGACGACCAGCTGCCCGAGCGCCATGCCGGCCAGGCACGCGGTGAGGGTGAGCTGGACGGTGGCGGCGGGGGCGTGCAGTGAGCGGGTGACCTCCGGCAGGGACGGGAGGTACATGTCCATCGCCAGCGGGGGTGTGGCGGTGAGGCCGCCGAGGACGAGGGTGACGAGGAGGCTGGTGCGGCGAAGGGTGGAGGTGGGGGGCGTGGGGGAGGTCGGGGGCGTGGTGGAGGTGGGGGGCGTGGGGGACGTGTGCCCCGATTCCGGTATCGGTGCCGCCGCGCGCTCGGACATGCGTCCGCCCCTCCCTGTGTAGAACGACCCGGTCCATGCTCTCAGCCCGCGCAAGGGGTTTGCCGTAGGGGTGCGAGGGCAGGGACAGAGGGCCCGTATGGCGGACAGATTGTTCCGGATGGCGGACTTGGCGCCTACGCTGCGGAGGCATGAACGAGAGGCAGTCGAAGGTCGCGGTGGTGACAGGGGGCGGGTCCGGGATCGGGCGGGCCGTTGCCGGGGAGTTGATGCGGGGCGGGTGGTCGGTGGTCCTGGGGGGCCGAAGGGCCGAGACGCTGGAGGAGACGGCGGCGCTGGTGCCGGGGGCCTGCGCGCTGGCCGTGCGGACGGACGTGTCGCGGCCCGAGGACGTGGAGGCGCTGTTCACGGCGGCGGTCGAGCGGTTCGGGCGGATCGACCTGCTGTTCAACAACGCGGGGACGTTCGGGCCCGGCGGGGTCCCCGTGGAGGACCTGTCGTACGACGCCTGGCGGCACGTGGTGGACACCAACCTCAACGGAGCGTTCCTGTGCGCGCAGGCGGCGTACCGGCGCATGAAGGAGCAGGACCCGCAGGGCGGCCGGATCATCAACAACGGTTCGATCTCCGCGCACACACCCCGTCCGCACTCGGTCGCCTACACGGCGACCAAGCACGCGCTGACCGGCCTGACCAAGTCGCTGTCCCTGGACGGGCGGCCGTACGGCATCGCGGTCGGCCAGATCGACATCGGCAACGCGGCCACCGACATGACGGCCCGGATGCGGACCGGGGCGCTCCAGGCCAACGGGGAGACCGTCCCGGAACCGGTGATGGACGTGGCCGACGTGGCGCGCACGGTGCGGCACATGGCCGAACTGCCGCTGGCGGCGAACGTGCAGTTCACGACGGTGCTGGCGACGGCGATGCCGTACATCGGGCGGGGCTGAGGCGGGACTCGGGCGGGGCGGAACCCGACACGCCAATCTTCACAAGTGGAGTTTGAGCATCCGCAGTAATGCGGCCGTTCGGGCGCATATGCTCAACTCGCCTCCACAAGAGCTTCACATGTGGAGATGGGGTTCCGCGGCCACACCGAGGGGGGAGGGCGGCGGTCGTTCCACCGAGCCGGAATGGGGGTGGACCCCGCGCGGGACGCGGGGTGCGCACCGGTGGGTGGAACGGCCGCCGCACAAACGGCACGGACATGTACGGCACGGATATGTACGGCACGGATATATAGGGCGCCGGCACAGGCGGCAGCGACATAGCCGGCGCCGGTACAGACGACGCCGCCCTGCGACGGCTCCCTCAGCGCCGGTGCCTGCCGCCGGACTGGGCGACCGTCTTCTTCTCCGGCGCCTCCCGCCGCGTCTCCACCGCCGTCGCGGCCCGCGCCCGGCGCCGCCGCAGCAGCGCCCACGTGCCCGCGCCGAGCAGTGCCGCCGTCCCCGCGGCGCCCTCCGCCAGCCGCAACGGCGAGGGTCCGCCGTTCCTCGCGCCCGGCGCTCCGGTCGCGGCGCGAGCGGCCTTGCTCACCGTTGCCGGGTCCGCGCCCGAGCGTGCCCCGCCCTCGCTGAGCGGCTCGGCGAGCGTGCCGACCGGCTGGGCCGAACGCCCTTGCCCGAAGCCCCAGTCGAGCAGCGCGGCGCTCTGCTCGTACACCGCGTTGTTGCCCGTGCTGGGGTGCATCACGGTGACCAGCAGGGTGCGGCCGCCCCGGGTGGCGGCTCCGGTGAACGTGTTGCCCGCGTGGCTGGTGTAGCCGTTCTTCACCCCGATGAGACCGGAGTACGTGCCGAGCCCCCACGCTCCCGTGAGCAGGCGGTCGGTGTTCTGGATCTGGAAGGTCTTCCTGCCCCCCGCCGGGAAGTCGGCGGTCCGTGTGCCGCAGTAGCCGCGGAAGTCGGGGCTCTTGAGGCCGTGCCGGGCGAACAGGGTGAGGTCGTACGCCGAGGAGAGCTGGCCGGGGTGGTCGAAGCCGTCGGGGCTGACCACATGGGTGTCGAGGGCCTGCAGGTCCTCGGCCCTTGCCTGCATCTCGGCGACCGTCTTCGCTACGCCGCCGTTCATGTGGGCGAGCACATGGACCGCGTCGTTCCCGGAGCGCAGGAACACGCCCTGCCACAACTGCTCGACGGTGTACGTGGTGCCCGCCCTGATACCGACGAGGCTGGAGCCGAACGGGATGTCCGCCAGGTCCGCCTCGGTGACCTTGTACCGCTGGTGCCGGTCGAACTTCGCCAGCACGGTGTCCGCGAACAGCATCTTCAGCGTGGACGCGGGCGGGAGCCGCCGGTGCGCGTTGAACGAGGCGAGCACCTCCCCGCTCCCGGCGTCGGCGAGGACCCACGCCTGGGCGGTGAGCTTCCCGGGCACTCCGCCGGCACCCCGCACCTGGATCCCGCCCCGGGCCAGCCGCCCGCCACCGATCGCGGAGGTCACGGAGGTCGCGGTGGTCACCGAGGTCCGGGAGTTCGCGGAGGTCTCGGAGGCGGCGGCGGTGCCGGACGCGGACAGGGGGAGGGCGGCGGCCGTCAACCCGAGGACGGCACGTCGGCTGAGCTGGGAACATTCGCGCACCAGGGGACCGTACACCGACCGCCGTGACGAAAATGTGACCGAGAACTCCCCTTTCACAGCCCTGGGACATCCTTTACCCGCAGGACCTGGAAGGTTCATCCGCGGCAGGCCGTGTGAGGTCTGGCTCACATCACCTACTCACTTCACCGGCCCACATCACCGGCTTACATCACCAACTCACGTCACCGGCTCACTTCACGGGTGCGCGGGCTGCGGGCCCACAGCCAGGCGAGGGCGCCCTGAGCGAGGGTGCGTCCGTCGCCGGTGAGGATCTCGCGCAGCGCCTCGACCCGCTCCAGCCACCGCGGGTCGACGCCGGAGCCGTCGTCGGCGAAGCCCTGGAGCCAGCCCGGCGGACGGCTGCGGATGTCCCCCGCCTCCAGCGGGCCCGGCCGCTTCCCGGCGAGCACCCCCATGGCGAGGGGGCTGCGGACGACGCTCGCCAACTCCAGCCGCTCGCACAGCTCGACGAGGCGGGGCGCGTCCTGGAGCACGTTGAGCGCGTGCTGTACGGCCGTGCAGTGGGGCCCTCGGCGAAGACGGCGGCGCGGGCCGGGTCGTCGGTGCTCCAGGCGTAGGCCCGGATGAGCCCCTCGCCGACGAACTCCTCGCACAGGTCGCGGAGTTCGACGGCGCGCTCCGGATCGGCGTCGGAGATGTGGAGCTGGTACAGGTCGACGTGGTCGGTGCCGAGGCGGCGCAGGGAGGCGGTGAGAGCGCGGCGGGCGTACTCCGGGGTGTCGTCGGTGCCCATGAGGGTGCGGGTGCCGGCGTCGAAGACGTTGCCCCACTTGGTGGCGATGACGACCTGGTCCCGGTGGCCGTGCAGCGCGCGGCCCAGGATCTCCTCGCTGTGGCCCGTACCTCCCCCACTCTCGGCTTCGCTCGAGCGGGGGGACCCCCGGCATCGGCGGTGTCGAAGAAGGTCACGCCCAGTTCGAGCGCCCGCCGGATCGCCCGTACGGACTCCTCGTCGTCGACCTTCCCCCATCCGCGCGGCTGTCCGTCGGGGCCCTGGACCTCTCCGCCGATGGCCCAGCAGCCGAATCCGAGGGCACTCACGTCGATCCCGCCGCGCCCCAGTGTCCTGGTGACGGTCCTGGTGGTCTCCATACCGAAGGACACCAGGAGTTGAAGTGCACACCAGGACAAGGCTCACGCGCCGGCGATTTCCACGACCCCGACTCCACGCCTCCGGCTTCACGACCCCGAGTTCACGCCTCCGGCTTCACGCCTCGGACTTCACGCCTCACCGGTCTCGAACCGGGAGATCCGTCCGTCGTCCGCGACCGTGAAGTCCCACTTGGTGCGCATCTCGCCCCAGGTGTCGTTGCTGTAGCGGGCGACCAGGGAACGGCCGCCGTGGGACTCCTTGTCGACCTCCATGTGGCCGTGCGAGGAGAAGATCTCCTCGTCGATCCAGTCCGCGAGGTCGCGGTCGGAGCCGTCGTCGGCCATGGTCGCGTCGGGCGCGAGGAGAGACAGGAAGCGCTCGCGGTCGTGGGAGTTGACGGCGGTCACGAAGGCGCGGACGGCCGGGTCACTGAGCTTGGCTGGCTGAATGGGCATGGCGCCAGGCTCACACCGCTCCCCCGCACCCGCCACCCGAACGCCGTCCAGGACGGGCCCGGCCGGACCCGGGGTGCGACGGTGGACACGCGGCGGAGCACCGCGCGCCCGCCGCGCACCCCCTCTCACCTGCCCATGTCCATCCGCTGCCGGGGAGTCACCGTGACCTGTTACGACCGACGAGATCTGGGCCTGCTGCTGCTCCGGCTGGGGACGGGCGGGGTGCTGGCCGCGCACGGCACGCAGAAGCTGTTCGGCTGGTTCGGCGGGCACGGCATCGAGGGCACCGGTCAGTTCATGGAGTCCGTCGGCTACGCGCCCGGCAGGCAGAGCGCGATGGCGGCGGGCCTCGCGGAGGCGGGCGGCGGCGCGCTGCTCGCGCTGGGCCTCGCGACCCCGGCGGCGGGCGCGGCAGCGGCCGGCGCGATGGCCGGCGCGGCGGCGGTCCACGTGCCCAACGGCTTCTTCGCCCAGTCGGGTGGCTACGAGTACGCGGCCGGCCTCGGTCTCACCGCCGCCGGACTCGCCGTCGCCGGCCCCGGCCGCCTCTCCCTCGACCACGCCTTCGGCCATGTCTTCGACCGGGGCTGGATGGTTCCGGTGGCGCTGGGGGTGACGGCAACGGCGACGGCGCTGGTGGTGGGGGCGCGCAACCGGCGGGTGCGGCAGCGGACGGAGGGGGAGCAGGAGGCGCTCTTCGACGAGTAAGCGCTCCGCTGGGGGGCGAGCGTGTCGGGGGTGTGCGCGTTGATCCGGTGCGAAAGCTGCGGAGCTGCGGGCTGGCTGCGGCTGGGCGTCGAGTGCGAAAGCTGCGGGTCGGGTGTGGCTGGGCGCGCAGTTCCCCGCGACCCTTTCGGGGTGCCGGACCCTGAGGGCGATGGACCGGTGGGGGCGATCTGGATCGCGTTCGGTCCTCGTGACACGTGCGTGACCGGTCGGATGTGGCTGGGCGCGCGGTTCCCCGCGACCCTTTCGGGGTGCCGGACCCTGAGGGCGATGGACCGGTGGGGGCGATCTGGAGCGCGTTCGGTCCTCGTGACACGTGCGTGACCGGTCGGATGTGGCTGGGCGCGCAGTTCCCCGCGACCCTTTCGGGGTGCTGGCCCTGAGGGCGATGGACCGGTGGGGGGCGATCTGGATCGCGTTCGGTCCTCGTGACACATGCGTGACCGGTCGGGTGTGGCTGGGCGCGCGGTTCCCCGCGACCCTTTCGGGGTGCCGGACCCTGAGGGCGATGGATCGGTGGGGGTGATCTGGAGCGCGTTCGGTCCTCGTGACACATGCGTGACCGGTCGGGTGTGGCTGGGCGCGCGGTTCCCCGCGACCCTTTCGGGGTGCTGGCCCTGAGGGAGATGGGCCGAAGGCTGTCGCATACCGGGCGACCCACCTGTCACACGGCTCAAGTCGGCGTCGAGTGGGCGGTCCTAGGGTTGACTGCATGCGGATCTTCGTAACCGGTGGTGCGGGATTCATCGGGTCCCAGTACGTGAGGGCACTGCTGTCCGGCGAGCTTCCGGGGGCGGACGGCGCCCGCGTGACCGTCCTCGACAAACTCGGCCACGGCAGCAACATGCGCAACCTCGAACCGGTCGCCGAGAACCCGGCTTTCCGGTTCGTCCGCGGCGACGTCTGCGACGCGGAACTCGTCGACGAGATCGTGCGCGGGCACGACGCCGTCGTCCATTTCGCGGCCGAGTCGCACGTCGACCGGTCGATCGACGACGCCCGTCCGTTCGTGACGACGAACGTCCTCGGCACCCAGGTGCTGCTGGACGCCGCCCGGCGGCACGGGATCGGGCGTTTCCTGCACGTCTCCACGGACGAGGTCTACGGCTCCATAGCGGCCGGTTCGTGGACCGAGGCGCAGCCGCTGGCCCCCAACTCGCCGTACGCGGCGTCCAAGGCGGGCTCCGACCTGCTGGTGCTGTCCGCGCACCGGACGCACGGGCTGGACGTCGTGATCACCCGGTGCTCCAACAACTACGGCCCCTACCAGAACCCGGAGAAGGTCATCCCGCTGTTCGTGACGAACCTGCTGCGCGGGCGGCGGGTCCCGTTGTACGGCGAGGGCGACAACGTCCGCGAATGGCTCCATGTCGCGGACCACTGCCTGGCCATTCAACTGGTGCTGCGGGGCGGCAGATCCGGCCACGTCTACAACGTGGGCGGCGGCACGGAACTGACCAACAAGGGACTCACCGCGCTCCTGCTGGAAAGCTGCGGAGCCGGATGGGACATGGTCGAGCGGGTCGCCGACCGGCTCGGCCACGACCAGCGGTACTCGCTGGACATGAGCAAGATACGAGACGAACTCGGTTTCACCCCACGGCAGTCGTTCGAGACGGGCCTCAAGGCCACGGTCGAGTGGTACCGGGAGAACACGTCCTGGTGGAACCGGTAGAAGTCCGCCGGCATGCGGATCGGATCCGGCTGGGCGGTACGCGTCCGGAATCCGACCCTGTTCGAGCGGCACGCGAGCGGTATTCGAGCGATCGTCAAGCGCCGCACCGTAATCCTGTGAGAGATCGACCTTCGGTCTTATCACGATGCACAAAAGGGGACAATCAATATGGCTGACCAGAAATTCCCGGTGACCGGCAAGGAAGTGCGGCTGGCGCGCTATGCCGAGAACCAGCCGACGAAGGACGACTTCGAGATCGTCGACGTGGAGGTCACCGAGCCCGCGTCCGGCAACGTCGTGGTGCACAACGTGTACCTGCAGGTGACCGCCGTCATGCGCGACCTGATGACGGAGGAGCCGGGGCTGCCGATGATGCCGCCCTACAAGGTCGGCGAGCGGCCGTGGGGCGGTGCCGTCGGCGTCGTCGTCGCCTCGGCGAGCCCCGACCTGGCCGTCGGTGACACCGTGCAGCACATGGACGGCTGGACCGACTACTCCACCGGTCCCGCCTCCCAGTACTTCAAGGTCGAGGCCTCCTGGTTCCCCGGCCCCGAGTACTTCCTGAACCAGGGCATCACGGCCTACCACGGCATGGCCGACGTCGCCGAGGTCGGCGAGGGCGACGTCGTGTTCGTGTCGAACGCGGCCGGCGGTGTCGGCTCGCTCGCCGGCCAGATCGCCAAGGCCCGCGGCGCCAAGCGGGTCATCGGCTCGGCCGGCAGCGCCGAGAAGGTCGAGTACCTCACCAAGGAACTCGGCTACGACGCGGCGTTCGACTACCACGACGGCCCCGTGCTCGACCGGCTCCGGGAACTCGCCCCCGACGGGATCGACGTCTTCTTCGACCTGGTCGGCGGGGAGCAGTTCGAGGCCGCCGTGCAGGCGGCGGCGCAGGGCGCGCGGTTCGCGCTGTGCGGGACGGTGTCCGCGCAGACGGGCAACGCCGAGGGTGCCTTCCCGCGGCTGGACATCATGGCCGGCATCATCCGGCAGATCGTCATCAAGCCGTTCTCGACGTACCACACGCCTGAGCAGATCCAGGCGTGGACGCAGCACTTCGCGCAGTGGCTGCAGGAAGGAAAGATCGTCCTGCCGTACACCGTGGTGGAGGGCGGCGTGAGCGCCGCTCCCGAGGCTCTCGTCGCGCTGCTCGGCGGTGCCTACAAGGGCAACGTGCTCGTCAAGATCTCTGAAGGCTGACACCGGGCGGGTCGGGACTGCACACCGGGAACCGGGTGCAGTCCACTCGCATCTTCGAATCAGGAGTTGCCTCCGATGACCTATCAGATGGCACTGGACGCCCCCGTCAGGGCGCGACGGGCCGGACTCGTACTCGCGGTGTGCTGCCTCGGGCAGCTGATGGTGATCCTCGACTCGTCGATCGTGAACGTCGCCATCCCGTCCATCCAGAGCGCGCTGCACTTCACGCCCGGCAGCCTGACCTGGGTCTACGACGGATACCTGATCCCGTTCGCGGGCTTCCTGCTCTTCTCCGGGCGGATGGTGGACCTCTACGGGGGCCGCCGTCTCTTACTCATCGGCCTCGGCGTGTTCACGGTGTTCAGCCTCGTCGGCGGCATCGCGACGAACGCGGCGACGCTGGTGCTCGGCCGGGCCGGGCAGGGCTTCGGCGGCGCGATCATCGCGTCCTCCGCGCTGGCCGTGCTGACCTCCACGTTCACCGAGCCGACCGAGCGGGCGAAGGCGCTCGCGCTGTGGGGCGCGGCGTCCGGGAGCGGCGGGGCGATCGGCGTCCTCAGCGGCGGGGCGATCGTCGAATGGATGTCGTGGCGCTGGGTCTTCCTCGTCAACGTGCCGCTCGGCCTGCTGATCGCGGGCCTGGCGGTCGCGTCGGTCGGTACGACTCCCGGCGGCGGCTCGGGCGCGCAGGCGAAGGAGACGAAGCCGAAGCAGCAGACGAAGCTCGACGTGCTCGGCTCCGTGTCGGTCACGCTGGGCATCGCCGCGCTCGTCTACGGGCTCGCCGAGGGCCAGCGTTACGGCTGGGGTTCGGCGCGCATCGTCTCGGCACTGGCGATCGGCGTCGTGCTGCTCGCGGTGTTCGTGCTCGACCAGGCCAAGCTGGCCGAGCAGCCGCTGATGGACCTGCGCCTGTTCCGCAACCGTTCGGTGTGGGCGGCCAACGTCACGATGCTGGCCTTCGGGGCGGCGCTGCCCGCGACGTTCTACTTCCTGACGCTGCTGTACCAGTCGGTGCTCCACTACAGCGCCATCCGTACCGGGCTGGTGTTCCTGCCGCTGACGGTGTGCGCGTTCATCGGTGCCGCCGCGTCCTCGGTGATCGCGCCGCGGACCGGTCCCCGGCCGATGATGCTGGCCGGGCTCGTGCCGATGATCGCCGGCCTGGTGTGGCAGTCGGCGGCGGACGAGCACGCCACCTATGTCGCCGATCTGCTGGGCCCGAGCCTGCTGTTCGGCCTGGGGCTCGGCATCGTGGTGACGTCGGTGGCGGGCGCGGCGACGGCGGGTGTGCCGGAGGACAAGCAGGGTCTGGCCTCGGGCGTGCTGAACACCTCGCAGTCGCTGGGCGGTGCGGCCGGCCTCGCGGTCATGGTCGCGGTGGCCCAGGCCCGTACCGCGCACGTCGCGGGTGAGAGTGGTCCGGACGCGCATGCGTTCGCGGCCGGTTACGCGGCCGCGTTCCTCGCGACCGGCGTGCTGCTCGCCCTCAGCCTCGTGTCCGCGGCGGCGGTGCCGCGCGAGACCCGGTAGGTCCCGCGTCGTACGGCGGCGTACGACGCCGTACGACGCGGGACCAAGCCGAACCACGCCGTACCACGCACGGAAGAGCCCGCCCGGCGCACAGCGCACCGGGCGGGCTTTTCCGTGTCACGGCCCGCGGACGGCGCGTTGTCACGGGTTCCGGGCGGTGGCGCCTTGTCACCGGCTCCGGAGGGCGCCCTGTCATCGGCTCCGGGGGGCGCCTTGCCACCGGTTCCGGACGGGCGTCCTTGTCGCCGGTTCCGGATGGCGCCTACCCGGCCTCGATCGGCCCTATAGGCACCGTCATTAGCTTTCAAGACATGCGAGGCATCATCCTGGCCGGCGGAACCGGCTCCCGACTGTGGCCGATCACCCAGGCCATGTCGAAACAGCTCATGCCCGTGTTCGACAAGCCGATGATCTATTACCCCCTGTGCACCCTGGTGCTGGCGGGCGTGCGAGACATCCTCGTCATCACGACGCCGTCCGACCGGGACTCCTTCGAACGGCTGCTGGGCGACGGCGCGCAACTGGGCCTGCGGATCCAGTACGCGACGCAGCCCAGGCCCGGAGGGATCGCGCAGGCCTTCCTGATAGGCGCGGACTTCATCGGGGACGAGCCGGTCGCGCTCGTCCTCGGCGACAACATCTTCCACGGCGTCGGTCTGGGCGACCAGCTCAAGGCGCACGCCTCCCCTCAGGGCGGTCACATCTTCGCCTACCCGGTGGCGAACCCGGGCGACTTCGGCGTCCTGGACTTCGACAGCGAAGGGCGCGTCCTGTCCATCGAGGAGAAACCGGCCCACCCCAAATCGCGGTACGTGGTGCCGGGCCTCTACTTCTACGACAACCGTGTGGTCGACATCGCCCGGTCCCTGCGGCCCAGCGCGCGCGGCGAGCTGGAGATCACCGAGGTGAACCAGGTGTACCTGCGGCGCGACGAGCTCAAGGTCACCGTCCTCGACCGCGGCACCGTCTGGCTCGACACCGGGACCTTCGCCTCGCTGGTGCAGGCGTCGGAGTTCGTCCGGGTGATCGAGGAGCGGCAGGGGCTGAAGATCGGCTGCGTGGAGGAGGCGGCCTGGCGCAACGGGCTCATCGGCAACGACCGGCTCCGCGAGCTGGCGGTGCCGCTCCTGTCCAGCGGCTACGGCGCGTACCTGATGGGGCTGCTCGACGCCGCCGCCGAAGAGATCCGGCGGCCGGTCCCGGTCGGCGCCGGCGCCACCCGCTGACCAGACACCGGCCGGCCAGACACCGGCTGACACGACATCAGCCGACCAGACATCAACTGGCCAGACATCGGCCGACAAGTCACCGGCCGACAAGGAGACCCGATGGACTTCGAAGAACTCGGCATCGAGGGCGTCCACCTCGTCACGCCGCGGGTGTTCGACGACCCGCGCGGCGCGTTCCTGGAACTGTTCGTCGGCGACCGGCTGGCCGGGGCGACCGGCCGGCCGATGGACGTGGCGCAGGTCAACTGCTCGGTCTCGCGCCGCGGAACGATCCGCGGCATCCACCTCACGGCGTCCCCGCCCGGTGAGGCGAAGTACGTGACGTGCGTGAGCGGCGCGATCGTCGACGTCGTCGTCGACGTGCGCGTCGGCTCCCCCACCTACGGCGCGTCCCTCGCGATCCCGCTGGACGACCGGCGGCGCCAGGCCGTGTACATCGCCGACGGGCTCGGCCACGGCTTCGCGGCGGTCAGCGACACCGCGGTGGTCACGTACCTGTGCGACAGCGTCTACACCCCCGCGAAGGCGATCTCGATCAACCCGCTGGACCCGCGGCTCGCCCTGCCGTGGCCCGCCATGGACGACGTCGTCCTGTCCGACAAGGACCGGGACGCGCCGTCGCTGGCACAGACGGAGGCCCTCGGCGTGCTGCCGCGCTACGCGGACCTCCGCGCAAGGACTCCGGTCAGCTCCCGCGCATGACCGGACGGTCATCGGCGAGCACGACGACGACAGCAGGAACAGGAGCACTCATGAAGAGGCACATCGCCTTCCTGAACATCCCCGCGGCCGGCCATGTCACACCGACGCTGGCCGTGGTCGAGGAGCTGGTCCGGCGCGGCCACAAGGTCAGCTATCTGGCCGCCGACGGCTTCGCCGAGCGCATCGCCTCCACCGGCGCCGAGATCATCCCGTACACCACGACCCTCGACCCGCGCACGATCGCGCCGACCGGTGCGGAGGACTGGCTGGCCCGCGTGCTGCTCGGCGCGGTCCGGGAGGCGGCGGCCACGGCGCCGGGCCTTGAGGCCCACTTCGGCGACGATCTGCCGGACTGCCTCGTCTACGACATCTCGATGCAGTTCCTCGGCCGTGTGATGGCGCGCAAGCTCGGTGTGCCGGGCATCCAGCTCTACCCGGTCCTCGCCTCCCACCAGTACTTCTCCGAGGCGGAGAGCGCCGCGGAGGGCATGTTCGGTGAACTGACCCGCGAGCTGCGGGCGTTCGCCGACGAGCACGGGCTCGGCGACGTCCCGCTGGACGAGCTGATGGCGGACGCGGCCTGCAACATCTCCTTCATGCCGCGGGAGTTCCAGTCGGACGCCGACTCCTTCCCCGAGGACCGGTACACGTTCGTCGGGATCCCGCTGCGGGAGAGCGACCTTCAGGGCACCTGGCGGCCGTCCAGCGACAAGCCGGTGGTGCTGATCTCCCTGGGCACGACCTTCAACACCCAGCCCGAGTTCTTCGCGATGTGCGCCAAGGCCTTCGAGGGGCTGCCCTGGCACGTGGTGATCGCGGCGGGCCCCGGCGTCGACCTGGACGCGGTGGGCGAGCTGCCGCCCAACGCCGAGATCCACTCGTGGCTGACGCTGCAGGCGGTGCTGGAGCACGCCGGCGCGTTCGTGTGCCACGGCGGCGCGGGCAACACCATGAACGCCCTGTACGCGGGGGTGCCGCTGGTGTCCGTGCCGCACAACGGTGACTCGGAGATGATCGCCGCCCGCACGGGCGAGCTGCGGCTCGGCCGCGTCCTGGACCCCGAGGAGGTGACCCCCGAGACCCTCCGCAAGGCCGTCCTGGAGGTCGCCGACGACGAGACCGTACAGGCCAACCTGCGGGACATGCGCAGGTACATGCAGAAGGCGGGCGGCGCCCCGCGCGCGGCCGACACGATCCTCGGCCACATCGACTCCGTGCCGAAGTGAGCGCCGGTACCCACAGACACCGGCTGATGCCGACGGATGCCGGCTGACGCCGACAGACACCGGCCGATGCCGACAGACACCGACAGGAGAAGGCGATGGACCTGAACGACATCAACTCGCACGATCTGAGCACCAAGCTCGTCCCGGGCGACCTGTACCTGGAGCTTCAGCAGTTCTACGCGCTGCAGCAGAAGATCCTCGACCGCGGTGACGGCGAGGAGTGGGCGCGCACCTTCACGCCGGACGGGGTGTTCCAGGCCGCCGACATGCCCGAGCCGCTGGTGGGCCGCGAGATCCTCGTCAAGGCGATCGAGCGTCAGACCGGCATGCACGAGGGGCTCATCCTGCGGCACTGGGTCGGGCAGCTGACCGTCGAGCAGCTCGACGACGACACCGTGCGCGCCCAGAGCTACGTCATGGTCTACGTGATCCCCAACCGCACGCTCCTGGACGGGGACGTGCACTTCCGCCACCACACCCTCTGCGACGACGAACTCGTCCGCTCCGCCGACGGGTCCTGGCTCGTGCGGAAGCGTTTCGTCGCCACCGACGGCGCCTACAAGTAAGCCCGCGCGAACCGGAAGGTCGTCACACTCATGCGAAAGATCATCGGCACCGTGGCGTCGGCGGGTCTCCTGGCCGTCGTGGCGGCGGGCGGCGCGTACGCGGACACCTGCCCGGCCTCCCCCAGCCGGCTCGTCGGCAAGTGGGCCGGCACGGTCACCCACGGGGGCACCACCGGGGACATCGACCTCATATTCACGCCGGCCGGCAAGGCGTGCCTCCTCACGTCCGCCGGGGTCAGCGAGGGCACCTGGAAGTACACGGCCACCACCGGCAACTACACCTACAAGATCACCGAGGCGCTGATCGACGGGACCGGCGCCCAGGCCGGCTGGATCTACATCAACCAGGCCACCAGCGGGGCGGTGACCAGCACGTTCACCAGCAGCGGCACCTCGGAGGTGTACGACATTGCGGGCAACTACCAGTTCTCCCAGGTCGCCGACGTCGACGTGCACCGCGTCGCCGGCGCGGCCAGCTGCTGAGGCCGGAAAGACATGATCCCCCTCTTCAAGGTGGCGATGTCCGAGACGGCGTCGGCGCTGGTCGGCCAGGTGCTGGACAGCGGCTACATCGGTCAGGGCGCGAAGGTCGACGCGTTCGAGAGCGCCCTGGCCGAACGGCTGGACACGGAACGGGTGCTGACGGTCAACAGCGCCACGTCCGGGCTGCATCTGGCCCTGCATCTGGTCGCCGAGGAGTCGGGGCGGGACGGCGAGGTCCTGGCGACCGCGCTGACCTGCACCGCGACGAACTGGCCGATCCTCGCCAACGGGATGCGGATCCGCTGGGTGGACACCGACCCGGCGACGCTGAACCTGGACCTGGACGACCTGGCCCGGAAGATCACGCCCGCGACCCGGGCGATCGTCCTCGTGCACTGGGCCGGCTACCCGGTCGACCTGGACCGCCTGGCGCGCGTCCTCGACGAGGCCGAACGCGTGCACGGCGTCCGGCCCCGGGTCATCGAGGACTGCGCGGACGCGTGGGGCGCCACGTACAAGGGCGTCCCGCTCGGCGGGCACGGCAACATCTGCGTCTACAGCTTTCAGGCGATCAAGCACCTCACGACCGGGGACGGCGGCCTGATCGTGCTGCCCGACGACGACCTGCTGGCCCGTGCCCGGCTGCTGCGCTGGTACGGCATCGACCGTGACGGCGGGGCGTCCCGGTTCAAGAACGACATCCCCGCGTACGGCTTCAAGTTCAACATGAACGACATCAACGCGGCGATCGGTCTCGCGAACCTGGAGATCGTCGACGGCCTCGTCGCCCGGCACCGGGAGAACGCGGCGTTCTACGACGCCGAACTGGCCGGTGCGGACGGTCTCGAGACGACCGAGCGGGCCGCCGACCGCGATCCGTCGTTCTGGTACTACTCCGTCAAGGTGGACGACCGCGACGCCTTCGTGCGGCGCATGAAGGAGGCCGGGATCGCCACGAGCGAGGTCCACGAGCGCAACGACGTCTACGGCGCCACCCGGGAGTTCCGGGCACTCCTGCCCGGCCTCGACAGTGTCGCGGAGCGCCACATCGGGATCCCGGTGGGCTGGTGGGTGTCGGACGAGGACCGGGCCCACGTCGTGAAGACCATCAGGGCCGGCTGGTAGGCAGGGCGCGGGAAGGGCGAAGGGGGGAGGGGCTGGAAGCCGATGCGGCTTCCAGCCCCTCCCCCCTTCGCCCTCTGTGAGGCCGAGTCCCTCTGTGAGGTCGAGTCCGAAGGTTCAGTCCTGTCCCGTCAGTTGACGGTCGAGGGCCCGTTCCGTCCGGGTCAGCGGGACGTCCGGGCGCAGCCGCTCCGGGTGCCAGGCCGGCGGGCCGGCCGGAGGGCCGGTGAGTTCCCGGCCCTCGTGACTCTCCGGCAGCCACACGTACATCCGGCCCGCGGCGACGAGCCCGCGGTACAGGGCCCGCAGCACGCGCGGTCCCCTCATCTGCCCGCGCCGCTCAGGAGCGGCTGCGCCGGCTCCCCGGCCGGGTCGGCGGACCAGGTCCACAGCCGGGACATCGCCACCGGGTCGGGCACATGGCCCTCGGTCCACAGGCGGGCCGCGGCGGTGAGGACCGACTGGCGGTCGGCCTCGGCGGTGCCGGGGCGGCCCGGCAGCAGGGGGACCACGGCGCTCGCCCCGAGCCGCACCGCCCGGTGCCGGCGGGCGAAGGCGGTGAGCGTCTGGCGGGGTCCGGCCTCGATCAGCAGCATGTCGTCGGCGAGAAGCAGCGCTTCGAGGGCCTGGTTGAAGTACACGGTGTCGGTGATCTGGCGGGCCCAGAAGCGCGGGCTGACCGCGTCGTCGGGGCTCATCAGCTCCCCCGTGTACCCGGAGTAGAGGGGCAGTGCCGGTACGCGCAGCGGTATCGCGTGGTAGGCGGTCTCGACGGCGTCCGAGGCGGGGGCCATCGCCGGGGAGTGGAAGGGGCTGGTGGCGGGCACGGGCACGGCGACCACGCCGGCGGCGCGCAGTTCCTCGGCGATCTCGGCGAGCGGTGCGACGGAACCGGCCAGCATGGTCTGCTGGTTGGCGTTGACCGCGGCGATCGCGACGTCGGCGCGCAGCAGGGGACGCAGCCGCCGCTCCTCGGCGCCGACGGCGAGCATGCCGCCGGGCGGGATCTTCACGGCCTGCCTGACCCGCTCCATGACCATGGCCACGGCGTCGGACAGCGAGACGACGCCGGCGATCGTCGCGGCGACGAGTTCGCCCGCGCTGTGTCCGAGCACCGCCGCGGGGCGTACGCCCCAGCTCATCACCATGCGGCCGAGTGCGTGGTCGACGGCGAACAGCAGCGGCTGCGCGCGGCGTACGTCGTCGATGGGGATCTCGGGGCGGCCGTCGGTGAGCCAGTCCGCGCGGATCCGGTGCCCCTCGTCGCCCATGTGGAACAGGGCGGCGTCGACGGCGGCGGTGAACACCGGCTCCCGCCCGTACAGTCCGGCCGCCATGGCGTGGTGCTGCGAGCCCTGGCCGGGGAAGAGCAGGGCGACGGGGCGCGGCTTGCGGGAGACGACCGGCTTGGCCTTGTGCACGGCGGCGGCGGCCAGCGGGGCGACGGTGACGGCGGCGGCGCGCACCGGTCCGGGGGCGCTGCCGCACGGCAGGACGGTCGGCAGGGCGGGGAACCCGTCGTGGTGCAGTCCCGAGAGCAGGGGCAGGAGTTCGCCGCGCACCCGCTGCTCGTCCCGCTCGTCCCGGCCCGACCACAGGAGCAGCCGGTGGTGGGCGGGCGCGGTGGTGCGCCGGCCGTGGGCGAGGGGCAGCAGGGACGGGGTGGTGTCGGGGTCGGTGGTGCCGCCGAGGTCGAGGACGCCGATGACGTTGTCGTCGTCGGCGACGGCCTCGGCGGCGCGCTTGACGGCGTAGACGGTGATGGCGCCGGGGCCGGGTTCGTCGCAGCCGGCGACGAGGGCGAAGTCGGCGGTGCCGTCGTGGAGTTCCTGGTGGGCCAGGCGCAGGGCGCGGCCGGGTGCGGGGGCGACGCGCACGGCGAAGCCCTCGTGCTCGGCGGCGAGTGTGGGGTCGGGCGCGTGGGCGCCGACGTAGACGACGGTGCGTACGGGCAGTTGGTCCGGGGCCCGGCCGAAGGCCCGCAGGACCGCCGAGATCCCGGCGGCCGATGCCACCGCCGGCGTCTCGCCTTCACGGGCGGGGCCGGGGCTGACCACGAGCCTCCGGATCACCGCGCTGTTGGCCGTGAGCTGCATGGTTACCTCCTCGTGGGCCGCGTGCCGCGACCGCTGCGGTGGCAGGTGGGGAAAAGCAGGGCGGCCGCCCGTCGGTGGGGGGAACCGAGGGGCGGCCGCGCGGACCGGCTCAGGCTGCTGCGTCCTGGCCGGCGTTGATGAGGGCGAGCAGCGCTCCCGGCGTCTCGGCGTCGACGACCGCGTCGTCGGGGACGCTGATGCCGTAGGTCCGCTGGATCTCGCCGATGACCTGGAGCAGGGCGAGGGAGTCGTAGCCGAGCTCCAGGAAGGGGGTGTCGATGACGTCGCCGTCCAGGTCGACGCCCTCCTCCTCGCCCGCGCTCTCGCGCAGCATGCGCGTGAGGTCGGCCAGGGTGACGGTGGTGGTCGTGGTGGCGGTCATGGTCATGTCCTCCGTTGGGTGATGGTTGTCCTGTCGTGCCGAGGTGCCGGCTTGTGGTGGGTGCGGTGCCGGCTTGTGGTGGGTGCGGTGCCGGCTTGTGGTGGTGCGGTGCCGGTCAGGCGTGCCGGCGGACGACCAGGGCGGCGTTGAACCCGCCGTGGCCGCGGGCGAGGACCAGCGCGTTGGTGAGCCGGGCCTCGCGGGGCTCGCCGGTGACGAGGTCGATGCGCAGGCCGGGGGCGAGGGTGTCGACGCCGGTGGTGGGCGGGATGACGCCGTCGCGCAGGGCGAGCAGCGCGGTCGCCGCGTCGAGGGCGGCGCCGCCGGCGAGGAGGCGTCCGGTCATCGTCTTGGGGGCGGTCACCGGTACGGCGCCGGGGCCGAAGATCTCCGTGATGGCCTCGGCCTCGGCGCGGTCGCGGTCCGGGACGCCGGACGCGTCGGCGAAGACGACGTCGATGTCCTCGGGGGCGAGTCCGGCGTCGGCGAGGGCCAGCCGGGCGGCCTTGGCAAGGCCCGGCGGGCGGCCGGTGCCCGGGGCGGGGTCGAGGGTGGCGGCGTACCCGGCGATCGCGCCGTAGACGCGCTCGGCGGAGCGGCGGCGGGCGGATTCGAGGTCCTCGGCGATGAGGATGGCGCCGCCCTCCCCGGGCACGTAGCCGTTCGCGTCGGCGGAGAAGGGCAGGTAGGCGCGGGCGGGGTCGTCCTCGGTGCTCATCAGGCCGGAGGCCAGTTGGGGCACCCAGCCCCAGGGGCAGATGCCCGCGTCGACGCCGCCGGAGACGACGACGGGGAAGCCCTTGCGGACATGGCGGCGGGCGTGCCCGATGGCGTCGATGCCGCCGGCCTGTTCGGTGAGCAGGACCCCGCTGGGGCCGCGCATCTTGTGCCGGATGGAGATCTGGCCGGTGTTGACGGCGTAGAACCAGGCGAAGGACTGGTAGGCGCTGACGTGTTCCTTGCCCTTGCTCCACAGGTTCTGCAGCTCGCGCTGGCCGAACTCGACGGCGCCGCCGGACGCGGAGGTGACCACGCCCATCCCGTACTCGGGGACCTCGGAGGTGTCCAGGCCCGCGTCCTTCAGGGCCCAGTCGGCGGCGGTGAGGGCGAGGCGGGTCATGTGGTCGGTCTGGGGCATGAG
Organism: Streptomyces sp. NPDC048297; assembly: GCF_043201585.1. NCBI lineage: Bacteria > Bacillati > Actinomycetota > Actinomycetes > Kitasatosporales > Streptomycetaceae > Streptomyces > Streptomyces sp. NPDC048297. The sequence continues at coordinate 42,603 of NZ_JBICZA010000022.1, forward strand.
CCGGCTGGGGATGTGCTCCTCGGCGACGAACCCCGGTACCTCGCCCGCGAGCCCGGCAGGGTACTGGCCGGCGTCGAAGCGGGTGACCGGGCCGATGCCCGACTGGCCGGCGAGGGTGGCCTTCCAGTAGTCCTCGGTGCCCAGGCCGTTGGGCGCGGTGATGCCGAGGCCGGTCACGACGGTGGTGACGGTCATCCGATGCTCCTTTCGGGCCGCGCGAGGACCATCGCGCTCTGGAAGCCTCCGAAGCCGCTGCCGACGCTGAGGACCGCGTCGGTCTTCTTCTCGCGTGCGGTCAACGGGATGTAGTCCAGGTCGAGTTCAGGGTCGGGCTCGTGGAGGTTCGCGGTGGGCGGCAGCACGCCGTGTTCCATCGCGAGGGCGCAGGCAGCGATCTCCAGGGAGCCGATCGCGCCGAGCGAGTGCCCGATCATCGACTTGATGGAGCTGATGGGCGTGCGGTAGGCGTGCTCGCCGAGGCTCCGCTTGAACGCCCCTGTCTCGTGGCGGTCGTTCATCTTGGTGCCGGAGCCGTGGGCGTTGATGTAGTCGATGGCGCCCGGGTCGAGCCGGGCCTCGTCGAGGGCGACGTCGATGGCCTCGGACATCTCCCGGCCGTCCGGCTTGAGCCCGGTCATGTGGTAGGCGTTGCAGCGGGCGGCGAAGCCGGCTATCTCGGCGTAGATGTGGGCGCCGCGGCGCCTGGCGCTCTCCAGCTCCTCCAGGACGAGGATGGCGGCGCCCTCGCCGAGCACCAGGCCGCTGCGGGTCCTGTCGAAGGGCCGGCAGGCGCTCTCGGGGGTGTCGTTGCGCGGGGTGGTGGCGAGGATCGCGTCGAAGCAGGCCGAGGTGATGGGTGAGATCGGGGCCTCGGTGGCGCCCGCGATCATCACGTCGCAGGTGCCCTCGCGGATCAGCTCGACGGCGTGACCGAGCGAGTCGAGGCCCGAGGTGCAGCCGGTGGAGATGACGGCCGCGGGTCCCTCGGCGCCGGCCGCCATGCCGACCTCGGCGGCCATGGAGCTGGGCACGAAGTGCCGGTACAGCTCGGGGACCGCGTACTCGTGGTCGACGAGCCACTTGCGTCCGCCGTCGCTGACGACGGCGTACTCGCGCTCCAGGCTGGTGGTGCAGCCGACGGCGCTGCCCAGCGAGGTGCCGATGCGCAGCGGGTCGATGCCAAAGGTGTCGAGACCGCTGTCGGCGAGCGCCTCCCGGGTGGAGACGACCGCGAACTGGGCGGCCCGGTCGAGGCGCCGGGTCTCCTGCTGGGAGAGTCCGGCGGCCAGCGGGTCGAAGTCGCACTCGGCGGCGACGCGGGAGCGGAACTGCGAGGGGTCGTAGAACGAGATGGTGCGGGTGGCGGTGCGGCCCGCGGTGAGCAGGTCCCAGTAGTTCTTCACCCCGACCCCGCCAGGGGCCACGACACCCAGTCCGGTGATGGCAACTCGACGCATCATCTACCTCGCCTTCGACGGGGCGGGGTGCTCGCTGCACTCCCTGCCGGATGGAACTGTGCGGGCCACTGTCGATCCCTTCGTCAGAGCATTCGCGTTGTCTCGGCGGCCGGGGCGTACGGGGGTGGGTGCTCGCCCCGGCCGGCCGACCCGGCCGTCCGGCCGCTTGTGGCGTGCCGTATGTCCGGTGTCCACATGGAACGTGCGCCCCCTCGACACCCGCTCGTGTCCGCGTGGACCGGTCGGCCGCCTTGTCAGGTCGGGCTGTTGCCATGCTTGCGAGCAGGCACTTCGGCCTTTTTGCCGCGCAGCATGGCGAGGGAGCGGATGAGGACGGAGCGGGTGTCGGCCGGGTCGACGACGTCGTCCACCAGGCCGCGTTCGGCGGCGTAGTAGGGGTGCATCAGCTCGGTCCGGTACTCCTTGATGCGCTGGGCGCGGACCCCTTCGGGGTCGTCGGAGGCGTTGATCTCCCGGCGGAAGATGACGTTCGCCGCGCCTTCGGCGCCCATGACGGCGATCTCGTTGGTCGGCCAGGCGAAGGAGAGGTCGCAGCCGATGGAGCGGGAGTCCATCACGATGTACGCGCCGCCGTACGCCTTGCGCAGGACCAGCGAGATGCGGGGCACGGTGGCGTTGCAGTACGCGTACAGGAGTTTGGCGCCGTGCCGGATGATGCCGTTGTGCTCCTGGTCGACGCCGGGCAGGAAGCCGGGCACGTCGACGAGGGTGACCAGCGGGATGTTGAAGGCGTCGCAGGTGGACACGAAGCGGGCGGCCTTCTCGCTGGCGTGGATGTCGAGGACGCCGGCGAGCACGGCGGGCTGGTTGGCGACGATGCCGACGGTGTGCCCGTCGAGGCGGGCGAGCGCGCACACGATGTTGCGCGCCCAGGCCTCGTGGACCTCGAAGTACTCGCCGTCGTCGACGAGTTCCCCGATGACCGCGCGGATGTCGTACGACTGCCCCGGCTCGGCCGGCACCAGGTCGACGAGCGCGTCGGTGCGCCGGTCCGCGGGGTCGTCGGCCTGGACGGCGGGCGGTGCCTCGCGGTTGTTGGCGGGCAGCAGGGAGATCAGGAAGCGTACGTCCTCCAGGCACTCCGTCTCGTCGTCGTAGGCGAAGTGGCAGACCCCGGAGACGCTCGCGTGGGTGTCGGCGCCGCCGAGGCCGTTGTGGGTGATCCGCTCGCCGGTGACCGCCTGGACGACGTCGGGTCCGGTGATGAACATCTGGGCGGTCTCGCGCACCATGAACACGAAGTCGGTCAGCGCGGGCGAGTAGGCGGCGCCGCCGGCGCAGGGGCCGAGCATCACGCTGATCTGCGGGATGACTCCGGAGGCGGCGACGTTGCGGCGGAAGATCCCGCCGTACCCGGCGAGCGCGGTGACGCCTTCCTGGATGCGGGCGCCGGCGCCGTCGTTGAGCGACACCAGCGGGGCGCCGGCCGCTTCCGCCAGGTCCATCACCTTGTGGACCTTGGCGGCGTGGGCCTCGCCGAGGGCTCCCGCGAAGACGCGGAAGTCGTGGGCGTAGGCGAAGACGGTGCGGCCGTGGACCTGGCCCCAGCCGATCACGACGCCGTCGCCGTGGGGTTTCCTGTCCTCCAGGCCGAAGCCGGTGGCGCGGTGCCTGCGCAGCGGCTCGATCTCGGTGAAGGTGCCCTCGTCGAAGAGGGCCGTGAGGCGCTCGTGCGCGGTGAGCTTGTTCTTCGCGTGCTGGCGCCGGGTCGCTTCGGGGTCGGGGCCGCGCCCGACCTCTTCCTTGAGGCGGCGCAGCTCTTCCGCGGCTCGCCGCAGGTCAGGTGCGGTGAGCGGGGCGGCTGCCGGGGTGGTCGTCGGGGTGGTTCCCGGGGCGTTTTCCGGGGTGGTTCCCGGGGCGGTGAGGTCGTCGAGGATCGTCATCGGCGCACCGTAGGTACGCCGCCTCGAATGCGGGTCGAGCAGCCGCCCCGCTCAGCCCTGTGCGGGTGAGGGGATCGCGCGGTCGAGTTCCGGGTCAGCGCACAGGATGGCCTGGTGCAGGCGCTGGAGCCGGGGCGAGGGTTCGAGGCCGAGGTCCTCGACGAGGCAGCCGCGCAGCCGCTGGTACGCCTCCAGGGCGCGCCACGCGTTGTTCGAGCGGTGCAGCGCGGTCATCAGCTGGGCGCAGAAGTTCTCGTGCATGGGGTGCCTGGCGGCCAGGACGCGCAGTTCCGGCACCATCTCGGCGTGCCGGCCGAGCTGGAGGTCGGCGTCTATGCGCCGCTCCAGGGCCGCCATGCGGTCCTCCTCCAGCCGTAGTTTCTCCAGTTCGAGGACGCCGCCGACGCGTACGTCCACGAGCGCCGGCCCCTGCCACAGGCCGAGGGCGCGGCCGAGGAGTTCGGAGGCGGTCCGGTGGTCCTCGGCCGCGTGCGCGTCACGTCCGGAGGCGTGCAGCTGCTCGAATTCCTGTACGTCGATACGGCCCGGGTGGACCTCCAGGAGGTAGCCCCCGTGCTGGGTGACGAGGACGTCCTTGGGCTGCCGGGCGGGGTCGCCGTCGAGCGCGACGGCGATCTTGCGCCTCAGCTGCAGGATGTAGGTCTGCAAGGTGGTGGCGGCACTGCGGGGGATGTCCTCGCCCCAGATCTCCTCCATCAGCGTGGGTACGGTGACGACGCGTCCGGGCTGCAACGCAAGCAAAGCGAGGATCTGCCGCGGTTTGGCAGCACTCGGCACCACCGACACACCGTTCAGTTCGGCTGTGAGCCGACCCAGTACTTTGATGTCCATGTGTTTGCTCTCCCGTCTCGCGCGGGAGGACTCCCCCGGCCACAAAGTCATGGCCAGTACCTCCCGAGCGTGGCAAGAGCCTGGCAGCAGGGGCCTTCGAGCCACAGTGAGCGGGTCATGAACGGACCCATGAAAATGTCATGCCGGGATGGTGAGCCCGGCACTGGGCCACCGCGTTCGGCTCACTGAAGAATTCGGAAGCACGTGCAGCGGCCGAACACCGTTCCGACTTGCGCGCTGTCTCTCAACACTCTGGACTGGAGGGTCCCATGAGCACGTTGATCGACCTCGCCCCGGCCGCCCCGGCGGCGGACGCACTGTCGCAGAACCACCGCATCGCGCTTCTGACCGCCCGCGCCGGCCTCGAACCGGAGCTGGCGGCGCGCTACCACAGCGACCCGGTCTCGGTGCTCGCCGAGTTCGGCGTGGTGGCGGCCGAGCCCATGTACCTGACGGGGAACACCGGGGCGGGCCTCGTGATGGAGGACCTGGACCGGGTGGACACGGCCGTCACCGCCTCCTCCTTCTTCTGCACCACGTACGAGGCCCGCCTCGTCGAGGCAACCTGCGCGTGACGACTCCTCGCGCGCTCGCGGGTGTGCAGCAGGTGGGGTTCAAGCCCCACCTGCGGGTCGAGGTGGTGGGCGGCGAGGCCGTCTACCTCCTGTCGGAGCACGGTACGACCGCCCTGCACGGTCCGTGCATCGAGGCGCTCGCGCCGTTGCTCGACGGCACGCGGACCCTGGAGACGGTCCTCGACGAGGTCTCCGCCGTGCTTCCCGCGGAGGCGGCCGCGCAGACCATCGCGGCGCTCGCCGGGGCCGAGCTGATCGGCTACCGCAGCCCGGCGGCCGACTGCGCGGCGGAGGCGTACTGGGAGCTGTCCGGGCTGAGCGGGGCTGGTGCCCAGGCGGCCCTGCGGAACACGCCCGTGCGCGTCGTCACCCTGGGCTCGGTGGACGCCGACACCGTCCGCCGGGAGTGCCTGGCCTCCGGGCTGACCCTGGCGGCGACCGACGAGTCCGCCGTGTTCACGCTCGTCCTGTGCGACGACTACCTCAACCCGGAGCTGGACGGTGTGGACGCCGCGCACCGCGGCGCCGGCCGGCCCTGGCTCCTCGCCAAGCCCTGCGGTGTGCAGGCCTGGGTGGGGCCGGTGTTCGGCAGGCCGGACGGGCCCTGCTGGTCGTGTCTGGCCCACCGGCTGCGCGGGCACCGTGTGACGCACGTGCCCGTTCAGCGCGTCCTCGGTCTGTCGGGCCCGGTGGCGCTGCCGCAGGCGTACGTGAACTCCGTGCGTTCCCTGGGCCTGCAGACCGCCGTGCTCGAAGCGATGAAGTGGGCGGCCGGCATGCGCCATGCGGAACAGGGCGCCGTCTGCACGCTCGACACCCGTACCCTGCGCACCCGGCATCACGCGGTGGCCCGGCGCCCGCAGTGCCCGCAGTGCGGCGATCCCGGGCTGACGGCGGCGCGGGTGCGGCGGCCGGTGACCTTCGTCCCCCGCCTCAAGTCCGGTGCGCCGGGCGGCGATCAGCGGGCCCTGCCCCCGGAGGCGGTGCTCGCCCGCTACGGCCACCTGGTGGACCCGCTGACCGGGGTGGTGCCGGAGGTGAAGCCCGCTCCGGGGGCTCCGGACGGCCTGAACCGCTATGTCTCCGGGCGCAATCCCGCGCTCCAGGCCCATTCGCTGGCCGCCCTGCGCGGGGGGCTGCGCAGCCACAGCGGCGGCAAGGGCATCACCCCGGTGGAGGCCGAGGTCGGGGCCCTGTGCGAGGCCGTGGAGCGCTACAGCGCGACCCGGCACGGGGACGAGCCGGTCGTCGTGGACAGCTTCACCGGACTGGGCGCGGACGCCGTCCACCCCAACGCCTGCCAGCTGTACGCCGAGCGCCAGTTCGCGCGGCGGGACGCCTGGAACCGTACGGCCTCCGCGTTCAACCACGTCCCGCCGCCCTTCGACCCGGGGGCGCGACGGGAGTGGACCCCGGTGTGGTCCCTCACCGCCGGCGCCCACCGGATGCTGCCCACCTCGATGCTGTACTTCGGGCCCGCACCGGGCGCGGGACCGGCCGCCCCCTGGGCGGACTCCAACGGCAACGCGGCCGGCAGCAGTCTTGAGGACGCGGTCGTCCAGGGATTCCTCGAAGTGGTCGAGCGGGACGCGGTGGCCCTGTGGTGGTACAACCGCACCCGGCAGCCGGCCGTCGACCTGGACGCCTTCGACGAGCCCTGGCTCGCCCGGATCCGCACCACGTACGACAGGCTGGGCCGTGAGCTGTGGGCGCTCGATCTCACCGCCGACCTCGGCATTCCCGTCATGGTCGCCGTCTCCCGGCGCAGGGCTCGGCCGGCCGAGCGGATCTGCTTCGGGTTCGGGGCTCATTTCGATCCCCGCACGGCGCTGCGCCGGGCGGTGACCGAGATGGCCCAGCTGCTCCCTCCCGAGGACACCGCGGCGGATCCGGGGAGCGGGTTCGCGTCCCTTCACCCGGAGTTGAGCACGTGGTGGCAGGAAGCGACCGTCGAGAACCAGCCATACCTGCGCCCGGATCCCGCCGAGTCTCCCCTCACACCAGGAAGTTGCATGTGGACGCCGCGAGTTGATCTCGCCGAGGAGATCACGGCGGCAGAAGCCCTGGTCAGGGGTGCGGGCATGGAAATGCTGGTCCTCGACCAGACGCGGCCCGACGTGGAGCTCCCGGTGGTGAAGGTGGTCGTCCCGGGGATGCGTTCCTTCTGGGCCAGGTACGCGCCCGGACGCCTCTACGACGTGCCCGTGCAGCTCGGACGCGTGTGCGGGCCGACGCGGTACGAAGATCTCAACCCGATTCCGCTGTTCGTGTGAATCCGACCCTTAAGGGACACTGGTAGCCGCCCGCAACCCGTTCGCCCTAGCATGCGTTCGGTCGTCCCCTGCGAGGAGGCTACGATGCCGGACGCTTTCCGGAACCCGGAAAGTCCTGATGGTGCCACGAAGTCCCATGGAACTGCCCACCGTTTCACCATGGCACCACAACTCGCCCGCACAATCCGCATCGTGGTGCTGAGCTGTTACTGCGCCGTCGTCGTCGTCAACGTGCTCGCGACCGGCAAGGCGAGTACCGCCGGACTCGCCACGTGCGTCGCCCTCGTCCTGATGCTGTTCGCCGTGCAGTTCGCCCTCACCTCGGCCGGCGCGCGCGGCTGGCCCCTGCGGTGGCGCATCGCCGCTCTCGGTGTGCAGGTCGTCCTGACCTACCTGCCGGAGGTCTGGTTCGGCCTCGACTGGGGCAGCATGCAGGGGCCGCTCGGCGCGACGGTGCTGCTGACCCTGCCCGGCCGGGTCGCCTGGCCGCTGTTCGCACTCGTTCTCGCCAGCGCCCCCGCGATCGTGCTGGCGAAGGGCGAGAGCGTGCTCTACGCCTGCTACGTCGTCATCTCCGTGGCCCTGGCCAGCGTGATCATCTACTGCCAGACGAAGCTGACCGACGCGGTGCAGGAACTCCACGACACGCGCGAGCAGTTGGCGAAGATGGCCGTCACCCAGGAGCGCCTGCGCTTCTCCCGGGACCTGCACGACCTGCTCGGCTACAGCCTGTCCACGATCACGCTCAAGGGCGAACTGGTGAACCGGCTCATCCAGACCCGCCCGCGGCAGGCCTGCGAGGAGACCGTCTCCCTGCTCCTGGTCGCCCGGCAGGCCCTCGCCGACGTCCGGCTCGTCTCCTGCGGCTACCGCGACATGTCGCTGCGCGAGGAGGCGGAGTCGGCCGCCTCGGTCCTGACGTCCGCGGACGTCCGCGCCACGGTGGACGTCGAGGTCGCGCGGCTGCACCCCGTCGTCGACACGGTCCTCGCGACCGTCCTGCGGGAGGGCGTGACGAACATCCTGCGCCACAGCAAGGCGGAGATTTGTACCATCAAGGCGACCGGTGAGGACGACATGCTCCTCCTGGTGCTGGTCAACGACGGTGTGACCGGCGAGAAGACGGACACACGAGCGGGAGGCGGCAGCGGACTGGGCAATCTGCGGGCCCGACTCACCGCGATAGGCGGGGAGTTGACGGCCGGCATCGGCGAGGACGGCCTGTTCCACCTCAGGGCGCGAGCCCCCGTCCAGCCCCACAAGGGAGACACGGGCGTGGTGACGGCCACCGCCGCACAAGACACTGACACCACTGGCAGAGCCATGGCCTGACAGCCGACGCATCTTTTTGTTCGGGGGACTCGGATGCTGTCCATCACCATCCTCCTCGCGGAGGACGTGCACATGATCCGCGGCGCGCTCGTCGCCCTGCTGCAACTGGAGCCCGATCTGAGAGTCGTGGCCTCGGTCGACCGGGGCGACCTCATCGTGAAGGCCGCGCTCGACACCCGCCCCGACGTCGCCGTGATCGACGTCGACCTGCCCGGCATCGACGGGCTCACCGCGGCGGCCGAGCTGCACGAGCAACTGCCCAGCTGCCGCTGCCTCATCCTCACCAGCCTCGGCAGACCCGGCACCATGCGGCGTGCCATGTCCGCGCACGTGGCCGGGTTCCTGCTGAAGGACTCGCCACCGGACCAACTCGCCGCCGCGGTGCGGTCGGTGGCCACCGGCCGCCGTGTCGTGGATCCCCAACTCGCCCTGACCGCCTGGGACTACCCGGACAATCCGCTGTCTCCGCGGGAGATGGAGGTGCTACGTCTCGCGGCCCGGGGAGCCGACGCCGCCGAGATCGCCGGCTGCCTGTATCTCACCAAGGGAACCGTCCGCAACTACCTCACCTCCATCGTCGGCAAGCTCAGCGCCCGCAACCGCATCGACGCGGTCCGCATAGCCGAAGAGGCCGGCTGGATCCCCTGAGCCGGCCGGGGCCGCACGGCCGAAGTCCGCCGACGCCCCCAGCAGGACGTCCAGCAGGCCCTCGTCCAAGGTGGTGCCCACGGACACGTCCGCGAGCTCGCCGAACCCCGCGTCGTACACCGCCGCGCTCACCACGTGTGCGCCGCCGACGGCGAACGTCCCGAACGCCCAGCCCTCGTCGTGCGCCGGGCTGCCGTCGGGGCGTACCAGGCGGGCGCCCGATACGCCCCGCAGGGTGAAGCCGAACTCGGTGAAGCGGAAGCGCAGCCCCTGGCCGAGCGCCTTGCTGTAGGCCTCCTTGAGGGTCCACAGCCGCACCAGCGTGGCGTTGCGCGCGTCCTCGCCGCCCCGGTCGAGCAGGTCCGTCTCGAACGGGGTGCAGGCCTGCCGCTCGGAGCCGGTGCGGGCCAGGCGCCGGTCGGCGCGCTCCACGTCGACGCCGATGCGGCCGCGCCGGGTCAGGCCGACGACCATCGTGTCGTCGGTGTGGCTGAGGCTGATGTCGATCTGGTCGAGGCCGCGAACATAGGGGCGCCCGCCCGGCTGGTAGGCCAGGTCCACCAGGCTCGGACGGGTGCGCAGGGCGGCTGCGGCCGTGTGGCGCAGGAAGAGCCGGGAGGCGAGGAAGTTCTCGCGCATCCGGGGCTGGGCGAGCCGCTCGTAGCGCACCCAGTCGCGGCCCAGCACGGAGCGCTGCTCCTCGGGGTCGCCGGCCGGTCTCCAGTCCGGCACCCTGCCGTGCACCAGGACGCTTCCGGTGCGCACCAGTTCGTCACGCACCGGTTCCCAGGGGCTGCCCGGACCGTGTGCGGACACCAGCCGCCCGATGGCCGTCACCGTCTCACGCCCCGGCCGGCGCGGCCGTGAGCGGCCCTGCGTCGAGTGCGGAGATCACCCCTGCCAGGTCCACCGCGTCGCTCTCCGGGCCCCGGCACACCGCGAGGCACCTCGGCCCCCGGCTCCCGCCCATCCGGCGCAGGAACGGGGTGAGCACCACCCGCGGTCCGATCTCCACGACATGGGTGGGTGTCTGCTGGGCGAGCATCGCGCGGGCGGCGTCGGCGAACCGGACCGGCGCGGTGATCTGCCGGCTCCAGTAGGGGCCGTACAGCGGCTCGGTGGTGAGTCTGCCGTGGACGGTGGAGTAGAACGGCATCCGGGCCGCGCCGCCCGACACTCTGCGCGCGACCGAGTCGAACTTCGGCACCATCGGGGCCATCAGCGGCGAGTGGAAGGGGTGCGTGACGGCCAGGTGACGACAGGAGATGCCCCGCCGTTCGAGGATCTCCTGGATGCGTTCGAGTCCCGCGCGGTCGCCGGAGAGCACCGTGGCCTTGGCGGCGTTGATGGCGCCGATGCCGACGCCGGGCTCGTCGGCGACCAGCTCCGCCGCCTCGAACGGGGCGGCGCAGGTCGCCATCATGCCGCCCCGTGAGGGCAGGTACTGCATGAAGGCGCCGCGCATCGAGACCAGCCTGGCGGCGTCGGGCAGGGAGAGGGCGCCCGCGACGGTGGCCGCCGCGAACTCGCCGATGCCGTGGCCGAGCACGGCGACCGGGACGACGCCCGCCTCCTGGAGCACCTGCGCAAGGGCGTACTCGACGGCGAACAGCGCGGGCTGGGTGAAGGCCGTCTGGTGGATGCGCGGGTCGTCCTTGAGGATCAGGTCGACCACGGACGTGCCCGTGTACGGCAGGAGCGCCTGCGCGGCCTCGTCGAGGTGGGTACGGAACCCGGTCGAGTCGAGGTACAGGCCCGAGGTCATGCCCGGGTGCTGGGAGCCCTGGCCGGTGAACACGAAGGCCGCCCGGACCAGGCCGCCGCCGGCGGGGTGCGGATCACGCTGGGCCATGTGGCGGCCGAGGCCGCGCACGGTGGGGTGCTCGGCGATGTCGGACGGGTCGATCAGGGGGCCGAACTCCTCCTCGATGTCGCCGTACAGGCTGAGCGCGGCGACCGAGTCGAGCCCGTACTCATGGAAGGGCACGTTCTCGTCGACGGGCACCCCCAGGTACCGGGTGAGCCGCTCGACGAGCCACTCGCGGTGGGTCGCGCCGAAGGAGTCGTCGTCTCGCTGTGGTTCAGGCATGGGTCAGTGCTCCATCTTGGGCTGGGACGGGTAACCGCCGACGGTCAGGCCAGCGCGGAGCCGTACAGGTCGTAGGAGCGGCGCTCGCGCAGGCGGGTCAACGCCTCGGCGAGCACGCGTTGTTCGCTGTCGACGGGGCGGTCGGGCAGGGGCAGGCCGAGGCGCCGGCCGAGGCGGTAGAGCGCCGCGGACGGCCAGGCGGGGTCGGCCAGGAAGGGGTCGGTCCCGTCGTCGGCCTGCTCGCGCCACACCCCGAGGCACGACGCCGCCGCGAGCACCAGGGTGTAGCGGTCGGCGAGAGCGAAGTGGTGGGGGCTCGCGAGGGCCGCGCGGTCGGCGGGGTCGACCGCCTGGAACGCCCGGGTCAGATCGCGCAGTTCGACGGTGAAGACGCGGGCGAGGGAGCGCAGCAGCGGCCACTGGTCGCGTCCGGGCCGGGTGACGTCGGCCGACTCCAGCCAGTCGGTGCAGGCCACCAGGGTCGCGGCCAGCGGGTCGCCGTCACCGAGCAGCGACAGCCGGGTGAGGTCGAGCGGCGGGAGGTTCTCCTGCGGCCGGAACAGCCCCACCGGCGCCTCCTGCTGGAGGAACCAGGAGTGCCGGGCGAAGTACGGCAGTTGCGGCAGGATGCTGACCTGCCGGCCGGCGCTGCCCGCGTGGCCGAGCGTGGTGACGGGCAGGTCCCGCAATTGCTTGCGGAACATCCCGTACGTCCCGCTCACCGCGAAGCTCTCCTCGCCGAGCACCGCGGACATCTCGTCCATCGTCTCGGTGGCGAGCCGCGGCGCCAGATAGGCCGCCGAGGCCGCGTACACGCTCATCTGGCGCGGCAGCAGGTGCAGGGCCCGGGTGGCGACGAGGGCGAGGCAGTCGATGACCAGCAGGTCGAGGAACGCGCCGGTGAGGACGGACCGGACGTGCCGCACGTCGAGCGAGGAGCGGCCGTCGGCGCGGGTGCGGGTGGCGAAGGTGGCCACGGTGCGCAGCGCGGTGTCGACGCCGGCGAGGACGATCGACGGGATGAGGCCGCGGATCAGCAGCGAGGAGCGCAGCGAGAGTTCGTAGCCGTCGCCGACCCGGCCGAGGACGGTGCTCGCCGGGACGGGGCAGTCGGTGAAGGCGAGGCCGCCGAACTCGGCGGCGCGCATGCCGGTGGTGGCGCGGCGCTCCAGGTCCCTGATCCGGTCGGCGGGCAGCGCGGCGCGGTCGAGGAGCAGCACGCAGTGGCTGCGTCCGCCGGCGTCCGCGTCACCGGTGCGGGCGAAGACCACCAGACCGCGGGCGCGGGCCGCGTTGGCGATGGCGGTCTTGCTGCCGTTCAGGAGCAGCCCTGTGCCGTCCGGGCGGGCGGTGAACTCGTCGCGGACGAAGTCGTTGCCGTGCGCCACCTCGTGCCGGGCGACGGCGATCCGGTCGCCGCCGAGCAGGAGCTTGGCGGCGAAGTCGCGCTGTCCGGCGTCGCCGGCGGTCCACACGGGCACAGCGGCGAAGAAGCAGCTGAGGCCGTACCCGAAGCCGAGGGAGGCGTCGCGCCGGAACAGCGGGCGCAGCAGCCGGCCCAGGACGTCCATGCGCCGCAGCCTGCCGCCGAGTTCGGCGGGCACGAACTCGGCGTTCAGCCCGTAGGCGTCGAGGACCTTCTCGGCGCCCGGCAGCGGGGTGCCGGCGGCGTCGGCGGCGAGCAGCGCGTCACCGCCGAGCGGGTTGTCCAGGTCGTCGAGGGGGCCGAACGCGCTCTCCAGGGCGTCGATGCGCTCCTGTGGTCCACGCGACGGCCCTGTCATCGCCGTCCTCCTCTCGCGCCGCCCACCGTCTGCCGGGTGCCGTGGGCGACCAGGCGTGCCACCTCGGGGTCGATGCTCTGGTGGAGGGCGGCGAGTTCGCCGTCCAGGAACAGGCGGCGCATGGTGGACCGTTCGAGCTTGCCGCTGGTGGTGCGGCGGACCGTGCCGGGGCGTACGAGGAGAACGCCGCCCGCGCGGACCTCGTACTGCTCGCAGAGGCTGCGCTGTATGGCCGCGGCAAGTTCCGCGAGATCGACGCCGTAGCGGCTGCCCGCCCTCAACTCCTGTATGACGACGATGCGTTCGCGCTCGCCGGGCACCCCGAAGGCGGTGCCGGAGCCGAACAGGCCGCTGACGTCGCGGACGGTGCGCTCCAGGTCCTGCGGGTACAGGTTGCGACCGCCGACGACGATCAGGTCCTTGATACGGCCGGTCACGTACAGTTCGCCCTCGATCAGCGTGCCGAGGTCGCCGGTGCGCAGATAGCCGGCGCTGCCGCCCGCGATGCGCGCGTCGAACGTGGCGGCGGTCTCCGCGGGCCGGGCCCAGTAGCCGCGGCCCACCGAGGCGCCGCGCACCCAGATCTCGCCGATCTGCCCGTGGGCGCGCTCCTCGAAGGTGTCCGGGTCGACGATGCGGACGTCCGCGAAGACGGGCCGGCCGCAGGAGACGGCCTCGGTCACGAAGCCGCCGGCGCCGCTCAGCCGCTGGGTGCGCGGGGCCGAGCCGTCGCGGCTGCCCGAGACGAGCAGGGTGGCCTCGGCCAGGCCGTAGCAGGGGACGAGGGCACGGGGGTCGAGGCCCGCGGGGGCGAAGCGCCGGGCGAAGGCGCGCAGGGTCTTCGCGTTCACCGGCTCGCCGCCGCTGACGGCGATCCGCCACCCGGACAGGTCGAGGCCGGCGATCTGGCTGTCGTTGATCCTGCGCACGCACAGGTCGTACGCGAAGTCGGGGGCGCCGCTGACGGTCAGGCCGTAGCGCGAGACGGTCTCCAGCCAGTGGGCGGGACGCTTGACGAGCGCGACCGGGGAGAGCAGGACGGCGGTGCCGCCGAGCCACAGGGCGTGCAGCAACTGGCCGACCAGGCCCATGTCGTGGTGCAGCGGCAGCCAGCCGCCGATCCGGCTGCCCCGGGTGGTGCCGAGGGCCGCGCTGATCGCCCGGTTGTTGGCCATCAGCGCCCGGTGGGTCACGATCACTCCGCGCGGGTCGCGCGTGGAACCCGAGGTGTACTGGATGAACGCCACGTCGTCGGGGGTCAGCCGGGGCGGCTGCCACATGTCGCCGTCGGCGGGCGGCGGGACGTCGGCGAGGGGCGGGGCGTCGGTGGGCAGGCAGGTGAGGCGCTCGTATCCGCTGCGGGCGAGCATCTGGGTGACCGCCGGGGCCTCGGCGCGCGAGGTGAGCACACAGCTGACGGCCGCGTCCTTGACGATGCCCGCGATGCGCTCGTCGTGCCGGCCGAGGCCGCCGGGCGGTGCCGCGGGCACGGCGATCACACCGGCGTACAGACAGGCGAGGAAGCCGATGACGAAGTGCCTGCGGGAGGAGTGCAGGATCAGGACGCGCTCGCCGGGGCCCGCGTACCGGGTGATGCCGGCGGCCACGGCGCGTGCGGCGCGGTCGAGTTCGGCGTACGAGAGCCGGTGCGGCCGCAGGCCTCCGTCCTGCTCGGAGAGGAGGACGAGGGCTTCACGGTCGGGTGACTGTGCGGCCCTGCTCCGCACGATGTCGGTGAATGTCCGATGACCGTTCAACGTCTCCCCCTTCACTGTCGTGCGCTGTGGTGCGTTGGGTGTGGTGCGTTGGATGTGGTGCGTTGGATGTGGTGTGGCGTGCCTGTGGTGGTGCGTGCCTGTGGTGGTGTGCGGCCGTCATCGCTCCGGCCAGGCGACCGCCGGGCGGTGGCCGGGGTTCTTGACGGTCCAGTCCGCGTAGGCCGCCCGGACCTCTTCGTCCGGCTCCCGCGCCCTGCGTGCCAGTGCGAGCAGCACGGCGGTGACGGCGGCCAGTTCGGCAGCGTCGGGCCGGCCGCGCACCACGGTGATCCGCGTCTGCTGGGACATGGGAACAGGGTGCACGTACCACCTAGAGCTGCCCTTGTGCCCGGAACGCGAGAGAGCCGAGGACCGCACGTCCTCGGCTCGGCTCCCGCTGGTGCGGGTCGTGCTCAGCGGATCACCCGCTCATAGGCCAGGTGCCGTGCCCGCTCGACGACGACGTCCGCGCCGAGCGCCAACTCCTCGTGCAGCGCCCGGACCCGCTCGCTGTCCAGGGCCCGGTCCAGGGCGCCGGTGTCCTGCCACCACAGCACGCCCGTGTACAGCGCCGGCCGGATCGTGGAGCGCAACAGGTCGCTGCCGCCGAAGCCGCCCAACTCGTCGCACATTTCCGCGAGTTCGATGAACCTGCGCTCGAAGGCGGCCCAGTCCCCGCGCACCCGTGCGCGCAGCAGGGCCACGCTCCGGGTGCCGACCACCGCGTTCTCGTGCAGCACCCGGGCGACGCTGACGGCCTGGTCGGCCTCCGTCTCGACGAGCGGCTCCAGGCGCTCGACGTGCCCCAGGAAGGTGTCGTCGTGCACCGTGTCGAGGAAGGCGCGCAGCGTGCGCCAGTGGCCCAGGTGGACGTAGATGTGCGGCCGTTCGATCAGGCGCATGGTGACGAGGAAGTCGAAGTCGGCCCGGCGGCGCAGGAACTGCGCGTGTTCGTGGAATATCTCCTCGAACTTGCCGGTGTCGCCCTTGACCTCGAAACGGTTGATGACCGCTACAGGGCGCGCGAGTTCACGTCCTGACATGCATGTCCTCCGCGAATTGCTTGGCGTGACGCAGTGTGGTGGAGCTGTTGGCGCCCAGGGTCCTGCGCACCAGGGCCCTGGCCTCGGCGATCGTCGCGTCGGGACCGAGAGCGGCCCGTACGCCCTCCGGGTCGAGTACGACGGTGTGCCAGGAGGTGACGGTGAGGGTGCCCCCCGCGTTCTCCGTGTTCCCGGTGTTCCCGGTGTTCCCCGTGTTTTCGTCGCCGGACGGCTCGATGGTCCAGCGGCCCGTGTGCACGCGCATGGCGACCGGTACCCGCAGCTGCTTGTACACGATCTGCTTCCGGTCCTCGAAGCACACCCGCACCGAGGTGGTGTTGTGCAGGGAGCCGTCGGGGCTGCGGGTGTCCATGTCCATGTGCTGGATGCCGGGCTCGTCCTCGGTGAGGTCGAGGCGGGCCACGTGCGGCAGCCGCTCGGGCCACAGGTCCGCGCGGTCCAGGAAGGCGTACACGTCCGCGGCGGCGCCGTCGACGGTCACCGAGTCGCTGAAGGTCAACTGCAACTCGTCGGCACCGGAACCGAGTTCGGCGGCCTTCTTCAGGGCGGCGAGTTCGGCGACGCTGTTGCGGTCGACGGCGCGCTCGATCAGCTCCTCGGCCTTCGGGTCGTCGTCGATCGCGCGGTAGTCGTGCAGAAGCACCACGCGTGTCGTGCCGTCGTCGACCGGTTCGACGCGCCAGGTGCCGCCCATCGTGGCGACGGGGGCCGCCGAGACGACCTGGCGGAAGGTGATGGTGCGGGCGCGCGGGTCCAGGACGCGGCGCGAGGTCCAGGTGCGCACCTGGTCGTTGGCGAGCGCCCAGATGCGAAGGAGTTGTTCGCCGGTGCCGTCCGGGCCGTCGCCGGCCTTCTCCTCGAGCACCTCGACGTGGACGGTGGGCCCGAACACCTGGGGCCACCCGGAGACGTCGGCCACCAGCGCGTAGACGGCGTCGGGCGGTGCCGACACGGTGATGGCGTGTTCCGTGACATGGGGGCCGGTGACGGGGGCGGTGTCCTCGGTCGCGCTCGTAACGATCGTCGCCACGGCGGTCCTTCCTTCGGTCGTGCCGTGCGAGACGGCGGTCAGCAGATTGACACAGATGGCCTTGAGCCCGCCTCGACTCCGGATGGAGCGTGGCCGGTTCGGGCCCGGCACAGTGAGCGGGGGCCCGGCCAGGGCGTAGGGGGGTGTGACCGGGACTTATAGGGGGCGTGGCTGGGCTGTAGGGGGGTGTCCGTCAGGCCCATTCGGGGCGTTCGGTGATCTCGACGACGGCGCAGCCCCAGCTGTAGCCCGCGCCGACACTGATCAGCACGCAGCGGTCGCCGGGCCGGGCCTTGCCGGTGGTCACGAGGTGGTCGAGGCTCGCGAACTGGTCGCCGGCGCCGAGGTGGCCGACCGTCCGGCTGAACTCCCAGGTGGTGCGCTCCGGCCTGATCCCGAACGGCTTGTAGTAGATGGCCTGCAGCCTGCGCCGGCCGAAGTGCGGGAGCACCACCCAGCGGGCGTCGTCGAGTTCCATCCCGGCGTCGGCCAGCGCCTGTTTGATCACGGTCTGCTGCCCGTTGTTCGCCCGGGTGATGGCGTACGACATGCCGGCCTTGGCGATGAAGGCACGCTTGGCCTCCTCGAAGTCGACCGGTATCCGGTAGCTGAACGGCGCCGGGGTGAACGGCTCCTCGCCGCGGTGCATCGGCTCCAGCTCCGGGTCGGCGTGCAGGGCGAGGGAGACGAGGCGGGCGAAGCCGCCGCGCCGGGACAGCACGAGCGCGGAGGCGCCGTCGCCGTAGGGCGTGCCGGGGTCGGTCTGCCAGCGGTCGATGCCGGGTTCGCAGAACCGGTCGGCGGCGGTGAGCAGCGCGTCGCCGTGGCCGTGGCCGGCCGTGAGGTAGGCGGAGGCGAGGTCGACGGCGGCGAGTCCGCCGTTGGACATCTGGCGGATCTCCAGCGCGAGGCAGCTGTTGCCGAGGGCCTCGCGCTGGATGTACGAGCCGACGGGCCACAGGTCCTGGCCCTGGTGGTAGGTGTCCGCGTGCAGCAGCAGGTCCACGTCGGCCGGCCCGCTGCCCGCGCGGGCCAGCGCGGTGCGTGCCGCGTGGGCCGCCATCTCGGCGGCGGACTCGTCCGGTGAGTGGGCCACCGACACCGTGCCGGTCGCGGCGGCGAGGCCCGGCGGGCAGCCGCCCTGGCGTACGGCCTCGTCCATGTCCAGCAGGGACGGGAGGCGTACGGAGGTCGCCCGGAGGTAGATGTCTGCCATGCGCACAGCCGCTCCTGAGGTGTCGGGGTGCCGGTGGGGTCCGCCGGTCGCGTCGCGTCAGCCGACCGGTGCGGCGACCAGGTTCCGGGTGTCGTGGCCGGGGCCCTGGCCGCTGCCGCCGGTCAGGACGTAGGTGACGGCGTCGAGCAGGGCTTCGAGGGCCGCGGCGGTGGCGTGAGGGCCGACGCCGACGGTGCCCCAGCGGCGTTCGCCGTCGTCGAAGGACAGCAACGCCTGCACGGTGGCACCCTCCCCCGCCGTGCCCGGCTCCCCGGCCCCGCCTGCCGTAGGGGACTTGCCGGCCCCGCCTGCCGCAGACGACTTGCCTGCCCCGCCTACCGCGGGGGACCAGTCGGCGCCGCCCGTCGCGGCGGAC
This sequence comes from Streptomyces sp. NPDC048297, assembly GCF_043201585.1. Lineage (NCBI taxonomy): Bacteria > Bacillati > Actinomycetota > Actinomycetes > Kitasatosporales > Streptomycetaceae > Streptomyces > Streptomyces sp. NPDC048297. Next base: position 60,960 of record NZ_JBICZA010000022.1, read on the forward strand.
TTGCCGGCGCCACCCGCCGCGTGGGACTCCCCGGCCCCGCCTACCGCAGACGACTTGCCTGCCCCGCCTACCGCGGGGGACCAGTCGGCGCCGCCCGTCGCGGCGGACTTGCCGACGCCA
>NZ_JBICZA010000022.1:61176-133676 GCF_043201585.1 Streptomyces sp. NPDC048297
CTACCGCGGGGGACCAGTCGGCGCCGCCCGTCGCGGCGGACTTGCCGACGCCACCCGCCGCGTGGGACTCCCCGGCCCCGCCTACCGCAGACGACTTGCCTGCCCCGCCTACCGCAGGGAACTTGCCCGCGCCGCCCGTCGCGTAGGACTCCCCGGCCCCGCCCGCCGCAGGCGACCTGTCGGCCCCGCCCGCCGCAGTGCTCTCCTCGCCCCGGCCGGCGGAGTCGCCCGTGCCGTCGAGTTCCCGGTAGCGCTGCTCGACGAGGCGCAGCCGGGCCGCTTCGGGGAAGGAGCGGTCGAGTGCCGCGTGCAGGGCGGCGTCCAGGGCGTGGGCGGGCTCGCGGCCCGCGCCCTGCCCGGTCAGCCGTACGTCCGCGGCGCGCAACCGCACCGTGGCCCGCGCGCCCCCGCTCGCACCGTCCAGTTCCACCTGCCAGGACTCAGCCTCGACGGGCGCGCGCCCGGGGCGGCCGAGCAGTTCCTCGCGCAGCAGCAGCTCGAAGGAGGCGTCGGCGGACTCGAAGCTGTAGCCCCGGTTCTCCAGTTCCTTGACCCGCTCGGCGGCCCGGCCGACCTCCGGTGATCCGGCGCTGATGTCGTAGCCGAGCTCCCGGGCCTTGAGTTCGACGGAGGAACGGCCGCCCATGTCGGAGACGAGGACGCGCATGGCGTTGCCGACGAGCGCCGGGTCGATGTGCTGGTAGAGGCCGGGGTCCACGCGCAGGGCGGAGGCGTGCAGGCCCGCCTTGTGCGTGAAGGCGGCCGAGCCGACGTACGGGGCCGCGTGGGCGCCGGGGACGCGGGTGACGCCGGCGACCGCGTCGCCGGTGCGCGCCAGGTCCGTGAGCCGCTCCAGCGGGATCACCTCGCGGCCCCGCTTGAGGACGAGGTTCGCGATGACGGTGAGCAGGTTGGCGTTGCCGCAGCGCTCGCCGTAGCCGTGCACGGTGCCCTGCGCGTGGACCGCGCCCGCGTCGACGGCCGCCATGGTGTTGGCGACGGCGCAGCCGGAGTCGTCGTGGCAGTGGATGCCGATGCCGGCGCCGGTCATGGAGAGGGTGTCGGCGACGACGGCCCGCACCTCCTCGGGCAGCGACCCGCCGTTCGTGTCGCACAGCACCACCGTCTCGGCGCCCGCCTCCGCCGCCGTGCGGACGACTTCGAGGGCGTACTCCCGGTTGACGAGGTAGCCGTCGAAGTAGTGCTCGGCGTCGACGAAGACCCGGCGGCCGGCGAGCACGAGGTGCTGCACGGTGGACCGGATCATGGCGAGGTTCTCGGCGAGGGTGGTGCGCAGGGCCCGGTCCACGTGCCGGGAGTGGCTCTTGGCGACGAGGGTCACCACGGGCGTCTCCGCTTCGAGGAGCGCCCGCACCTGCGGGTCCCGGGCGACGGACGTCCCGGGCCTGCGGGTGGCGCCGAAGGCGGTCAACAGGGCGGAGCGCAGGTCGAGTTCGTGGCGTGCCCGGCGGAAGAACTCGGTGTCCCGCGGGATCGCGCCGGGCCAGCCGCCCTCGATGAATCCCACGCCGAGGGCGTCCAGGCTTCGTGCGACGGCGAGCTTCTCGCCGACCGTGAGGGCCAGACCCTCCATCTGCGTGCCGTCACGCAGGGTTGTGTCGTAGAGCTGGAAGCTCTGCTCCGCCATCGCCCCTCCTTCTTCGCTTTCGGCGTGCGGTGCGGGGATGTCGCTCGCGGATGTCCGTGCCGACGGCCTCAGATTCCGGCCGCCGCCTCGAACGCGACCGGAGACCGGCTCGACCGCCACGCCCCGGCACGACGGCACGCGTTCGGGCGGTGCCCGGCCACGGCGGCGTGCCTTCAGGCGGCGCCCCGGCCACGGCGGCGTGCTTTCAAGCGGCGCCCCGGCACGACAGCGCGCGCTCAGACGGCGCCCCGACACGACGCCACGCGCTCAGGCGGCGCCCCGACACGACGCCACGCGTTCAAGCGGCGCCCCGACACGACGCCGTGCCTTCAGGCAGCGCCCCGGCACGACAGCGCGCGCTCAGACGGCGCCCCGACACGACGCCACGCGTTCAAGCGGCGCCCCGACACGACGCCGTGCCTTCAGGCAGCGCCCCGGCACGACAGCGCGCGCTCAGGCAGCGCCCCGGCACGACAGCGCGCGCTCAGGCAGCGCCCCGGCACGACAGCGCACGTCCAGGCGGCCCGCGTTCAGGCCGTGCTGAAGCGGGGTGCCGGGGCCGCCGGGCCGCTGCCGCGGGCCCGGTGGTGGGGATGGGCGGCCGCTTCCACGACGCTGAGGACCGGGGTCACGCACGCCTCGGTGCCGTCGAAGTGGCGGGCCCAGGTGTCCCGGTCTCGGTCGCGGAAGCGGTGGTCGAAAACCCGTTGCAGGGAAGGCCAGTTGAGGGGGTCGCCGCGGTCGGGCAGCCGCTCCGGGTCCAGATCGAGTCCGGCGAGCAGTGCCCCGTAGAAGCGGTCCTCCAGGGCGCCGACGGCGACGTGCCGGCCGTCGGCGCACTCGTAACAGCGGTAGAAGGGGGCGCCCCCGTCGAGGAGGTTGACCCCGCGTTCGTGCTCCCACTGGCCCGCCGCCGCCATCGCGGTCAGCATGCCGAGCATGGCGCCGGCCCCGTCCACGATCGCGGCGTCCACGACCTGGCCGCGCCCCGAGACCTGCCGTTCGTACAGCGCGGCCAGCACGCCGGCGACCAGGAACATCGCGCCGCCGGCGAAGTCGCCGAGCAGGTTGACCGGCGGCACCGGCGGACCGCCCGCCTCGCCGATGGCGTACAACGCCCCGGTCAGGGCGAGGTAGTTGATGTCGTGTCCGGGGGACTTCGCGAGGGGCCCGTCCTGGCCCCAGCCGGTCATCCGCCCGTACACCAGCCGCGGGTTGCGGCCCAGGCACACGTCCGGGCCGATGCCCAGGCGTTCGGCCACGCCCGGCCGGAACCCCTCCACGAGAACGTCCGCCGTCTCGGCCTGCCGCAGCAGCCAGTCCACGTCGTCCGGGTTCTTCAGGTCCAGCTCCGTGGTGCGCCGGCCGCGGTCCAGTTCACCGTGCCAGTCGGCGAACGACCGGGCCCCGTCGGCCCGGTCGACGCGCATCACATCGGCTCCCAGGTCCGCGAGGATCATGCAGGCGAACGGGGCGGGACCGATCGCCGCGAGTTCCACGACCCGCAGACCGCGCAGGGGTCCTGTGCCTGTCGTCATCGTCGGCTCCTCATCGTCGGAACCGGAACGCTGGAGGCGGCTCCTGGAGTATCGCTGGACCCGGGGCCGCCACCGGCCGGCAGGGTCAGCAGGGGGTGCCCGAGGGGTGCCCGCTCTGCCGTGTGGCGTCCACCGTGACGTGGACCGAATCCCGCAGCGTGCCATCGGGGTTGTAGACCCTGGATATGCCCTGCGAGGTGAAGGCGGTGCCGGAGCGTACGGCGTCCTGGTCGATCTTCACCCATCCGAGGAGGTTCCCCGAGGGGTCGAACATGTTCTCCTTGATCTTGTAGTTGAACGTCTGGTGCCCGGTGCCGTGCCACCAGCCGGGGCTCTTGCCCCCGTCGACCTCCAGGCAGACCCGGCCGTCGGCGTAGAAGTCGAGAGTGATGTTCTCCGTGGCACCCGGCCTGGTGACGGTTGCCCGCCAGGAACCGACGGTGCCCGAGGCCGCGGCGGCGGCGTGTGCGGGGGCCACGAGGGCCACGAAGCTGAGGGCAGCCGCCGCGGCGACTGTCGGCCATGTCTTGTTCATGACCGGAGAATGGCCGAAAGACCTCCAGGCGTACTGGAGCGGTGCTGCACCGGCACGGCGGCGGCTCGACCGCCGGTGTAGCGGCCGTCCCTAGCCTCGTCGCCACCCGACTGTCACGGGCTGCCGAGGAGGCCTCACGCATGGGAACAGAGATCACGCCCTTCCGGGTGCACTTTCCGGACGACACGCTGCGGGACCTGCGCGCCCGTCTGGCCGGCGCGCGCTGGCCGGACGCGGAGACCGTCGACGACTGGGAGCAGGGCCCGCGGCTGTCGTACATGAAGGAGCTGTGCGCCTACTGGGAACGCGACCACGACTGGCGCGCCACCGAGGACCGGCTCAACGCGGTCCCCCAGTTCCGGACCGAAATCGACGGCCTGGACGTGCACTTCCTGCACGCCCGCTCCCCGCACCCCGACGCCACCCCCCTGCTGCTCACCCACGGGTGGCCCAGCTCGGTCCTGGAGTTCCTGGACCTGATCCCCCGCCTCACCCACCCCGACGACCCGTCCGAGGCCTTCCACGTGGTGTGCCCCTCGCTCCCCGGACACGGATTCAGCGGCAGGCCGACCGGGCCCGGCTGGACGGTCGGCCGGATCGCGCGGGCCTGGGCGCAGCTGATGGCCCGCCTCGGCTACCCGCGTTACGGCGCGCACGGCGGGGACTGGGGATCGTGGGTCAGCGCCGAACTCGGCTCCGCCGACCCGGAGCACGTCCTGGGCATCCATCTGACCATGCCGCTGGCCAAGGCGCCCGAGCAGCCCGTCGAGCTGGACGAGCGCGACCAGCGGGCCATGGCCAAGATGACGGGCTTCGGGCAGAACCGCTCGGGCTACGCGGCCATCCAGTCCACGCGCCCGCAGGCCCTCGGCTACGGTCTCGCGGACTCGCCGGCCGGTCAGCTCGCCTGGATCCTGGACCGGTTCTGGGAGTGGGCCGACCACGACGGCACCCTGGAGAAGGCGCTGTCCTTCGACCAGTTGCTCGATGCGGCCACCCTGTACTGGCTGACGGACACCGGGGCGTCGTCGGCCCGGCTGTTCTGGGAGAGTTTCAACAAGGAGCCGATGAACCCCACGAACGTGCCCGTCGGTTGCTCGGTGTTCCCCAAGGACGCGTGGCTGCCGCGCGCCTGGGCGGAACAGCGCTTCACGAATCTGCGTTACTGGAAGGATCTGGACAGCGGCGGGCACTTCCCCGCCCTGGAGCGGCCGGCCGTCCTCGCCGACGAACTGCGCGCGTTCTTCACCCTGCTGAACTGATCCGCCCCGCTGAACTGATCCACCCCGCTTGACCGAACCGCCTTGCCGAACTGAGAGGTCAGATGGCCACCACCTCGCCCCAGCCCGCCGGTGTGCTCGACCGGCGGGCTCTCAACCGTGCTTTCCTGGCACGCCAGTTGCTGCTGGAACGACGGACGATGACGGCGCACGACGCGCTGGAGCACCTGGTGGGTCTGCAGGCGCAGGCGCCCTTTCCGCCGTACTACGGCCTGTGGAGCCGGCTCGAGGACTTCCGCCCCGCGGAACTGGCCGGCCTGCTCACCGAGCGGCGGGCCGTGCGCATCGCGCTGATGCGGGGCACCGTCCATCTGGTCACCGCCGAGGACTGCCGCAGACTGAGGCCCTGTCTGCAGCCGTTCATGGAGCGGAGCCTGAAGACCACCTTCGGCAAGGACCTGGGCGGGCTGGATCCGGCGAAGGTCGCGGCGGCCGGCCGGGAGCTGCTGGAACAGTCCCCGCTCACCGTCGGCGACCTGACCGACTCCCTGCGCACGACGTGGCCCGAGCATCCCGCCCTCGCGCTCAGCAACGTCGTACGCAATCTGCTGCCGGTGGTCCAGATCCCGCCGCGCGGGGTGTGGGGCCAGAGCGGGCAGACGACGTACGCGCACGCGGAGGACTGGCTCGGCGACCAGCTGCACGCGGAGGCCGACCTCGAATCCCTGGTGCTGCGCGGTCTGGCGGCCTTCGGCCCCGCCACCGTCAAGGACCTCCAGGCCTGGTCGGGGCTCACCCGGCTGCGTGCGGTGATCGACCGCCTGCGGCCGCGGCTGGTGTCCTTCCGCGGCGAGGACGGCAGCGAACTGTGGGACCTGCCGGACGCCCCCCGCCCGGGCGCCGGCACGCACGCGCCCGTGCGCTACCTGGCCCCGTACGACAACGCGATCCTCTCCCACGCGGACCGCACCCGGATCATCAGCGACGAGCACCGCAAGGCCATCGCGACGAAGAACGCGGTGATCCCGGGGACGATCCTGGTCGACGGGTTCGTCGCGGGAGCGTGGCGGGTCGACCGCGCGCGGACGACGACGACGGTCGACGTGCAGCTCTTCCACGCGGTGGACAAGCGCCGGCGCGCCGAGCTGGAGGAGGAGGGCGAGCGTCTCCTGCTGTTCGCGTCGGACGGCGAGGGCGAGCGGGAGCTGCGCATCGCCGACGCGTGAGCGCGCCGTACGACACACGGGGAGTGGGGCGGCCGGTCCGCCCCACTCCCCGTTCCCGCCGCCCCGCTCCCCGTTCCTGTACCGCCGCCGCCCGGAGTCAACTGCCGTGCCGGGCGGCGCCGTTCGCGTCGGCGGGGACGTCCGGGCGGGGCTCGCCCGCGCACTCCACCCGCGCGGGCGGCAGCTCGCCGTCGACCAGGTACGCGTCGACCAGGGCGTCGACCTGGGCGTTGCCGCCGAGCCGGTAGATCTCGTGGGCGCCCGAGTCGCGCACCAGGATCAGGGGGTGCCCCAGCCGCTCGGCCATGGCCAGCGCCCCGGGCAGATGGTCGAAGGGGTCGCCGTCGGCCTGCACGACGAGCCCCTTCGGGTAGTCGCCGCGGGTGACGGCGGGGCGGGGCTCGGTGGGCACGCACGTGCGGAAGGCGGCGACCCAGGGCTGGGCGCGCATCACGCCGAAGCCGTACGGGCGGCTGCCGCGGAACTCGCGCATGTCGCGGTAGTAGATCTCCAGGTCGGTCGGCCACGGCGTCTCGCACGTGACGGCCTCCAGGACGGCGTCGCGCAGACCGCCGGCCGCGGTGCCGGGCCGCCAGCGGGTCTGGCCCGCGAGGAGTCCACGGACCCGCTCGATGTCGCCGGCCCCGGCCGCCTCGCGCAACTCACCGATCAGCGTGCCGAGTTCCCGCCACTTCCCGCGGGCCGCGCCCATGGTGCCGACGAGTCCGTCGAACGAGGTGCGCAGGGCCGCGTTCTCCCCCAGCGGGGCCAGGGACTCCGCGACCGACTCCACCGACGCGAGCACCCGCCCGGCGCTGTCGCCGAGACCGAAGAACCCGTCGCGCTCCGCGGCCCACTGCGCCCACAGGTCCACGTTCTCGCGCACCGCGAGCGCCTGCGAGGCGAACTGCGTCCGCCAGTCCCAGTCCGGGTGGACCGAGGAGTCGAGGACACTGCGGTCCAGGTGCGCGCCGAACATCGCGCCGTAGACCGCGCCGAGCAGTGTGCCGTAGGCCCAGCCGACGTAGCTGATCCGCTCCTCGCCGAGCAGGACGCGGATCACGTTCATGTCCCGGGCGTTGTTCGCCGTGGTGATGTGCCGGCGCAGGGTCCCGCCGGCGCGCACGCATCCCTGGTCCCGCTCCTTCATGTCCGCGGTGATCGCGGCGAACGCGGAGTCGGGGGGACGCGAGTCGAAGGGGGTGGTCGTCGGGCTGGCCTCGCCCTCGATGCGGGCCGATTCGCCCGTGCCCCGGGGGTCGAAGCCGATCAGGTCGTACACCTCGTGGGGCGGGGTCCCGGCCAGGCGCGTCGGCAGCAGTCTGCCGAGGCCGCCGTCGCCGCCGGGCCCGCCGTTGAGGAACAGCAGCACACCGCGCCTCCTGCGCGGATCCGCCGCCGGGATCCGGCTGATGGCCAGTTCGATGCGCTCCCCCGAAGGGTCGGCGTAATCGAGTGGCACTTCGATGAAGGCGACTTCGAGGTTGTCGTCGAAGTCGCTCGGTTTCCACGTGATCTGCTGCGTCAGAAAGTCGCGCAACTCGGCATCGTCCCACGTCATGGGGCCATGGTCCGGTTCGGTGCTTGAGGCGCTCCGGAGCCCGTATGGAGCTGGGCGGGCAGGGCGGTGGTTCGAGAGTGCCTGGAGCACGATTCGAGGCGCCGTCCCCACCCTGTCGGAAACAGGCTCGTCCGGAATTCCTCAGCATGGGCTGGCCGTTCATCCACCACGTAAGGAAACGCCGTGACCACCAGCGCCACCGAGGCCGACGCGTCCCCCGAGGCAGAGCCGGCCAAGACGTTCCCCTACCAGCGCACATGCCCCTTCACGCCGCCGCCCGAGTACGCGGGCATGGTCGAGAAGGACGTCTCGCAGGTCACGTTGACCGGTTCGGGACTGCGGATATGGACGATCACCGGTTACCAGACGATCCGTGAGCTGCTCACGGACCCCCGGGTCAGCGCCTCCCGCAAGCACGACAACTTCCCCTTCTACTTCATCGCCCCGCCCGAGTACCGCACCGAGACGTCGTTCATCGGGTACGACGGCCAGGCGCACAGCAGCACGCGCCGCAAGGCCGCGCTGACGTTCACCAACCGGCAGGTGCAGCGGCTGCGTCCGCGCATCGAGGAGATCGTCGACGAGCACATCGACAAGCTTCTCGCGCTCGACGCCCCCGCGGACTTCCACCGGGTGTTCTCGCTGGCCGTGCCCATGACGGTGATCTGCGAACTGCTCGGCATCCCGCAGGACCAGCACGACTTCTTCATCAAGCACGGCACGGCGCTGCTCGGCGGGCACAGCTCGACCGAGGAGCGGCAGGCCGCGATCGTCGAGGTGAACGCGTACGTCGAGGAGCTGATCCAGCTCAAGAAGCGCGAGCCGGGCGAGGACCTGCTGAGCCGGGCCATGGCCGACTACGCGGAGTCCGGCGAGGAGTACACCGACCGCGACCTGTTCAACATGGTGCGGCTCCTGATGAACGGCGGCCACGAGACCACCGCCAGCCAGATCTCGCTCGGCACGGCCTGCCTCCTGGAGAACCCCGACCAGCTGAAACTCCTGCTCGACGACCCGTCGTTGGTGAAGTCGGCCGTGGAGGAGCTGGTGCGGTTCGCCACCATCGGCGACACCGCCGTGCCCCGGGTCGCCCTGGAGGACATCGAGCTCGGCGGCCAGGTCATCCGCAAGGGCGACGGCATCCTGTGCCTCGGGCTCGCCGCGAACCGCGACCCGGAGGTCTTCCCGGAGCCGGACCGCCTCGACATCACCCGCGGCAGCCGCAAGCACCTGGGCTTCGGGCACGGTGTGCACCACTGCATCGGCGCGGACCTCGCCCGCCTGGAGCTGGAGATCGTCTGGAGCAGGCTGTTCCAGCGGATCCCCACGCTGCGGCTCGCCAAGCCGTTCCTGGAGATCCCGCGCAAGGAAGGCGCCGTGATCTACGGCCTGTGGGAGCTGCCGGTCGTCTGGTGACGACCTGACGCCACCCGACACAGGCGGTGGGGCGGCGGGGGCGGCCTGCGCGTACGGCTTCCCCGCCGCCCGCGAACACGACATTCCACGAGACATTCCACGAGGAGAGCGCCGTGGCCAAGATCACCTACAAACATCCGAACGGCACGACCACCATCGTCGACGTCCAGGCGCCCAACACGGTCATGCGCGGTGCGAAGCTCAACAACATCGACGGCATCGAGGCGCAGTGCGGCGGTTCCGCGCAGTGCGGTACGTGCCACGTCTACGTCGACGAGGCCTCCACCGTGCCGCTGCCCCCGATGGACGACGTCGAGGACGACGTCCTGTACGGCACGGCGTGCCCGCGCCGGGACAGCAGCCGGCTGAGCTGCCAGCTGCCGGTCACCGAAGACCTCGACGGCCTCGTGCTGCACCTTCCCGAGGCGCAGAGCTGATGGCCGCCCGGGGAGTCGTCGTCATCGGCGCCGGGCAGGGCGGCCTGGAGACCGCGGCCGCACTGCGCGCCAAGGGGTACGGCGGCCCCGTCACCCTCGTCGGCGAGGAGCCGGCGGCGCCGTACCAGCGCCCGCCGCTGTCCAAGGGCTATCTGACCGGCGCCACCGGCCACGCCGAACTGGCCTTGCGCACCGAGTCGTTCTTCGCCTCCCAGGACATCACCCTGGTGACCGGCGAGCGCGCGTTGGGCGTCGACCTGGACCTGCAGTCCGTGCGGCTCGGTTCGGGCACGTCCCTGCGGTACGAGGCACTCGTCCTCGCGACCGGTGCGCGACCGCGCACCCTGCCCGTCCCCGGCGCCGACCTGGGCGGCGTCGTGACGCTGCGCTCCCTCGCCGACGCGGAGGAACTGCGCGCGCACCTCGACGGTCCGGCGCGCCGGATCGTGGTGCTCGGCGCCGGCTTCATCGGCCTGGAACTCGCCTCCACGGCACGGGGTTCGGGGCACGAGGTGAGCGTCGTGGAGACGCAGCGGCGGGTGCTCGCGCGGGCCCTCACCCCGCGGATGTCGCAGTGGCTGGCCGAGCGGCACGAGCGGGAGGGCGTACGGCTGCTGCTCGGCCAGGAGGTGACGGCCCTGCACGGGGCGCCCTCGGGCCGGGTCCAGACGGTCGAACTGCGCGGCGGCGAACGGCTGCCCGCCGACCTGGTGGTCATGGGCGTCGGCGCGCTCCCCAACACGGATCTCGCGGTCGACGCCGGACTGCACGTCGGTGACGGCGTCATCGTCGACCGGTACCTGCGCACCCGCGACAGGTCCGTCTACGCGGTCGGTGACTGCGCGCGCTTCTTCAGCGCCCGTCTCGGGCGCCACATCCGTCTGGAATCGGTGCAGAACGCGTCCGACCAGGCCCGGTGCGTGGCCGCCGCGATCTGCGGCGACCCCGCCCCGTACACCGCGATCCCCTGGTTCTGGTCCGAGCAGTACGCGCTGCGGCTGCAGATGGCCGGACTGACCGCGGGGCACGACGAGGCGGTCACCATCGGCGATCCCGACGGCGACCGCTTCTCCGTGCTCTGCTTCCGCGCCGGCGAATTGACCGGCGTCGAGTCGGTCAACAGGCCCGCCGACCACGGCATCGCACGGCGCCTGCTGGCCTCGGGGACCGGGCCGACGCCCGAGGAGGCGCGGGGCGCGGGCTTCGACCTCAAGGCGTTCGCCGCGTCCGGGGGCGGCACCGGGGGCGGCACCGGGGATGGCGCCGGGGGCGGCGGCCGTACGCCGGCCCGGCCGCAGGTGCAGCCTGCCTGACGCCGGTCTCACACAGGTCTCACACAGGCCTGACGCAGGGCTCGGGGCGGCCGAGGGTCCGTTGGCCTCAGGGGGCCTCCGAATGCCTGTCGTCCTCAGGACCTCCGAAAGCCCGTTCCTGCCTCGACTCCGGGGCCGGGGGCGGGCCTTCGTGGTGTTCGTGTCCGTGTTCGCGCAGCATCCGGCAGCCCGACCGCCAGCGCCCTGAATAACGCCAAGGTCTCCGCCGCAGCTGTCCGCTGCGACGGAGACCGGGTGCCGCTGCGACGGAGACCGGGTCCGCCGTCGTTCTCCTCCTCAGCTCTCGGCCGCTCCGAGGAGGACCGTGGCCCAGTTCCCGCGCGCCGAGGTGTCGTACTGGAGCGCCACATGGCTGGTCGCGGCCGTCACGTCCCGCCACAGCCGCTGCAGGGCGTGGCGCTCGCCGAGCCCGCTGGTCCCCGTCGCCCGGACCAGCAACTCCACCGCTTCCTGGAGGAGTTCGGCCGAGAAGGTGGCGTTGCGCTCGTTGCGCGCCATCAGTTCCGGGGTGAACGTCCGCCCGTCGATGACCTCGGCGTTCTGCAGGACGAGGTGCCGGGCCGCGTCGATGCCCCCCGAGGCGCGCAGCAGCTTGGTCTCCCCGCTGACAGTCCGCTTGCGTCCCGTCACCAGCCCCGCCGCCGCTTCGAGCGCGCCGGTGGCCGCGCCCACGACCGGGGCGATGAAGGTCAGGCTGCCGAGCGGCTGGAACGGGATGTTGTGGACGGGAATCCCGGACGTCCGGTTCTTCCCGGTGACCATGTCCGCGCGGGCGAACGACAGATACTCGGGCACGAAGACGTCGTCGACGACGACCGTGTGGCTGCCGGTGCCCCGCATGCCCACGCTGTCCCAGGTCGCCTCGACGGTGAACGTCTCCCGGGGCAGCGCGAAGAACCGCAACTGCGGCGGCCCTTCACCGCCCGGACCCGGCACCGCGGCGCACACCATCGCCCACGTCGCGAAGTCGATGCCGCTGACGTACGCCCACCGCCCGGTGACCCGCCAGCCGCCCTGGTCCGCCCGCGCCCGTCCGCTCGGCACGAGCCCCGTGGCGATGACCGTGTCCGGGCTCTCGCCCCACAGTTCACGGTGGCCCTCGGCCGGCAGGTGCGTGGCGAGCCGCGCCGAGTACGCGGACAGCGACGCGCACCAGGCCGCTGCCGCGCAGCCCTCGCCGACGGTGACGACGGCACGGGTCAGTTCGTCGAACGACCCCTGCGAGCCGCCCCATTCGGCGGCGACGAAGTGCCGGGCGAAGCCCGCGTCGGACAGCGCCTCGATCACCTCGGTGGACAGGCCGCGCGTGCGGTCCGCGTCGGCGGCGTGCTCGGCCGCCACGGCGCGCACCTTGTCGGCGGCGGGCAGCAGCCCGGTGCCGGTGGCGGTGCCCGTATCGGAATCGTTCCCCATCCCAGTGACCTCCTGTGGTGACAAGACGTGCCGACGGTTCGTCATTTCGCCATCGGTGGTGAATGTGCTCGCTGTCGTGGATGTGCTCGGCGGGTCCTGCCCGCCCCTGTGTGGGACACGCTGCGCCGGCGCCGTCACACGCCTCGCGCGACCGCCTTCGCGAACAGCTCCAGCGTCTCCCCGGGGCTCGGCCCGTCCAGGGCACGGAAGATCCGGTCCGCGCCCTCCCCGTGCTTGTGCAGCTTGACGTGGGCGAGGGACACCTTGGTGTGCGTGGCGTCGACGGGTTCGAGGTCGACCTCGATCTCGCTGGCCCGCTCGTCGTCCGGGATCGACTGCCAGTTGGCGTCGATGCGCCAGGTCATGACCAGCCGGCGGCCGGGCTCCCACTCCAGGACCCGGCCCCAGGCGATCTCGGTGCCGTCGACGTCCCACTCGTAGTAACGGCCGCCCACGCCCGGCTCGAAGGCGAGCCCCGCCCGCTCCTTCTTCACCAGGACGTGCGACGGCGGCCACCACTGGGCCGGCTGCTCGGTGAACACCCGGAAACAGTCCTCGGGGGTGGCCGCCACGGTCACCGTCTTGCGTACGTCGGGGATGCTCTGCGTCTGTTCGGGCACGGGCCCGCCCTCCTCGCCGGTCGTCTGCACAGGGCTCCTCACGCTGCCCGCCCCGGCTCGACATGAGGTCGAGCCACGCTGGGGGACTCCCGGCCGGTTCCCGCCCGCGGGGGCTCCGCCGCCGGTCCAGCAGCGCGCTAGGTCCCGCGGTCACGGTCGAGCCCATCGGACCCACGACCGAACGGGAGAGCACCATGACAGACGCGGGACGCACGGACGCGGGACGAGCGGGCGCCGGACGGGCGGATGCCGGACGCACGGACGCGGTGCGGCGGGTCGCCTTCGTCACCGGGGCGAGCAGCGGGATCGGCCTCGCGGTGACCGAACTCCTCGCCCGCCAGGGCATGGCCGTGTTCGGGGTCGCACGCGGCGAGGAGAGCATCCGGACCGTGGTGAAGCAACTGCGCGAGGAGGGCCTGGACGTCGACGGCACCGTCTGCGACGTCACCTCCAGCGAGCAGGTGAAGGCCGCCGTCGAGGCGGCCGTTGCCGCTTACGGGCGGATCGACATCCTCGTCAACAACGCGGGCCGCGGCGGTGGCGGCGTCACCGCCGAGATCGAGGACTCGCTGTGGCTGGACGTGATCGACACCAACCTCAACGGCACGTTCCGGGTGACCCGTGAGGTGCTGAGCACGGGCCGGATGCGCGAGGGCGACTGGGGCCGCGTCATCAACATCGCCTCGACCGGCGGAAAGCAGGGCGTGGAGCTGGCCGCCCCGTACTCGGCGTCCAAGCACGGCGTCATCGGCTTCACCAAGGCGGTCGGCAAGGAGCTGGCCCAGTCCGGCATCACCGTGAACGCCGTGTGCCCCGGCTACGTCGAGACGCCGATGGCGCAGCGCGTGCGGCAGGGCTACGCCAACCACTACGGGGTGAGCGAGCAGGACATCCTGGAGAAGTTCAACGCGAAGATCCCGCTGGGCCGTTACTCAACGCCCGAGGAGGTCGCGGGCCTGGTCGGCTACCTCGCCTCCGACGTCGCCGCCTCCATCACCGCACAGGCCCTCAACGTCTGCGGCGGCCTCGGCAACTACTGATGCGCCGCGCCGGTACGAGAACTCGGCACCGTCGCACGAGCACTGATCACCGTCGCACGAGCACTGATCACCGCCGTACGAGACCGGATCGCCGCCGTACGAGACCGGATCGCCGCCGTACGAGAACCGACCGCCGCGACCGCCGAGGCCGTACCCGAGTTCGTCACGACCGCAGGAGAGACGGAGCCCCACGATGACCACCACGGCCGGCACACTGCTCGCCGACGCCCAGGCCGGCCGCGTCGGCGGCCACCCCGACCCCGCCCCTGCCCCCTCCCCCGACCCCGCCGCCTTCCGGGCCGCTATGGGCCGCATGCCCACCGGGGTCACGCTCCTCACCCACGGCAGCGGCGACGACACGATCATCATGACCCTGAACAGCCTGATCTCGGTGTCCCTCGACCCTCTGCTGCTCCTCGTCTCCGTCAAGTCCGACGGCCGGATGCGGCCCCGGGTACGGCGCGGGGGCGGCTTCGCGGTGAACGTGCTCGGCGCCGAACAGCTGCCGTTCGCCCAGGAGTTCTGCCGGCCGGACCGCCCGGAGGGCCAGGCCGCGATGCTGCGCGTCGGCGCCGTCGAGGGCGTGTCGGGCCATGCGGTGATCCCGTCGGCGGAGGCGTCCTTCGAGTGCGAGCTGCACGACGAGCACGAGGCGGGCGACCACGTCCTGCTCCTCGGCCGCGTCGTCGCCCTGCACCAGCACCCCGACACCACCGACCCGCTCCTGTTCCACCGCGGCCGCTACGCCGGCCTGTCCCCCCTGGAGCCCGCACCGGCCGGTGACGACCGGCTCACGCCCCGCGGGAGGGCCGCATGACCACCACGACCACCTCAACCGCCACGACCGCCCCCACCCCCGCCCCCACCCTCTCACCGTCCCTGGAGGAGGTCGCGGACGGCGTGTACGCCTACGTCCAGCCCGGCGGCGGCTGGTGCGTGAACAACGCGGGTCTCGTCGTCGGCGGCGACGGGACCGTGCTCGTCGACACGGCGGCGACCGAGGGCCGTACCCGCCTGCTGCGCGAGGCGGTCGACCGGGTCGCGCCCGGCGGCGTGGACTTCGTGGTCAACACGCACTTCCACGGCGACCACACCTTCGGCAACGGCCAGTTCGCGCCCCGCGCGGTGGTCGTCGCCCACGAGCAGACCCGGTCCGACGCCGCCGAATCGGGCCTGCACATGCGGGAGTTGTGGCCCTCGGTCGAGTGGGGCGAGACGCCGCTGACGCTGCCGCAGCTGACCTTCCGCGACGGCCTCACCCTGCACACGGGCGGCCCGCGCACCGAGTTGCTGAACGTGGGCCCCGCGCACACCGCGAGCGACGTGGCGGTCTGGGTGCCGGAGCGTGCGGTCCTGTTCGCCGGCGACGTCGTGTGGTCGGGCGTCACGCCGTACGTCCTCATGGGCTCCGTGTCGGGCTCGCTGGAGGCGCTGGAGCGGATGCGCGCACTCGGCCCCCGTGTCGTCGTTCCGGGTCACGGGCCGGTCGGCGGACCGGAGTTGCTGGACTTCACCGAGGCCTACCTCCTCATGCTGCGCCGCCTGGCCGTCGAGGGCCTGCGCGCGGGCCTGACCCCGCTGGAGGCGGCGGCACGCGCCGACCTCGGTGAGTTCGCGGCGCTCGTCGACGCCGAGCGCCTCGTGGGGAACCTGCACCGGGCCTACGCGGAGGAGGAGGGCCTCGCACCGGGCGCGCGCATCGACGTGTTCACGTCGTTCAAGGAGATGGTGGCGTTCAACGGCGGGCCGCCCGTATGTCACGCCTGACCCCTGAGGAATGAGGTACGCCCATGGCGACACTCGAACTGCCCGCGATCGAACTGGACCCGCCCCTGGACCTCCATCTGCCCACCGCGGAACCGCACTTCACCGCACCAGTCGGACCACCACCCCCACCCCCACCGCCGCCGCCGCTGCTGTTGGCCGGCGACGTGGACGACAACGGGAGCGAGCCGCACATCTGCCGGGGCATCGACTGACGAGAAGTCCCGGTACCCGTGGAAGGGGCCCTGAACATGTCAGGGCCCCTTCCACGGTCGTATGTAAAGCCCATCCACTCAGGCGGGCAGCTCGACCGGCGTGTCCCGATGAATGGTCCGCGTCCGCGTGAACAGGCTGCCGCCGCGGCGCACCAGCTCGTCCTCGACGGTGAAGGTCGGCTCGAACTTCACGTTGCCCTCGCGGTCGGTCTGCGTGACGAGCGAGTAGTACGAGACGCGGAGCACGTCCTCGTCGGCCGGGTCGGTCTCGATCAGCAGGTGGTCGAACCAGTGCCGCACGGCGATGTCGCGGTAGCGCGGCAGGGCGGCCCGCATGCCGGCGAGCATCTCCTCACGCCCGTTCTGCACGTGCCCGCCCGCGTGCACGACCTTCCCGTCCTCGACGAAGGTCGCGGCGAACCCCTCGATGTCCAGGGCGTCGACGCGCCGCATCTGCCACGCGTAGAACGTCCGGACCTCTGCGTAGAGCTCCCCGGAGACCTGCTTGTACGTTTCCTGGACCGCCTGGGACACGGCGACTCCCCTCGGGTGACGACGGCCACCGGTTCCGGCAGCACGACTGCCGACCAGCCTGCAACCCCCTGCTCCAGCCCCGCTGGAGGCCGACAGGACCGCCCCCTGCGCACCCGGCCCCGCCAACTCACCGACGATTGGCGCCCCTTGCCCCAGGCGACTTCAAGGGGCCATTCACTCCCCGGGGCGGCCGCTGAAGAAGCGCGCTGTCCGCTGATGAAAGATGCTGCGGCTCCACGCGCGTCATCCAGCCTTGCGTCCGGGCTCAGTGTGTATGGCCGAGGTCCGACGGTTCACCTCGGACACGAGCACCGACGTCTGGACCGTGAGGCGCGGCGCGTCCGCAGTATGAGCGCGGGCCAGGGCCAATACCTCTCTGCCCAGTTCTGCCCTGGTGTCCTCGCTGCGCCCGGACATGATCATCAGTTCGATATGAATGACGGCTTGGTCCGAGGCTCCGTACACCGTGACGCGCTCGTCAAGGCGGCGGAAATGGGTCCTGCACGCTTGAGGCTCCGCTCCTATAATCTTGCATACGAGAGGGTGCAACGCGTGCGCGAACCCCTGGCAATCGAACGCGCTTGCCAGAGCACTCGAGCAGTCGACGTTGGTCACGGGCATGGAGTGTGCCTGCCTTTCGCAGAGGTTCTCTCCCCAACCTCTCCGCAGGCGGCGGGTGACGCAGCCGTGACGCCCCGGACCTCTATCCCATCGCCGAGCGCCTCTGCCCGAACGTGCATCGTACGGCGTCATGGTCGCGCCCATTCCCTAACATCCTTGCGGCAGCACACCACCGCGAGATGCGACGGAGAATCGAGCCATGGCGCACACGGTTGTCTTGGGGGCCGGGATAGCGGGTCTGTCCACAGCCCTCTTCCTGGCCCGCAGAGGCCATCCGGTCACCGTGTTCGAACGTGAGCCGCAAGATCTTGAGTCCGGGCTTGACGATGCCTTCTTCCGCTGGAAGCGTCCGTACGTCCCCCAGGCAGTTCAACCTCACTCGCTGCTCGGCCCCGTCCGCACGGTGCTCAGAACAGAAGCCCGCGATGTCTACGACGCGATGTTGCGCATGGAGGCCTGGGAGCAACCGGAGCTCGACTGGTTCCGCGACACCCCTGTGCAGGACGGTGACGATGCGCTGGTCCTCGTCCGCGCCCGCCGCATCGTCCTGGAAACGGCGCTGAACACCGCCCTGCGAGGCGAGGCGAACGTTCGGATACAGGCGAAAGGGGTGAGCGGTCTGGCCGTGGACACCAGCAAGAACGTGCCTCATGTCCGAGGTGTACGCACGGCGGACGGGTCCATCGTGGAGGCGGACCTCGTCATCGACGCCGGGGGACGGCGTTCGGCCGCCCCCAAGTGGCTCGTCTCGGCCGGAGGTCGGCCGCCGGCAGTGGAGAGCCACCGCGTCGGCATCGCGTACTTCAGCCGCTGGTACCGCTTGCGCCCGGACGGCGCCGACAATCCGGGCCTGGTGCGGTACGTCTCGTCCTCACCCAACGCCCTCAGCCTGGTGTTCCCCTCGGACAACGGCATTCTCGACATCGCGCTCGCGGTACCGCTCACGGATCCCGCGCTGCCCGCGCTGCTCGTACCCGAGATGTTCGACGCGGTTGCACGCACCTTCCCGTCCAGTGGTGCCTGGCTCGCGTTGGACCCGGAGGGGATCGGCGGGGTGCACGTCATGGCAGGTCTCGAAAACCGGTGGACGAGCCTGGTCGACGGCGAAGGCCCGGTCGCCACCGGTGTGGTGGCGATCGGCGACTCGATGATGCACACGAACCCGACACTCTCCCAGAACATAGCGATGGCCCTGTGGGCCGCACAGCGGGTGGCACAGGAGTGCGACCGCCCCGGCGCGGACCCGCCGGGCTCAGCGGCCTTCGTCGTCGGACACCACAGATGGGCCCACCACACCCTCCGGCCGTGGTTCGACCTGCAGGTCGCGACCGATCGCGGCCATGTAGCCCGGCTGACCGGTACAGCCCCGCCCAACGGTCCCGGACGGATCAACGCGGCCCGCTTCCTGTGCGCCCACGAGGACCCTGTGGTGATGCGCGCTTGGGCGCAGGCCCGGCACCTGGTTCGCACACCGGAGGAGGCGTTCTCCGGCGAGCCGGACCGTCGCGTCGCCCGGTGGCTTGCCGGCCGCCCCTCCTTCGAGCCAGGCCGGGAAGGACCATCCCGCGCACGATGGGCGGAGCTGACTTCGCCGGCCGCACCTTCTTTGGCCCGACATGAGTGAAGCTTCCCCTTGATCGTGGACGGGCTCTGGTGGACCGGAAGTTGTATCCGCCGAGAGCCTGGACGGGTGACCGGGAACGCTACAGAGCGGCACTGGACCGCCCCGAGGGTTTGTTCAGTCGGCAAACGCAGCCTCTGCCCTGCGGAAATACGGAGCGGCAGACGAGTCGGGCTGTACGCCGGGTATTCCTGGAGCACCTTTCTGACCTGCGCTTTCGCGGGCCGGATCGGCTGTGACCTGCTAGGTCGGGTTGCAGAGGCGATCGGAGGCAGTCAGAGGAAACCGCTCTGATTCGACCCGGGTTCGACCCGAGCTACTCGGAGCCAGTCAGAGGCAATCGCCCTCTGATCTGGCTCCGAGTCGGCCCAGGTCGGACGGTGTTGATCAGGCCGTGAACCAGCTGACCGCACTCCGAATCGACCTCGGTCGAGCCGCGATGGGGACGTCTGCCTCCGGCATCGGAGCCAGGCATACGAATGCCTCCAGGATGGCCATCCTGGAGGCTTCGCTGGCACCGATTGGAGGTCGGTACCGGACACCACCCGTGGTTTTAGCGGGCCTGGGTGGTGTCCACGTCTTTGCGAGACGACCCCACAGTGCCACACCACACCCACCAGGCAGACCCATCCCGACGATCCATTCACCCGAGCGAGCGACTGGGGCTTCACCGGCTGTCTCCGGCTGCGGCTGACCTGGTTCTGCTCGGAGACCTCACCGGCCGCTACGCGGCGGGAAGCTACAGCCGGCTCGGCTCCGACCGTCGGAGCGTGATCCTGCGCGCGGACCGTCAGGGCGCGGCTGAGCACGGGCATCGGATCACCGCGGCCATCGCCTGCCACGTGGCTCGCGTCGGCGGCACCGTCGACCAGCTCACTCAGCTCCTGCTGCACCCCGAGCACGAAGGCGGACGGCACACCCGCAACATCGCACTGCGTTCCGGTCAGTCGCGCGCCCTGGACTACATCCGCCGGGTGTGGGCCAGCGCCTCGGACGCAATCAGCACCACCATCGCGCTGAGTTCCCGGCACGAGGCGTACGAGGTCCTCGCCGCACTGCGCGACCGGATCGAGACGACACCGTGGCGCGGGGAGCGGGGACGGACCGCGCTGCGGGTGCTGCGGGCGCACCTGAACTTCGCCGAGATCGCGGGCGGCCCCCTGCACCACGCCAGTGAGCGGCAGACCGCGGAGGAAGCCGGGGTCTCCCGCACCACCCTGCGGTTCGTCTACGAGACCGTCCTCCGGCCACAGGGCTGGCTGCGACGTCTGCGGGTGGGCCATGGCCGGGAGGGCTCCACCTGGTACCTCGGCGAGGGCACCATGCCCGGACACGGCGACCACGCTCTGCTGTCTCGTTTCCGGTCCACTCAGTTCCCCCCCGACCCGGCACTTGAGGAGTGGACCACCCCTGAGACGGCCGCGACGGCCGACATCGACTCCACCGTCCTCGGCCAACTCATGGGCCACGACGCCTTCGCCCACGACGCCCTCGGCAGCGCCGCCCTCGTGATCATCAGCGCCTTGCACCAGCACCCCCACCAGACCGCTGCCGAGCTCGTCGGTACGTCCTCGGTCTCACGCGCCACCACCTACCGGACCCTGAAACGCCTCGCCGACCACGGTCTCGTCCAGCACACCGGAGAGACCTGGACCCTCGCGCCACGTGCTCTGGAGGGCTTCGGACTCGGCCTCCCGGACGAAGCTGGCAACGGCCACACCCTGGCACAGGGCTGGGCCAACATCGCCGAGCAACTCGGCGCATGGGGCATCGCGGCCCGGCGCAAGGCCCTGCACACGGCACAGCGGGCGATCTACCAGCAGGCACTGGGCCGGTTTGCGGAGCACCGCAGCAGGGCCGTGGTGATCGTCCGCGACGACCGTCAGGTCCTGGTACCCATGCCGCGCCCCGACGAGATCCCGGCGACGCGGCACACCCCCGACGGGCGCGTCCTCGACCCGCTCACGGGTCGCCCGGCCGCCGACTGGCGGGTCGCCACCGACGGCCTGCTGATCCTCATCACGCCCGCCGACCAGCGCAGTTACGACGAGCTGGCCGCCGCCCATGCCGAAGCCCTCAGCGAATGGGAGTCCGTCGCATGAACCCAGAACCCCCGATCACCTCCG
The DNA here is from genome assembly GCF_043201585.1 of Streptomyces sp. NPDC048297. Taxonomy (NCBI): domain Bacteria; kingdom Bacillati; phylum Actinomycetota; class Actinomycetes; order Kitasatosporales; family Streptomycetaceae; genus Streptomyces; species Streptomyces sp. NPDC048297. Next base: position 82,046 of record NZ_JBICZA010000022.1, read on the forward strand.
ACGCGAGCAAGGAGGCGACGCCCCAAGCCCTGCGCAAGCAGTACGAGTCCGGCGCCACGGTCGACGAACTCGTCACCGTCAGTGGGCTGTCCTACGGCACGGTCCTCAACCGGCTGCACGACGCCGGGACCGTCATGCGCACCTCCTGGCAGACCCGCCGGATGCGGCAGAACCCCCAAGCCCGCCAGCGCCTCGCGGCCCACCTGCGCACCCTGTACGAGCAGCACGGCGCCACCCTCACCGAACTCGCCGCGGCTGCGGGAGAGACGCGGCGCGGTGCCCGGCGCCTGCTGATCGAGGCCGGCGGCACCGTGCGCACCACCCAGCAGACCCTGCGGATGCGCGCGACGGCCCGGGCCGCCGACCGGTACAAGGTCGCGCTGTCCCTGCGGGCCCGGTACGAGGCCGGAGCCACGGTGCCGGAACTCGCGCGCGAGCACAGCTACTCCGTCGCCACCGTGTATCGGCTCCTGCACCAAGCAGGCACTCGCATGCGGCCCCAGCACAAGCACGGACCGGCCCGCGACACGAGGGAGCGGCCATGAGCCCCCGCGTTCTCACAGGTGTCCCCCACGGCGCCTGGCAGATCAAGCAGGCGTTCGTGCGCCATTCCGGCTGCGACAGGACAGCACGAGCACCGCCGTCGTCGGCCTGCTCGCCGACGCGCGCACGAAACGACACCCCTTCCCCCAATCAGGAGATCAAGCACACGTGAACGAGAACACCCGCCACAAGACCCTGGCCGCGGCCACAACGAGCGCCTGGGACGCGTTCGTGATCGTCGTCGGCATGCTCAAGGGCGGCACCGGCAAGACCACCTCGGCCTGGTTCATCGCCCTCTACTACGTCGTCGTCCTCGGCCTGCCCACGTTGCTGCTGGACGCCGACGCCACCAGCCAGTCCGCCTACGACTGGTTCAAGGTCGCCCAGGCCGCCGGCTTCGAGATTCCCGAGAACCTGGTTGTCGAGCGGTACCCGTTCGACGACATCGCCGAGTACATCCGGGTCAAGCGCGCTGAGTTCGGCGCGATCGTCGTCGACGCCGGCGGCGGCAGCGCCCGCATCTTCCACGAGGCTGTTACCGAGGCGAACCTGCTGCTCGTGCCGGTCGCCCCCACCAAGATCGAGCGCCGCAAGCTCGTGGCCACCTTCGACGAGGCCGAGCGCGCCGCCGCACGCAACGAGCACGGCGTCACCGCCCACGTCGTCATGGTCAAGGCCGACGACCGCACCAGCCTGCCCAGTCGGGCAAAGGACCAGCTCCTCGACCCCGCCCAGGGCGAGGGCATCGGCCCGGACCGCGACGAGGCGTTCCCGCTCGCCGAGACCACCATCCACTCCTGGGTGCACTACATGGAGGCCTTCGGCGAGATCCCGACCGAACTGAGCGAGTACGCCGAGCTGATGAAGGAGCTGACCGCAGCATGACCGAACGTATGAAGCCCCCGGCGCGCCGCACGGGCGGCCGTACCTTGGGCGGCACCAAGAAGACCACCCCTCCGCCTCCTCCCCCGACCGCCGAGCTCACCCCCGAGCAGTACGCCGCTGAACAGGCCACCCCCAAGGACCCAGGCCGTCTCACCACCGAACCGCCGAAAGGCGAGCCTGCTCCTTCCACCGTCCTCGACGAGGCTTCGAAGCAGGGCCGGATCGCAGCAGCGCCCGAAGAGACACAGACCTCCACCCAGCCGACCATCGAGGTGGTATCGAGCGGCCCGGTGCGGGAGCCGGTCACCAGTCAGCCGGTGCGCACCGCCTTCGTCGCCCCCGAGGCGGGGATGGAAACCGCTGAGGAGCGGGTGGAGCGACAAGTGCAGCATGTGCCTCCGGCTGCCGAACCTGCAGCTCCAGCGGTGCGGCCCGCGCAACCGACCGAACCCGCTGCGCGACACGGCCACTCCCCCATCACGTCCGCGGCTCCTGACAGGCCCCCGGCCGCAGAGGTAGCAGTCCGTCCGGCAGCTTCTCCGGTCGCGGGCGGTACCGCGTTCCCGGTGCGGAGCGATGGTCCGGGATCTCACCAGGAGCAGTACGTGCGACCGGAGGAAGCATCGAGCGAGGGAACGCCGTGGGCTCACGGTCCCGGCCGCCCGAAGGACATCCCCGCGACGGCCGTGATCCTCAACCAGCGCATCATCACGCGCGAGAGCCTCGACTCGTCCGTCCCCGCGGCGCTGAAGCTGAAGAAGCGGCTCAAGCGCTTCGCGCTGGACAACGAACTCGACCACCTGCCCATCGGCGACATCGTCTCCGTCGCGCTGGACGAATGGCTCACCACCCGCGGATTTTGACGCAGCGTGCATCGCCTGGGGTGGCCGCCCCTCGTAGGGAGTGGGCGGCCACCCGCACGCCCGACTATTCGACTAATCCAATAGGCGGCTAGCTATCCGCCTATCCGGACCAACCGGAGCAGCTCGTGCCCGACCTCGCCTATCAAGCCCGACGACTGCGTGAGCTGGCCGACGCCTTGGAAGCGCAGTCCCAGCCCGTCGACGACCCCTTCACGCCCCACCCGAACACGCTAGAGATCATCAGCAATCGCCGTACCCATCGCGGACAGCTCAACTACGCCGTTCCCGATGTCCTTCAGCTCCAAAAACGCATCCGCCGCTACAACGCCGACCACGACGTGCCCCACGGCGACATCGTCGCCCTCGCCCTCGACACCTGGCTCCGTGCTAAGGGCTACCCACCCGACCTCACGTCGCCCAACGCCGAGGCCCGGTGATCCCTTGGGTGACCCAACTGCCGCGTCACGGGGCTCATTGCCCGTTGTCGCCAGAGATCAGACAACATGGGCGCAGCTCGACCTCGTTCGCCTACGGGATGGTCCCGGTCACCCCGGCGGCAGTTCGAACCGCAGACGCATGGCCGTGCCGACGAGACGGTAGCCGGCGAGACCGGGGGCGCTGAACGGGTTGGGGAGAGGGGTGATGCGTCGGTGGGTGCCGTCGAGGACGCGGGAGACGTAGACGATGGTGTACGTCTCATCCGGGCGAAGGCGACTTGCTCGTTCCACTTCGGACTCGCCGAGTTCGAACTCGCCCCTGTCCCCAGTCGAGGCCTTCACCTCGTACAGGAGGGTGCGATCCCCGTCGTAGATGAGGAAGTCGTAGCCGAGGCTGTCGTCGCCCGAGCCGTCGGCGAAGACGTATTGGCGTAGCCCGGACTTCCAGGATTCCTCGCGGGGGACGCCGTACTGCCGCTCCAACCAAGCGGCCACTGCCACCTCTCCTGCGAGTCCGACGGCCCTGTCCTTCTGCGGGTCCCGAGGGACGGCCCGGTATCCCCCGCCGCGACCGGCGACCGCGGAGGTGGTTCGTTGTCTCGGGAGTGCAGGTGCCGACGGTGTGCCGGGATGCGGGGAGGCGGCGAGTTGGTCGGGGGTGAGGTCGGCGGCGATCTGCCGTGCGAGATCACGCAGGTTGTCCGGGCTGATCGGGAGCGCGCGGCCGTTGAGGAGGAGCGATGGACCCGGAGTGGGCCGGAGAGGGGTGCTGCCGCCGGGTTGGACCGGTCTGAGGGGTGGGGGGTCGTTGAGGCCCAGGTCGGCCGCCCGGTCCGTGGCGGGCATGCCCTCGGGCCAGTGACCATGGGTCTGGAGCCAAGCGATCAGCGTACGGACGCCGATCGGTTCGAAGTCGAGCCGGCCTTCGGCGTCCATCGCCGACGCGACCTCAGTGGCCGACGGCAGCGAGGGGCCTTCGTGGCCCTGGCGGTTGAGCCATGCCTCCATCCTTGCGCGCAGGCGGGGAAGGAGCGTGTGGACGGTGTCGACGCACCCCTCGTGGACCTCTGCCACCGGACGCGGCGGGTACTGCCGGGTCGGCGCCGGAGGCAGGTGGGTGGCGGCCCATGCCTCGGCCTGGGCGTCGAGCAGGTCGGTGGTGAGATCCCAGTGGGCGAGTCCCCACTGGGGGTCCGGCTCCAGTCCGGGGAATGAGCGGAGCCGTACGTACTCTGTGAGGGGGCTGCCCGCCTTGTGGGTCGTCACGTACGCGTCACGAACTCTGTCGGCCAGTCGGGCCCGGTTCTGCTGCAACCAGGCCTGGAACTGCCGTTGGTGGGTCTCCGAGTTGTCGACCGTCGGCAGGCCCAGTGCCTGCCAGGCCCTGTTGGCCTCGACCAGGGGCACACCCAGGGCGGACAGCTTCCGCTGCCAGTCATTCTCGTCCACGAGCGCTAGCAGGTGGTCGGCGCGGTCGAGATCGAGTCGCGTCACGAGCCAGTCGTGGAGTTCTTCGCGGTCGTGCAGGTCCTCCTGTCCGCGCCGCAGTTCGTCGGCGAGGTCGGGGGCGACGCAGGCGAGCAGGGGGACGAGACGGGCGCTGCCGGAGCGGATAGAGGCACGGTCGGCGAGGACGGCCTCCAGCCGCTGCGGTGAGATGCCGACCACGGCGGCGATGTCCGAGTCGATGACGTCCGTGACGGAACGGTCACGGCGCTCCAGTTCGATGAGTGCCAGCCGTACCGACGTGGCCAGATACGGGGCGCCGATCAGGGTACTCAGGGCGGTGGAGGCGGTCTGGAGCACGTGCCAGTCGGAGGACGGCTGCGCGCACACGACAACGAGGCAGGGTTCCTCCGGATCGTCGTACAGGAGGGAGCGGTCGTCGCCGGGGCCTTCGAGGGTGTGTCCGGCTATGTGTGTGACGGTGGTGCGGGCGGACACGGCACCGCAGGTCTCCAGCCGTCGTCGTACATGGGGTGCGGTGGGTGCGTCGGGGCGGGAAGACCGGTCGTCGTCGAATTCCACCAGCGCGGCCAGGAGGGTGTGCAGCCAGGGTCCGGCCAGGGTGAGCAGCGGAGTGCGAGGTGCGTCGGCGATCGGCAGCAGATCCACGCGGATGTCGATCTCCGCCTCGCTCGTCCCGCGGACCGGGTGGCGTCCCTGTGCCACCAGGTGGGCGTGAACACGTCGGCCCAGAGCCCGGTCGTCGACGGGGAGGACAGGCACAGGCACCTGGTCGAGCAGTCTGCGGTTCTGAGTTCCCGCCACATCGGGCACGTAGACCGGTTCGGCTTCGCATCCGGCCGGGAGGACGTCCAGCATCCCGGCCCTACTCACAAGGAGTTCGGGCAGGTGTCCGGCGTGCCAGCCTGGGCCGGTCTGGTGCGGGGGCAGCAGATCGGCCCAGGCCTGTTCGTAGGCCCTGCCCAGAAGGTGTCCGAGGCGACCCTGCCTAAGCCGGGGCATGCGGCGCAGCAGGGTGGGCAGGTGGCGCAGCCGGTCACCGGCGGTCTCCGGGCCGTCCCAGCGGCGTACTCCGAGCAGGCGCAGGCGTCTGAGGACGCGGTCCGACTGTCGTCTGCGCAGTGCAGCGGAGGCAACGGTGAGGAAGGGGGGCGGTGCCTCCGCCGCGGCCCACCACCACGCCAGGCCGGCCGTGGTGAAATCGGGGGCGTCCTCGTCGTCGCCCGTCTGGGGAATCCACGGCACTCGGCTCAGGAAGGCTGCCAGCGGGGTGGGCCACGGTGTGCCCTGCCGGTCCGAGCCGCCCGCGAAGCGCAATTCAAGGGCGTCGGCGGGCCAGGTGTCCAGACCGTGGACGATCAGCTCGGCGTAGAGTCGGCGGCTCTCCTCGTCGAATGCGGCGTACTCCCGCGGGCCGGGGAGCATGGCCACTCTCTTGCGGGTCGGGCGGTATTCGACAGTCAGGTAGAGGTCGTCGCGGCGCTTGGGCCAGCGCTCGGCGGTCGACCGCCATTGGGCCCGCTCGTCCTGGCTCAGGCTCAGTGCCCACAGTCCGGGAAAGACGGAGGGGTGGTTGAGTTGCTGACCCTTCACCGCCTGTGATGTTGCCACGTAGGTCGGTAGCAGGCCGTGGCGGACACCCTGCTGTTCGAGGAAGCGCCGCAGGGTCTGTGCGTCGGTCCGGGTGCCGGCGCAGACGCCCTCAGCAGGACGGACAACCCGGTCGGTGGCGGCGGCCAGAGCACGGGAAACTCCCTCGGTACGGTCGAGAAAGCGGGTCAGCGTCCGGTCGATCCCGCTGTGTCCTCCTGTCCAGCCGTCGCCGAACATGGCCTCCGTCGCGGGCACCCAGCCCTTGCGGCCCGGCACCAGCAACCCTTTGATCACAGGCCCCTTGCCGTGCCCATCCAGGGAGGACGCCCACAGAGCGCAGGCGAACAGAAGGTGCTCGCGCAGGGCGTCGTCGTCCTCACGGTCCTTGCGCATGGCTTCGCCCAGCACGTCCAGGAGGGCTTGCGGACTGTAGTCGCGTACCAGCCCCTGTTCCTCCAGCCAGGTGCGGCCGCGGGAGCGCCGGCTCGTCCTCCGTCCCGTCCAGGCGATCTCCGCGTGGACGAAGGAGATGCTGTTCGCGAGTCCAGGCGGAAGATCGGGCAGCGATGCGGACGGACCGTCCGAGCGGCGGAAGAACAGCCCGGGATCGCCAGCCGGAGCCGGCTTCCCATCGGTCGTGAGGACAATCTTCCTGCCCTTCAGCTCCTCGCCGGTGCGGGCGAAGCAGACCGAGAGGTCGTGGTAATAGTCCGCCCACTTCCCCGCATCGAACTCCCTCTGGGTGAGGGCCGATGCAACGCTCTCCGCCCAGCGGGCGAGCACGGAGGCAGGCGGGAGGAGCCCCAGTCCACGCGCCGTACCCAGCGCAACCAGCCGCTCGGCGCGCAGGGGGTGGAGCTGAGGGTCGATCACCTGCCGGACCCCGGCGGCGGCCACGGCCTGCGGTGTGAACACGCGGGCCTGGTCGGGGCCGTGCCACAGGTAGCCGTGGCGGTACGAGGTGCGGGCCCCCGTGGGGTGCAGTACCGGCATGAACGGCAGGTCGTCGAACTCACGGTCCTGTGCCTTGAAGGCCAGTTCCAGGCGCCGAGCCTGGTCGTGCTCCCAGCACATCAGGTCGACCAGGGCACCTGCGGGCAGGGCGACGCGTCCCTCGTCGACCAGCACGGCCGCCTGTGCGCAGGCCTCGGCCACGGTGTCGAGCAGCAGGTCGTTCCACTGCGTGGACTCCGCCATGGTGCGTCGGCTCACGTCCGTGTGGAAAGGAGCGTTGAGGAACCCGCGCACCGGGCAGGTCGGCTGTGCCCCCATGGGCAGGAAGGTATAGAGCCTGCCGCGCTCCAGCGGCTCGCCCGCGGGCACTGCCACGCTGACCACAGCCGAGTCGCCCAGCGCCTGCCAGCCGTCCGTCAGTGGTCCTGATTCGCGGCCTACGGCAATGGCCTCGTGCGCGCGTTCACGGTGCACGGCGGCCGTCACCATGATCAGGCGTATGCGGCGGCGCAGGGTGATCTGCTGGATCTTCAGGCCGGGAGCGGTGAAGAGGGGGTCTACCTTGCGTGTGTAGACGCTGGGGCGCCCCCGGCCACCCACCCGGTGTGTCACGGTCACTTTGCCAAGACGGTCCAGGAAGAGTTCGAACGGCGCCCCGTCATCTGTCAGTTCACGCAGCTGGCGTGACGCTTCTTGCCTCGCGTCGGCGTTCCGGAGCGGGAGTCGGACCACGGTCACCAGCCCTCATCTGCGGAAGCGCACCACCGCGGCCGGGACATCGTCCACCGGCACCGGGACCTTCAACGACGAGAGGTTTGCGCGCAGTTGGCCAGCGGCTTCCGTGATGCCAGGTGCGGCCTGGTCCGCCAGCCATTCGAAGTCGTCATCCCGGGCGAAGCGGAAACAGAACCCGTCGAAGGCCTTGGAGGTGGATCCCACGACGCTGTACAACTCGGGGGCGGCGCTGAGTTGCAGGACGCTCTTGAATCCGACGCCCTTGTGGCCGATGCCCTCGTCGGGGCGCTTACTCGACAGGCCAATGCTGCACAGCGCCTCGAAGTTCTTGTACCCGAGGGGCCTGCCGCCGTTCGCCACGTACAGAACTCCGTGCTCGCCCTCGTCCTCGTCGAGCACGATCTCGACGCGACCCCCGCCGTCCCGGGCGGGGTGCGCGTCATGTGCGTTCTGGAGCAGTTCGACGAGCACACGCCCCTTGTACTCGGGCGAGAGCATCCGCTCGGTGATTTCCTTGATTTCGAGAGCGGCGCGACGTCCGCGCTTCAGGTCGGCGAGACATCCCTCGGCCTCCATGACCGCCGTCGCTACGACCCGCTTACGCCTGGCCGAGCCGCCGGAGCCCGTGGACCGCTTCGCTCGCCTCTGTCCGTCGGTCACCGTTCCCCCAAGAGCCCCTGAATGTACTGATGCCGAAGATAGGGGTGACGACTGACATTCGGATGCACAACCCGAGGCACCGTGGTCGGCGAGGGCTCCTCACCCTGCCGACCGGTACGGACCGCCCTCGAAGACCTTCTCCTCCGCCCGATCGGCAAGGGCCTCGTTCCATCCTCAAGCACGTCCCGCCGAGCGCTCGAATCGCCTCCCACTGCGCCTACTACGTGTAGAGGTAAGAGCGTTTTCTATCGCCTATGCGGTCTTGGCGACGTCTCCGCAGTGCCCCGGTGAGGGCCCAGTCTCACTGGGGGCTGGAGGCAGGTCACCCGGCATATGGGGTGCGATGGCCGACTCATGGGTGTATATCGGTTGAATCCCTGCTGACGCGTTGTAAGAGGCGCGGTGGCTAGGTGAGAGCACTGGGGCGACTGGGCTGCCAGTCCGGACTGGTGAGGAACAGGAGCACGTGTGCACGTCGTGACCACCAAAGTGTGGGCCCAGCAGATCGTCTTCGGTCGCAATGTGGTGCGCCAACTACTGGTGCCCTCGGGCACTTTGGGTGTGGTGGAGGCAGCCAACGGGCTGGAGGTAGCCAGCGTCCAGGGCAGGTGGCCTGCGATACGAACCGGAGGCGGGGAGCCTGTGCAGCTGACGGCTGTCATACCCACCGTCAGAACGGGCGGGCGGGTGGGGTGGATTGGCGACACGGTACTTCGCTCGCCGCAGACGGTACTGGCCTCGTTTGTTGACGGCATCGGGTTCCGCGACCACGCCGAACCGCACGCCCTGCGACGTCCCCAGATCGGTGCCCTGCACTCGGTGATCGGCTACTGGGCCTCCGGGGTGACGGCTCCGGGAATCGTGGTGATGCCCACCGGAACGGGCAAAACGGAGACGATGCTCGCACTACTTGTGGCCGCCCGTCCTGAGCGTCTGCTGGTGCTGGTGCCGACTGCGGCGCTGCGTGATCAAATTGCGGCGAAGTTCGAGTCACTCGGCATCCTGCACACGCACCAGATTGTCACTCCGAGCGTGATGCGCCCCGTGGTGGGAAAACTCCAGCACGGCTTCCACGACGTCTCCAACGCTGCAGCGTTCGCCTCTGCCTGCAACGTGGTGGTCGCAACCCCGCATGCACTTCAGGCCTGCGAGCCGGGGGCTCGCAACGCCCTGCTGGCCGCGTTCAGTCACCTGGTGGTCGATGAGGCCCACCACGCACCGGCGCCGAGCTGGTCACGCATTGTCGACGCCTTCGCCGATCGGCGTGTCCTGCTGTTCACCGCCACCCCGTTCAGAGAGGACGGGCGGCCCATGGCCGGGCGGACGATCTTTCGGTTCCCGCTACGGGAGGCCCAACGGGACGGGTACTTCACCCCCATCAACTACCGGGCCGTGCTCAGTCTGGAGGACACTGACCGAGAGCTCGCGAAGCTGGCGGTAGGACAGCTGCGCGAGGACCGGGCTGCAGGGCTGGATCACATCGTGATGGTGAGGGCGAGGAGCATCGCGCGGGCCAAGGAACTCGGCGAGCTCTATCAGGCACTCGCGCCGGACCTGAATCCGACGGTTCTGCACGAGAGGGTGGCGGCCAGAGCGCGGCGTGCGGCGTTGGCCGCTCTGGCAGATCGGTCGTGCAGGATCGTGGTCTGCGTCGACATGCTCGGTGAGGGCTTCGACTTGCCGGCCCTGAAGATCGCCGCACTGCACGACGTGAAGAAGAGCCTGAGCCCGATGATCCAGTTCATTGGGCGGTTCACCCGGTCCACTTCCGCGGGCTCGACGATCGGAACGGCCTCGGTGTTCGTGGCCCGTGATCCGTCGGTGGCGCTGTCGCCGCTGCGTGAACTGCTGCGCGAGGATGCTGACTGGGACACGATCCTGCATGACATCACCGAACGGGCCACGGCGAGCATGGAGGAGATCAGCGGCTTCGAGGCGTCCTTCACCGATGCCCCGGAAGAGGTGTCGGTCGCGGTGCTGGAACCCAAAATGAGCGCCATCGCTCACAGAGCTCCTGGCCATGCTTGGACTCCCGAACGGGCGTTGGAGGTCTACGGCGACGATCGGGTCCTGGACAGCACCATCGCAGTCAACACGGCTTCCACCGTTGCCTGGTTCGTGGTGGAGAACCGCAGCGAAGTGCGCTGGGGAGCCCCTCAGGCCCTGGAGCAGGTCACCTACGAGCTGATCGTCATGTACTTCAGCCGTGGCCGAGGCCTGCTCTACATCCATGGCTCGAACAACACCGGCGACTACCGGGAACTCGCCCAGGCCGTCCTGGGCATGGGCTCCCGGCCGGTCACCGGTATGCCGACCTTCAGGGTGCTGGGTCACATGGAGCGCCTGATCCCCACCAACGTGGGCCTGCTGGATTCACGGGACCACTTCAATCGGTTCTCCATGCATGTGGGTAGCGACGTCTACGAGGCGCTGACCACCGCCGACCGGCAGGGCAAGAGCCAGACCCACATTGCCGCCTCCGGATTCCGCAACGGGGAGAAGACCACCATCAGCGGCGCCTTGTCAGGACGGTTCTGGTCGATGCAGACCGCCCCCAACCTCAAAGCCTGGACCGACTGGTGTGACGAGCAGGGGGCCAAGCTCACCGACTCCAGCATCGACCTGGCCACCGTCATGGACGGGTTCATCTTTCCCGAGGACCTCACCGAACGCCCCGAGGGTGTACTCATCGCGGCTGAATGGCCCTGGCCGCTGTTCACCGGCAACGGACCCGGCCCGCAGATCTCCCAGGCCGGCACCGCCTACTCCGCCGTCGACGTCACTCTGGAAGTGGCAGACCACTCCCCTACCGGCCCCTTCCGGATCCGTCTGACCACTCCTGCATGGCAGATCGCCTATGGTGCCGACTTCACCGACACCGGTCTGACCTACGCCCCCAGCGAGTTGGACGGGCGTGTCCGCTCCGGAATCCACGAGTATTCGCTTGAGGAATGGATCAATCGGAACAAGCCCACTCTGTTCCTGGCGGGCGACAAGATGATCACCGGCGAGGACCGGCTGCTCGCCCCGCGCAAAGATCTCGATCCCTTCGACCGCAGACGATTGACCGTCCTGAGCTGGGCCGGGGTGGACATCCAGAAGGAGTCTCAGACTGCCACGCGCGAACCTGACTCCATCCAGGCCTACATATCCGCCCACCTGCAGCAGTCGCAGGAGTTCGACGTCCTCATCGACGACGACCGCGCTCGCGAGGCAGCCGACCTGGTCGGAATGAAGATCGACGGTGACGAACTCGTCGTCGCCCTAATCCACTGCAAGTACTCCTCAGAACCAACCCCTGGCGGCCGGGTGGCCGACCTGTATGAACTGTGCGGCCAGGCCGTCCGTGGCGCGAAGTGGCGGCAGAACCACCTGGGCCCGCTCCTGAACCATCTGGACCGACGCGCCAGAAGCTTCCGGGCCCGCACCGGCGTCTCACCCTTTGAGGTCGGCAGCATCGAGGAGCTCTACCGGATCCGTGAACTCGCCCCGCAGTTGCGTCCTCGCGTCCACACCGTGCTCGCCCAGCCCGGGCTGTCCGCATCTGCGTGCACCGAGGAGCACCTACGGCTACTGGCCGGCGCCGAGACGTACGTCCACGCCCTCACCCGGGGCACGTTCACCGTGTACTGCAGCGCCTGAACGCATTCGACGAGCCGACACCCGTGCCGCATCCGTACGAGCGTGACCGGGACCGGCCCGTACGCCTGCACATCATCAACGTCGGCGGCGACACCGCCTACCGCATAGAGCTCGGCGGCCACAAGCTGACCATCACCCACACTGACGGCAGCGCAGGGCCAATGGTGCCGCCACAAGGAGCAATGCACGGCGGCGGGACCCAACTAGGACGATTTTCGGGCGCCATGGGGATGAGCCTCGCCGGAGGGCATCGTCGTGCGTAACGTAGTTTCGTCGAGAGACCCCCGCACGGCGTGTCTCGCGCGGACGGCGGTACCGAAACGACGAACTCAGCAACAGGCGCCTCATGTCGGCATCGGTTAACGATCATGCGAGATGAGGACTGGAGCGCACTCAATACAACTTCCCTTCTGCTGCGGAATGTCGGCAATTTTCGCGAGTCACAGACGGTTCGGTCCGGCCACATTGGAGTCAAGCTGGACGAGGTCATCCTGCACCGGCGGGTCGGCCTTTCTTGATCCGGCCTCGCCTCTTTCCGAACACGCTCCACCAGCGGTTGTCCCGGCAGATCCGCCACACGGATCGGTCCGCCATGCCGGCCTCTGCGGCGCAGACCTCGTCGGCCAGGAACCGGGAGCAGAACTCCGGATCGTCACGGTGGGCATCGAACAGGACGTTCCCGCCATCGCTGCCACCTGAAACGCCAACGGAAGCTTCAGCCATGTCACCCCTGAGGTGCTCCAGCTCTCGCACTGGCCCGCCGTTACCACGCTGACCTACCGCGCGGAGTCATCGTGGTACCGGCTCTCGACAGCTTGCCCCGTACGGAGGGCCGCCCTCTGGACCTCAAACCCGCGCGACCGGAAGGGGGATCGAAGGGGAGCGCCCCCAGCCGGCACCACAACAGGCCGTCCGCGTACGGCAGTGAAGCAAGACAGATTCCCGCACATCGCGCGGACCTCAGGACGAGCCACGAGACAGCATGGACAGTTCACGACTCCAGGGCGCCTGACGAAAATCACGATCCTCGGATTGTCACCTCGTACCATCAGTGGCAGATTTACCGGATTCTTCCTGGGCGATGTGATTAACAAGTTCCCCCGGTTCCACATCGAGCCCTGAAGCGATGTCCAAGAGCGTAAGAACGCTGGGGCTGCGCTGTCCATGCTCGATATAGATGAGGCCGCGGAAGCTCAGCCCGCTGCGTTCTGCGAGTTCTTCTAGGCTGTATCCCCGCTCCTCTCTGAGGCGACGGATTTGCATACCCAGGGACAGGAGTCGCGGGTCCGGTGACGGTTCACGTGCTGGCACACGGCGACTCGACCGTCACACCTTTGCATACACCATGAACAGCTGTGCATAATTACTGATTGTAGCGGACAGCATCGCCCTGGCGGGCGGAGACAAGCCGTCGCGCACGTCGCCAAGCCAGTGCGAAAGGGGCGGCGACAGGTCCAGCACGCAACTCCGTTTTCCAGGGCAGGGGCATGAGCAAGCCAATCGAGCCGTTCGATCGCTGGCACAGGAGATATCCAAAACCAGAGCGCGGTGACGTACCGTGCCGATGCGGCACGCCACAGCAGCCTCTGTACCCGTCTGCGGACCACGGCCGCGGCCATCGCTGGCAGGCCCGGCACATCGACTGCTCAGGAAAAGAGAAACGACCGGCCTTTGCCACCTGGCAGGAAGCCCGCGACTGCCTCGACAAGGTGCTCACGAAAGCCGAAAGACAGGCGTCGCGCGACAAAAATCCGGGCAGCCTGCAGGTTGAACACTTCGCAACCGAGATAATGATAAGGAGGCGTAAGCGGAAGAAGAATGCCAATACATGCGACACCTACGAAAGCCATCTCCGCAGCCACATCCTGCCCTTCGCCGGCCACCGCACCGCAGACAGCCTACGCCGCCCCGATTCCATGGCCTTCGTCGACTACCTCCTCGACAAGCAAGGCATCGACTCGGCCCACACCGTCGTCCAGATCTTCAAGACCTGGCGCATCCTCGTGCATTACATGCTGGACGAGGACATCCCGCTCCCTCCCAACATCGTGGCAAGGATCGAACTCCCGGACGTCACCCCCCGCGTCAAGGTCGCGCTGTCACCTGGACAGGTCGCAGCAGTCGCAGCGGCGATGCAGAAGGTCGCGCCGCGCTACGAGGTCCTGATCTGGCTCGGAGCCTGCGCCGGACTGCGCCAGGGCGAGGCCTTCGGGCTGAAGCGAAGTCAGGTGGCCTGGAACCACGACCTGCTACACGTCGAAGAGCAACGGCAGCGCGGCAAGGCCGTCCGCCTCAAGACCAAGGCCAGTTACGCAACCCTGCCGGTGGATCACTTTCTTATCGAGCGGCTGCTACACCACGTGACACGGTTCTCCGAGCCGGAGCCCGTCTCGCCTGCCGCACAACGCCGCCGCCGGGCACGCGGCTACGCCGAGCCGCCGGACGAGGGACTGATCGTCACGAACCGTTATGGCCGGCCCGTACTAATCAGCGACTTCCATCAGAAATGGCGAAAGGCAGTGAAACAAGCCGGGCTTCCGGACAGAACCCGCTTCCACGACCTCAAGCACTTCTACACCACCACGCTCGGCAGCTCCGGCAAACACGACCCGAAAACCGTGCAAGCTCTATCCCGACACGCGAAATTCTCCGAGACCTGGGACACCTACGCCCACCCGCCCCTCGCCGTGGAGGAGGTCATGGTCACGGTGTTCGGAACCGCGTTCTCGCACATCGATGCTCCGACGACATCGTTACCGAACGGGTCTACCTGCGTGGCTTGCGCGTCGTCCGCGTCCTGAGCCTCTGCCCTCTCCCGCGCCCGAGAATCTGGACGTGTTCGGCACGGCGGTGATCCAAACGCCAGGCGTTGGCAAGCTCCGAATGAGGTCGAGTTTCTGCTGCGACAGCAGTGCCTGGTGGCAGCCGACCACCAGGCCGTCGAGGGCGGCGAAGACGTCGTGGTCCTTGGGCTGAGACATCGCGGTGAAGACCTGGGCACGAGTGCTCCCGTCCAAGACGTAGACCCACAGCCGCTGCTCCTTGCGCGGGCCCGTGTTGATCGTCGGGCACAGCTTCCGTGACCCGTCAGTATCCCATTTCCGTGAATCTCGACGGCTCCCGCAGGATGGCCGCCGCGCCGTACAGATCCGCGAGACGAACGGCGAGTGTGGCCTCCGCGAGCCGAGGCGGGAGCGCAGCGCTGAACTTTAGACCATTGAGTGCTCGGGCATCCACGGCGGGCAGGCACAACTGATTGGTCGCCTCGGTAACCGCCTTACTCCATTCCTCGACGGTCACGTCCTCGCGGAGCCGCAGATAGGCATCGGTGGGCCGTTGCAGCGGGTCAGCGACCGTGGTGAGCGTCGCGGCCAGCGTGGCGTTGGCCCGGTAGCCGGCCCAGGTCCACCAGCGCACATTGGTGTCCCGGCCACCTCGTACGATCACTGTTCCGTCAGTGTGCACCAGCTCGGCGCTGTGGTCGCGTGCTTCGGCGAGGGCGGTCTGGGCGCGTCGGGTCAGGACGACGGGCGGGTCGGCGCCGAGCAGCACTTCCCGGGCCGCACGAGCGAGTTCGTACGATGCGGCCCGGACGAGGCCTGCTCCTCCCCACCGGGCGCGGCCACCGCTGTCCACCGGCTCGACGAAGCAGCGGCGTCGTGACCAGTCGATGTGGGTCACCTGCCAGCTGCGGCCCGCAAGGAGCAGGCGGCGCGGGCCGGCGATCTCGTCCGTGAGCAGTGCCGGGTCGGTCGTACCGATCTCACTGCGGCCTGCAAGCACCGTGAACTCTGGGGCCGCAGTGAATACGGCCGTGAGATCCATAAAGTGGCGGTATCCGAAGCGGCGTTCGGCTTCGGGGCCGATGAATAGCATTCCGCCGTCCTGATCCAGATACCCCTCCTGGACGAGGTGCCGCAGGATCGGCTCGGCGGATGGCCCGAAGGGGCCGAGCCCGCCCCACCACTCTTTCCACAGCTGGTCGCCGACACGGTGTTCCTGCAGACAGAGCGCAAGGATCTGCTGGGCGGCGATGTGGCGAGGCTCAGGTGGAGCCACCACCGGTTCGACCCAGCCGCGTGACCACAGCAGGAGCAGGGCGGACACACTGAGCAGACCGCTTTCGTCCAGGGCGAGGAAGAGGCAGTTGCGGACCGAGCCAGGTCGGCGGCCTGTGCGCCCAAGACGTTGTAGGAACGACGCTACGGTTCCGGGTGCGTCGATCTGGATAACCCGGTCCAAGTCGCCTACGTCGATGCCGAGTTCGAGAGTGCTGGTGGAGACGATCACACAGTCGCGGGCCTCGGCGAAGGCCTCCTCGGCCTTCCTGCGCTCCTCCACGGACAGCGAGGCGTGGGACAAGAAGGTGGTGACTCCCTTGGCACGCAGGGCAGCCCCGAGTTCCTCGACCTGTCTGCGTGCTTCGCAGAACACCAGGCGCTTCTCGCCTCGGTGCAGGGATGCGATCACCGTCGCGGCGTTCGTCAGCGAGCCGACGAAGTCGAGCTGGATGTTGCCAGGCGGCGGCAGCGTGGGGGACTCTTCGCGGAGATGGGGGGCGACGACCTGTGCCGCGCGCTTCCCGGCGCCGGAACCCTGTAGCCAGTTCAGCAGTTGCTCCGGGTTGCCGACGGTTGCCGAGAGCCCCACACGTTGTACCGGCCGCTCCACCACCCGCTCCAGCCGTTCGAGAACGGCCAACAGATGCCAGCCTCGGTCGTCGCCGGCGAAGGCGTGGACTTCGTCGACGACGATCGCCTGCAGTCCCGAGAAGAAGGCACGGTGGTCGACGTTCACGCTGACCAACATCGCTTCGAGGGATTCCGGCGTGGTCAGCAATATGTCCGGGCGCTCGCGCAGGATGCGCTTGCGCCGCGTGTGCGGCACGTCGCCGTGCCATAGCGCGGCCGTGCGGCCCAGCCATGCGGTGTACGTCTCAAGGCGGGGCAGGAGGTTGTTGAGGAGTGCCTTGAGCGGACAGACATAGAGCACCGAGGTACCCGTCCACCGCTCCTGAGCCATCTTCGACAGCAGGGGGAAGGTCGCGGCCTCGGTCTTGCCGCCGGCGGTCGGCGCGAGCAGGACGGCGTCAGAGCCGTCGAGGAGCGGCGTGATCGCCTCCTCCTGCAGGGGACGGAGCGCGGGCCAGCCAAGAGAGTTGACGATGTGGTGGATCAGACCGGGGTGGAGGTGGTCGAGTGGTTCGGGAGCTCCGGTCACGGCAACTCCAGCTCGATGTCGTCGGCGGTGTCGGCTGCTGCGTTGCGCTCGATCTCGCTCAGTTCGGCCGTGTTCACCGTCAGGGCATAATCCCTGCGGGGATCGAAGTCCTCGAACTCGTCGACCCTGTCCAGCACGTCTGCGACGAGTTTGCGCAGGAACAGACGGGGCGCAATGCCCGCCCGTCCACCGAGCCTGCTCGTCATAGCCGTGGCCAGTTCGGAGACGTACGCGTCGTCGACCAGCGATGCGATCCTGTCCGGGTTCCGAGCTGCTCCTGCGTACAGGTCCCTCACCGAACGGCCGAGTTCTCCCAGACGCTGTAGGTCGAAGCCGCTGAGCCGCAGCTGTACGGCCCGCGGGTTGTCGAAGCGCGGATCGGTGGTGAAGTCGGTGGCCAGGCGCTGAGCGAGCGGCGGAAGCCGCTGGACGCCCTGCTGCCCGTCATAGAAGGCAGGCGTGCCTGTGATGACCAGGAAGAGGCCGGGAAAGCGTCCTGTATCGATCTCGTCCAGAAGTTGACGCAGCGCGTTGAGGCCCTTCTCTCGTACGTCGCCGCGCACACGCTGCAGCGTTTCGATCTCGTCGAGAACGATCAGCAGGCCCGGGTGACCGCAGTCCTTCAGCACGGTCAGGAGTCCCTGCAGGAAACCGAGTGCGGCGAAGTGGTCCAGGTCGCCTCGCACACCGGCGGCACGCCGTGCCGACGCAGCCACCGACTTCTGGCCGCCGAGCCAGGCGATGAGCGCCTCGGCAGTGGCCGCGTCCCCATCCATGGTGGCCCTGCGATATCCGCGCAGCGCGGCCGAAAAGGCGGGGGTGGTCCGTGCCACCGTCCGCAGGCGTTCTTCCATCAGCGCGTCGACCGCTGCCTCCAGGCCCGCACTGTCGTCAGCGAGGTCGGGACGAGTCTCGCTGGCATCCTCTTCGAGGGCGTAGAACCAGCCGTCTATCACGGACCGCAGGGCGCTGGGCTGTTGGGTCGCAGTCGTCAGCCGCTCCGTCAGCCGCCGATACACCGTCTCCAGTTTGTGCAACGGGGTTTCGGTCTCCGAGATCTGGATCTCGGCGGTGGCGAGACCGGCCCTTTTGGCGCGTTCCGCGAGCCAGCGGGCGAAGAACGTCTTGCCGGATCCGTACTCGCCGCGGATGGCGTGGAAGGCGGCACCACCGGTAGCGGTCGTGGAGATGCGTTCATCCAGCGCCGGGGCGAACCTGTCCAAGCCGACGGCGAAGAGATCGAGGCCGGTCTGGGGTACGGTTCCGCGCCGCAGTGCGTCGATGACCTCGCGGCGGCGGGCTGCGCTCACGAGCGGAGTACTCATGCCACTCCGCCTTCTGCCTGGGTCAGCTCGAACTGCTGGATCAGCTGGTCTCGGTTGAGTCGCACTCTGGTCCGTGTATCGATCAGGTTGATGACGTCGTAGCCCTCCACGTTGAGCAGGCGGGTCAGGACGGTGACGATCCCCTCGGGACGGCTGGGTGCTCGGCCGCCCGATGCGGTGACGGCGGCGACCACCGCCGCCAGCGAGAGCGTGCCGCCTGCCGCGTCGAGGGCGTCGACGACGGCCGCGACGACCTTGCGGTCCGGTGCCCTGCGTACGAAGGCTTTCTGGTGGTCATAGATCTTGGTGGAGACGACGCGCCAGCCCAGGGACTGCTCAGGTTCAGGTGCTTCCTCCATCGGTGGATTCTGCGCGGTGGGCGCCTTGGCCGTTTCGTCGTCGACGGGCGCATCGTTCGTTGCCACCGTCTTCGGACGCGGGCCGGTTTTCCTGGCTGGCTTCTTCGTCAGCTTCGGCTCCGCGGCGGGAACGAAGGGTGAGACCGGTTCCGCCGACCGCTCCCACCAGGAAGGCTCGACCGATTCTCGGGGCACTGTCGCCCAGCCTTCCGGGGCCACCTCGTCGGTGGGTGCCAGTACGAGCACCGGCACGGCCATCTCGGCCAGGGCAGCGCCTCCCCGGTATCCGGCTTTGCCGGGCGTGTAGTGGATCTCCTCCGACCAGGCCGCCGTGATCCGGCCACCGTTCTCCAGGACGCGTGGCCCGTCCAGGGTGACTTCGCCGTCGCCTGCCGGTCCGGTGCGCCAACGCGCCGCCTCCACGTCCTCGGCCAGAGCCGGCATCGCCGATCTGCTGTCCCGGTCCTGGACATGCCCGTGAGCGGACACCAGCACCACCGGACGCCCTTGCGCACGTGCCGTGTTCAGCAGCTCGGGCAGGTACGTCACGCTGTCCACGGTCCACGGGCCGCCCGGACTCTGCCGACCATGGTCGAGGCTTTCGTCGATCGTGTCGAGGACGACACCGACTACCTCGTCCATGGCGATCGCCGAGATGAGCCGGTCGTGGAGCCGATGCCCCACTTCAGCCGGTATATCGCTCTTGTGGAAGAGGGACGCCGTGTGGTCGTGCTCTTGCCAGAACGCGATGAAGTTCTCCTTCTCCTCCTCCGGTCCTCCCAGGACAGGGCGACCGCTGAGGAGTGATGCACGGCAGACGGCCGTCACCGAGGGCATCAGTGCGACCGCCGCCCTTCTCAGCCCTCCTTCGCCGAGTTCGATCCACCGGCCCGTGCTGGTCAGTTCCTCGCCCAACTCGGCAGCGACAGCACCGGTCATGCCCGTCAGGACGACCACCAGCGGAGGATGCGCCGCGTCCGCCAACGGCCGGGCCACCTCGTTCAGGACGTTCTCGATGAGCAGGTCTCCGCCCGGCCGGTTCGGACGGGCGTCCTGCGTCCACCGGGCCAGACAGCTCGCGAAAGCCTCGTCGAGGAGGTGCCGCCGTTGGCGCGCGGCGTCGTGCAGATTTCCGTACGCCTCGTCGACTACAGGATCCGCGACGGTGTCCCCCTGCCACAGCTGGGCGAGCGCTCGGTCCACCCATCCCCAGTCCGTGACGTGTGCCTGAACGGCTTGCCCAACCGAGGACACCCCGGGGATGTCCTGGTCCAGCCAGCGCCTCAACCTCACCGCCATGCGCGCGAGTTCAACTCGCTCGGGGTAGAACGACGGCGCCAGCTGGTGCTCCCGTACGAACTCCCACGCGGCCTGTGCGGCGTCGGCACTCTCGGACAGGGCCTCGGCCAGGCGGCGCAGCCGCTCCTGGAAACCGGACGGCAGGAACGGGTTGTCCGCCAGCACACCGGTCAGATGGACGCTGTCGGCCAGCTGGTCGGCCTGCCGCACCACGTCGAGCACCCGGTGGCGAGCCTGCTCACTCTGCGTCCCCCGTCCGGCGGCCTCGCCGATCCAGCGGGTCAGCGTGCCCTCCACCGCGCTGGTGAAGGCACGAAGTTCGGACGGCCTGAAGCGAACGCCGTTGAGCAGCGAGCCAAGAGCCAAGGCGGCGTCCGCCGAAGAGGGGTCCCCGCTTTCGGACAGCACGGAGGAGAGCAGCCCCAGTGCCGTGGCCCGGGGGCCGAGGCCGCTCACGGCAAGCCGCAGCAGCAGTGGCGCGGCTTCGCCCGCACGCTGTTCCAGCCAGTCGGCGATCCCCTGTTGCTCGGCCTCGGGCAGCACGGCGAAGCGGTCAGGGCCGCCGGGCTGCTGGGACCAGGCAAGGAGGGCATCGACGTCCACGGACGCTCCGCCCTCGAACACTCCCTCAAGGCCCAGCCGTACGCCGACCAGGGCGCGCATCGCCGCGTCCAGCGTGAGCACGGTCCCTCGTTGCGGCCATCCCTCCCGCGGCTCGGCCGCGATCAGCGCGGCCGGCAGCCAGAGCCACGGATCGCGTCGCATACGGGGGTCGAGGTCGGCGGCTCCGAAGAGCTGCTTGACGATGTCCGCCTCGTCCACGGTGATCGTGCGCGAGCGCATCATCTCGCCGAGCAGGTCGACGCCGACCCGCTCGTCGGCCACGTCCGTGGTGACCACGAGGAGGTCGGAGCCGTGCTGGGCCCGGTGTTCCTGCCAGGCGTCGGTGATGCCGAGCACCGAGGTCGCGTGTGCGACATGGACGCTGCGCCGATCGCCCTCGCCGTCCGGCACGGTGAACACCTTGGCCGCCGTCTCGGCGTACCGCCCGTGCACCAGCATCAGCTGTCTGCCCTTCGCACGCGGAAGGTGCGTGGCGAGCAGTCCGGTGATGACACGCTGGTCGAGTTCGGGCACGATCGCCCCCATCAGTCGTCCTCGTGGCCCGCCGGGGCGTGCCAGCTCTCGTGGTCGGGCTGCACCACCTGCCAGTTGATCTCAATCTTGGCACCGGGATGGGCGGCGGCATAGCTCTGGATCTGTTCACGGACATCGGCGAGCGCACTGCCGAGCGCCGTTTCCAAGGTGCTGTCACCTGCGACGACGACCCGTCGGGCCTGCGGGGCGGGGGACGAGGGTGCCGACGGCTGAGAAGGCGCTTTGGGACCCGTGGTCCCTGGCGTGGACTGCGGGAATTCGTCTTGAGGCTCCGCCGAGGGCTGGCCAGGCCCTTGCTGCGGGGGAACCGGCGGCTGCGGGGGAACCGGCGGCGCGACCGTACTCAGCCGCGCGGCCTCGTTGATCAGTTCCACCGCCTTGCTGCGGGCCTGCTTCAGCACCGGGGCGAGCGCGGTGTCGTACTCGTCGTTCGAGGCAGCCTCGGCAATCTGGGCGAGCAGCCGCTCCGAGCGGTCGGCGAGACCGTCACCGCGGTCGGTGTACTTCCGGACGCTCTCGATGAGTTCCCAGTCGGTGTTGTCCAGCGCGTCCAGGACGGCCTTCGCGGAAGAAACGGTCTTGCCCAGGACCAGGTCGGTCGTCGAGTACGTGGCTGCCGCGAGGTCTCGGGCCAGTCCCGTCGCGTCATGGTTCTGCTTGATCCGGGCCAGCAGGTCGGCCGCGTCCCGCACCGCCTGCTCGCGAACCGTCAGTGCCTCGCCCGAAACACCCAGTGCGGCCCGGTGCTTGGCCAGCGAGTGCCGCAGACCGATGACGTCGTTCTCGTGCTCCCCGGCCTTCTCCCGGACCGCCGTCGCCAGCGCGTTGACGTTCCGGGCGTACGGCAGCGCGGGCACGTCCGTCACCAGCAGCAGCGCGGCCTTGGTGTGCGCGGCGGCGAACTCCTCCTTGCTGGGCAGTTCCTGCGCGCGCAGCGCCCAGCCGGAGCCGATCTGGTCCAGCATGGGTGCTGTGGGCTCCGGCTTGCCGTTGAGGACCCAGGACCGGTCCGACAGCAGGGCGTACGTCGCGATCACCAGGTTCGAGACGATGGTGTCCAGCCCGGTCCAGCCCAGCTCGGCGATCCAGACCCGGATGTCCTCGACGGAGTAGTCGCCCTTCGCCCCGTGGTGGTCGGCCTGCCGGTTGATCTCGCGCATCCAGTCGACACCGATGGTCAGCGGTCCGTCGTGCACCTCGCCGAGTTCCAGCGCATGCACCACCCGCGCGACGTCGGCGATCTCCTTGCCGTCGACGACGACCCGGCCACCGGCGTCCATGGCCTTCGCGATCCAGCCGTACACCATCTTGAACTTCGCTGTGGTGACCGGCTTGCGGCTCTCCCCGCGGTCGAAGTTCGGGTGTTTCGGGTACTTCGCGTCGAAGAGTCCGTCGGACAGCTTCAGCAGGTTGTACTCGAAGCTGCCGCCGCCCTGGAGCTGTGGCGTGTGCCCCGCGAACAGCGCGTGCACGTGCTTCCCGTCGGTGACCTCGGAGCTGAAGTCGGCCTCGTTCGCCTTGGCGAGACCGTACGCCTGGTGCAGCACCCGGGAGAGCTCCCCGTTGAGGGTGTCGCGCTGCGCCTCCAGCTGGTGCCTGACCCGCACCTGGTCGTCCGAGGACAGGTGCGTTGCGAAGTCCCTCAGGTGATCGCGGTCCAGAAGGTAGTTGATCTTCAGCAGGCGGCCGAGCTGCTTGCCACGCTGACTGGACAGGAACGACGGCAGCCACACGACCGTCGCCGCGTCCGGGTTCTCGCGCTGCAGGCGGAAGACCCGGATCTCGTCAGCGGTGATCTTCGCGTCCGGGTTGCCGGGGTAGCCGATGACGAAGCGGATCCGGTCCGGGGAACCCGGCTCGAACTGTCCGTCCGGCAGGACGTTTTTCTCGGACACGTCCTCGAAGACGAACTCGGCGGTGCGACGGGTGCCGTGCCAGACGATTTCCCGCTCGCTGACCAGCTCGCCCTCGTCCGGAACCCTCAGCTCCCGCCACAGCCACTCCTGCACCCACCTTTTACGAGCACCGGTGGAGTCCTTCTCCCCCACGCTGTCCAGGATCGGCTCCACGTCCAGGTCCGACAGGTGGAGGGTGAAGACCGGGTCGGCCTCGTTTCCGTCGCTGCGCAGCTCACCGGGGAACGCCGCCTGTAGTTCCCGCATCCGTGTGATCGCCAGGCTGTCCGTCTGACCGGTGCGGGAGCGGATCGACCCGTGATTCAGAGCCGCCAGCCGCGGGCCGGTGAGCCGCGTCAGCGCGGGCACCTCCGGGGCGAGATAGGCGAGCAGCATCGTCTTGATGAACCGGTCGTCGGCCTTGAACTTCTCACTGTCCGCCGGCTTGCCGTCCGCTGACTTGTACTTCTGCTCAAGGTGCGCCTGCACCCTGCCGTAGAAGCGGATCGCCGCGTCGGCATCGCTGCGCAGCCGGTCGGTGAACGCCTCGCCCATTCCGTCGACCAGTACGTCCCACAGGTCGCCCAAGGGAACGAGCTGGCCGACTTTCATGTCCGCGCGCCGCCGGTTGAGCACCTGCTGCAGCAGCTTCAGACCGGTGCGTTCGCGCTGCAACGCGCTCGACAACGCCACGAGCACGTTGAGGAGCACAGGAGAGACCGGGTAGAGGGCCTTGAAGTCCGCCCAGTCCGCGTGCGTGATGCCGTTCGCGTCCAGCAGCACGTCCCGCACGGACTGGTTGGAGGTCTCGAGCCGGGAGAAGGCCGTGTCCAGGGCAGCGCGTGCCGCGGCGTTCTTGGGCTTGAGGACGCGCTCCTTGATGATCTCCGGGAGGTTCTTGTCCTCGACGGTGATCGTGTCGATGCGTCCGGAGAGGTAGTTGACCCGGCTCTCCAGGTTCTTGACATCGGCTCCGACCGCGTTCGCGCCGATCAGCTCGGCCAGGTCGCGCTGGCGGGAGATGAACGACACCACGGGCAGGGGACGGCCACTCACCCCGGACTCGATCAGCTTGACCAGCTTGTCGATCTCGCTGTTGACGAAGGACTGCTCATTGAGATGTGCCTGGAGCCAGAGGATCAGTTCGTCGATGAACAGGATCAGGCCGTCGTAGCCGAGCGCCTTGGCGTGCCGGCTGATGATATCCAGGCCGTTCTCCAATGGCACGAACGCGTCCTTGGCGCCGAGCGCGCCCTGGGAGTACGACGCGAACGGGCCGGAGAGCAGAGCCGAGGCCAGCCAGTCCCGGTGCCTGTCGCCGGAGGCGGCGGCGAACGCCCGGTCGAGCAGGTCACTGGTCCACACCGAGGGGGCCTCGGCGGCGTCGAGGTCTTCGAGGTCGTCCTCGTCGTCCGTCGCCGCGCTCCGGACGTTCCCGGCTCTCTCCCTCGGTAGGTCGGGGTTGCCCAGCCAGCGGATGAACTCGGCGTCGTCACCAGTGAAGTCACGCTGCCGACGCGCGTCGGCGAACATGGCGTCCACCCGGTAGACGGGCGGCACCGGAGCATTCGGATGAAGCCTGGTCACCGCGGTGACGTAACCGCCCAGGAGCGCCGAGTCCAGGTCGGTCGAGCCGACCAAGTGGTAGGGCACCATGAGGAACTTCCGGTCCCGCAGCCACACATCGTGCTCCGCGATGACCGGCTGGAGCCTCGGCTTCGCACGCGCGGCCGGGTTGCCGGACAGGATGGCGTGCAGCACGGTCATGAAGTGGCTCTTACCGGAGCCGTACGAGCCGTGCAGATACGCCGCGTTGGAGTCCCCGCCCTGCACGGAGTCCTGTACGACCTTCAGTGCCCGGCGCAGCGCCAGCTCCAACTGGTCAGTGACCACGTACTCGTTGACGCGCTCCGTTGCCTGGTCGAAGCCGTCGGACAGCTCGACTTTGAACTTCCCCGCCAGCACGGACTCGGGCATGTCGAGTACGTCGCGAAGGTAGAGCTGCCCGTCACTGCCAGTGCTGCTACTGCTGCCCATCGTGGTCAGTCCTGTTCCCCGTTGCCGTCGTTGATGCCATTGTCATCAATAGTGGTCTGCTGCGCCTCGATCGTGGCATCGGCCACTGCTCTGCGGCCGCGGCTCTTCTTGGCCGGGCGCCAGTCGGAGAGAGCGCTCGGGGCGATCCCCCGGCCGGTCAGCTGCGCGTCCAGGAAGCTCTGGATCTCCTTGGCGGCCGACTCCTCGCCCCACTCCTCGTCCACGTCTCCGAACCACTGCCGCAGCCACGGCATCAGCTCCGCGAGTCCGGCGAGCAGCGGCACGAACCGCTCCTCGGGCCACGCCTCGTTACGGCCACGATCCCTGACGATATTCAGCAGCGCCATGGACTGGTCCCGTTGGTCCCATCCCGCCCAGCCCAGCAGCAGCGTCGGGTCGGAGCCGGGACTCGCGTCTGGGTAGGAGATGAACCGCTCCTTCGGCACGTCGAGCTTTCCGCGGTTCGACCAGTAGGACTGCCGGACGAAGTCCGCGCCTGTGTATTTAGGCGGTACGGGGATGCTGAGCCGTACGCCGTCACGGTCCTCCTCGCGCTGCAGCTCCCAGACCCCCTCCCACTGCCGGCGCTTGCGCAGCCCGCTGTCCTTGTAGCGGTAGGCGGACAAGTACGGAACATGCTCGGCGTCGACCACGTCGACGAGCACGTGCTCCAGGCCGAGGTTCGGCTTGCCGAGGTGGGTCGCGTAGAGCCCGGCAACCGCGTCGATCTCTTCGGCGTCGGACCGCTTGCCGAGCTCGTCGGCGAGCTGCCCGACAGTCAGAGTGCGCGGCTGCTCGAAGTCGTCCACGACATGGAACCAGAGACTCCGCTCCTCGCATCGGTCGAGCAACCAGGCCCGCAGGGCGGCCTTCTCCCGCTTGTCCCACGGGTCGGCGGCCCAACGGCGCTTGTACCCGGGGCGCTCGACGAGGGCGATGTCCGGGCGGCTCTCGATCGTGTCGATGCGGGCTTGAACGATGTCGCGGTACCAGTCGGGCCAGCGGGAGGGGATCTCGGTGACCGGGGTGGAACCGTGGCGGTCGAACCACGCCGTCTCGACCTCTCCGACAGCCTGCCGGCGAGCGAGCACGATCTCGAACGCCCGCTCACCGAGTTTGACTTGGGGAACATCGGCGGGCGTGGGCGAGAGGGCGACGAGGCGGGCCTTCTCGGCGTCCGTAAGGAGGCCGTAGGAGTGGTAGACCTCCCAGTCCAGCTCTTCCTGGAGGGCGATCATCTGCTCTCGGGTGTGGGTCCAGGTGGTGCGGGCGGTGGCGAGGCGGGGGCGGGTGGGGGGATCGGTTCTGGTGCAGATGGTGGAGGGCTCTTGGGTGGTGAGGTCTTGAGCGAGGGTGTCCAGGGTGCGGCTCAGGGGGAGGGAAAGATCTGCAGGGAGGGGGAATTCCTGGAGTTTAGTGCCAGTGAATTCGTAGCGTTCCTCCCAGGCCTCATCTTGCATGCCACGTCCAGTACCACCACCGGCTTTTGCTTGGCTGACTTGCTTCAGCCAGAAGCAAGCCGCCGACGAGTTGAGCACTCCCAGCAATGCCAAATGTGCGTCTTCACTTGCCCCTTCAGGTAGCTTGATCACCGGTGCGGTCTGCTTGAATACGCTCCCACCTCGGTCGAGTACAAAGTGGTTGTGTGTGGCCACAAAGGGGAATGCAATACCCAGTGGCACAATGAACCGTTCTGGATGCCAACGACTCCATTCGTACCAAGTGAGCCCAATCTCTTCGTGAATTCCGCCAGGTTCGCGACGCAGTCGCAAATGAGACCGGTGTAGCCAGAGGTGGCGCCGAACCTCTGTGTCGCTGTCATCCGCCGCGAGATCTACGCCGTATGGAAACAAAGATTCCGTTTCCGGCCGCAAGTCCCAGTCCCGGATCACCGTGCCTTCAACCAGCGGCACGATGCATTCCCGGGCGACTCCCCGACGGCTCCATGCGCCCGGCGCTGCAAAATATGCCTCGTCTGCACCGGTATGCGCCGTACGCCCAATCAACCGCACTTGCTTACCAAGGGGCGATTCACACGCCAACTCAAGACGGTTCATCAGTTCATGCGCACCGCCACCCTGAAGCGACCATGGGAAATCCCGAAAACGCTCGCGTGGCGCATTCAGTGACGCAGCCCACTCCGATTCACTGAAATCCTCCTTAACCTGCTCCTTGATCGCCCTCCATACGTGACCCATTGCAGGGTCATCCGGGTAGCCGGGCTCCCCTCGGACTCCCAAAACAGCCCGAATAGCATCCGCTTGTCGAGCAATCTGGTTTCGCCCCGCAAGAATCACCGTGGGCGTCCCATGCCCGGGGATATAAGCCCCGGACGTGTCAACGATGTGCGTCAGTTCAACGCCCGCGAAGACGCCCTTCCTCGTCCGCCCTTTCGCGTCCTTGTACGTATACTCCCGCCCACCATGGAAGAACGCCTCAATCAGCGTCTTCCCGAACTCCCGCTTCATGAACGAGTTCGCGGTGATCTGCCCAGTGAAGCCCCCGTCACGGTTGCTGCCCCCCGCCCTGCGCGCCAGCTCGAAGATCCGCTGTGCGAACGGCACGGACAGGGCATAGTTACCGGAGCAGGCGAAGTACGCCCGGGCGTAGTTCGCCTTCTCCTTCTTGTCCTTGACCGTGATGTACGGCGGATTGCCCACCACCACGTGGTACGAGTATCGGCCGAGCAGATCGCAGCGCTCAACGAAGCCGTCGATGTCCTCCGTCCGGTACAGGAACTGCTCCCGGCTGGAGAACAGGTCATCGTCCACGGCCCCGGCGTCCCGGCCATGCAGCAGCGAGTCCCCCACCGCCACGTTGATGGGGAAGTCCGGCAGGGTGTATAGCCTCTTCGCGCCAGACGCCTTCAGCACCGCCACCACCAGCCGGAACCGGGCGATCGCCACGGCGAACGGGTTCTTGTCACACCCGTGCACCGACTCAAGCGCCCGCCGGATCAGCGCCCAGTCGTCCGTACCCTTCTCCGCGTCCCGCCACTTCGCCAGCAGGCGGTCGAACAGGCCGAGCAGGAAGTGCCCCGACCCGCACGCGGGGTCGATGGTCCGCAGCCCCGGAGGCAGCTCCCGCTTGTTGCCATGGCCGTCGACGATCTCCACGATCGGTTCGAGGCCAAACTCCTCCACGGCGGGTTCGAGCGTCAGGTCGAGGATGAACTCCTCGACGAACACGGGGGTTTGCAGCAGCGCGTACGTCTTCCGAGCGTGCTCGCTCAGCTCCTGGTACAGGTCGCCCAGGAAGCGTGTACTCAGCTCGGGATCCACAAAGCTGTGGACGATCTCCCCGTCACGGTCCACCCGCCGCCAAAACCTCAGCAGGTCTCGTGCCGCCTCGTACGAGGGCTCGATCTCCCACAGCGGGTTATGTGCCTCATCGAACAGGCCGGCCACCGTCCGGTTCGTGCCCGCGAGATGACGGAAGGACTCATACAGCCAGTCACGGTCGTTCATCGCCGGATTGGCCGCGAAGAAGGCCTGATCGTGGTCGATGGCCTCCTTCAGACGGTCGCCGACTCCCGCGATCCACGGCCGCTCAAGAAGCTCGTTGTCCTCGCAGAAGCGCACGAACACGCAGGCCAGCACCCACGCCGCCGCGACCTGCGTGACCCGTTCGTCACGCCAGGTCTCATACGGCACTGAGGTGCGGTCGGCGTCGTATGCCAGCCGGTACTCGTCGTGCAGCCGCTTGCGGTACTTCTCGACCGACTCACTGCGCGCTCGCAGATCGTCCTCCAGGGCCGAGACCTGCTTGCGCAGGTCCTTCAGCAGCACGTCCTGGTTTCCGTTTCCGCTCTGCGCGCTCACGGTTGCCGTTCCTCTCATCTCTCACCGGCAGCGGCCGGCACGGCGGCCAGTTCTCTCAGGAAGTCCCCGCTCAGGACCACACGCTCGGCGTCGCCGCCGGTCACTTCCACCGTGTGGCCGTCCAATTCCGGGATTCCGCGGGGGTTGTGCGAGGGGACGAGCAGCCAGAGTCCGTGCGGCTGCCGGCCCGGCCTGCGTGCCTCCCGCTGCAGGTCGACGAGGAGCTGGTGCCCGCCGGCTTCGTAGTAGTGGGAGAGCAGTCCGGCGGTGTGGACGAACAGCACCGCTTCCGGATCCCGGGTCGTGATCCGGTCAAGTCGTGTCCTGACCCGCGGCCATACGCGGGTCACGAACGACCGCAGGCCGTTGGGCAGTTGCCCGCTTCTGGTGTAGCGGGTGTCCGCGGCCAGTACCTTCGGCCAGTCCGTGCCGTGCTCCGAGGCGAGCGCGCGGAACTCCTCGATGAAGAACTCCGCGAGGTTCACCTGATGTACGGGGAAGTGTTCCGCCACCGCTTCCGCCGCGCCCGGCAGGCGCTTGACAGCCACGTTGAGGGCGAGGAAGCCACCCTCTTGTACGGCCGTGCCGAGCTTGGCCGCCAGCAGAGCGGACGGGTCGCGGCCGGCTGCCGCGCGTGCCTCCTGGACGGTCATCGACGCCAGCACGCTGCTCGTCGTCGATGCGGACGACGACGTTCCGCCCGAGAGGGACGCCCCACTCGGCGCGGGCGGGCGGAACCGGCTGTCCGCCGTGTCGTACTTCAGCGGGAAGCCGGCTTCCGCGAGCGCGTCCTCGACTTCGACGTAGGTGGGCCGCCCCAGCTCCATCTCGGGGAAGCGGGACCGCAGCCGCGCCAGCAGGCCGTCCGTGCTGATGCCGACCTCGCGGCGCACTCCCGCTGCTGCCTGTGAAATCTTCAGCGCCCGCGCCATGCTGAGGGACCTCGGGTACAGCTCCAGCCGAGGGGACGCGGCGGCGCTCGTCGACGTGGCCGCGGCCAGGGTCACCACCCGGGTGTCCGGCAACGGGTCCGTGCCTTCGGGCCGGGAGACCGCCCGCAGAAGACGCAGGACCGCCGCAGGATCGGGCAGGGGGTCGGCGGCCGCGAGTGTGTCCGCCTTGTCCCCCAGCTCTATGGCGTACGCGGCCAGCTCGTCGTCGGTCGGCTCGTCGGAGCCGTCCGTGGACGTCATCGCGACCAGCAGCCGCCCCCTGCGCCGGACCTGGGTGAAGCGGGGCTCGTAGTTCTCGTCCTGCTGGTCCTTGAGCACGTTCTCAGCGGTCAGGGCGGATCGTACGACCGCGAGGGCCGCGATCAGCGCCTCGTCCACCGTGTCGGCCTCCCCACCGTGCCGTACGAGCAGTTCGCGCGCGAGCTCCTGGGCCGTCATGATCCGCCCGGCGGCCTGCAGGATGTCGGCCAGTTCCTCGCGCAGTTGCGTCAGCCACAGCTGCCCGACCCAGTGCTCCGCCGCCGCGGTGAGGTGTTTGGAGACGGTGAATTCGGAGATCCCGACTGCCGTTGCCACCTCTCGGTTGGTCGGCCAGGAGCCAGGCGCGCTCGTACCGTCCAGCCCGAGCCAGGCGGCGACGACCTGGGGGCGCTTGTTGTCCCGGCGGCCGGGCGGGACCGGGTTGAGCAGGGCGGCGAGCCGGTTGACGCTCTGCCGGGCGTCAGGCTCCGCGCCGAGCTGATCGTTGGCAGCGCCCGTAGCCACGGACTTGGGGGACGTGGCCTCGGGGTCTCGCTTCCGGGACTTCTTCGGGCGCAGCACATCTGTCCACTGGCGGTGTCGCCGGGTGAGTTCCTTGCGGACGGCCGGGCCGATCCCACGCTGCCGGAATCGGGTCAGGGGAAGGTCCAGCAGTTGCTCGACCGTGTCCGCACCAAGTTCTCCGGCCGCGTCCGCTGCCCGTTCGGTGAGCCCGGCCTGCGTCAGCGACGTGTCGAGCCCCGCTTTGGCGGCGTGCAGGTCGCGAATCTCGTCCTGCGACAGGCCTTCCGTGCCCGCGAGCCCGGCCACGCCCTTCGCCGGCGGGGCCGGGGTCCGATCGGCCTCGATGAAGATCCTTCGCCAGGCGTCCCGCATCTGCCGCAGCGACTCGAAACGCTGGTCGGTGTCGCGGTGCAGGGACTGCTTGAAGAAGTCCTCCAGCCCCGGTCCGAGCCGCTGCTGGAAGGCCTCGGTGGCGAGGACAGGCGTCTCGTCCGTCATGCCGGTGAGCGGATCGCGGGAGCCGTCGCCCCACAGCGGACGCTCGCCGGAGGCCATCTCGTGGAGAACGACCGCGGTGGCGTACCGCTCGGCGTGCTCGTCGTAGATAGGGCGACGTGCCGAACCGAGGAAGGGATCGAGGTAGCCCCGCGTACCCGCCTTGATGTCCCGGTCGGGGACCCCCGCGAGGGAGAAGTCGAAGAGCATCAGCTGCTCCTCGCCGTCCTCCCTGAGCGTAATGCCAAGGTTGTCGGGCTTCAGGTCGCGGTGGAGCATCCCCTTGGCCGCGAGGTCGTCCAAGGCCGTGAACAGGTCGTTACTGAAGGACTCCAGCTTGGAATAGAGCAGTCGGCCCTCGCTGCGCAGCCGTTCCCCCAGCGTCTCGGCACCGGCGTACTCCAGGGTGAGGACGCGGCGTCCGCCGATGGTCCGTGGGCCGTTGCCGTACAGCTTGACGATGCGACTGCTGCTCACCTGCTCCAGCGCGCGGGCCTCAGACTCGAGGCGCGCGTTCTTGTCCGCATCCAAGGCGACCTTGAGGACACGTCTGTCCTCCGTCACGCGGCCATGGTCGTCCTCGGTGACCCGGGTCACGTACAGCGCACGCGCGGTAGCGCCCGAGCCGAGCACCCGCTCCACATTCCAGTCGCCGTCAACGGTCTGGCCGGGAGTCGCGGTGAGGGGGTCGGCCTCGACGGCGACGGCCTGAGCAGCGGTGGCCTGCTCCGCCTCGTCCAGCTGATCCAGGAACGCCTCGGCGGACTCCAGCCGGTCGTCGACGCTGCGGCGTGTGGCGGCGTACACCAGCTCTTCGAGACCGGGGTCGACAGCGTCGTCGACCGCGTACATGTGCAGTCCGCCCTCCGCGGTCAGCCGCTCCTTGAGGGCCGTACGCGTCAGCGCGGGCGGTGTGCCCGTGAGGATGTGGTAGGCGACGGCCCCGAGGCCGAAGACGTCCAGCTGACCCGGGTCAGGGTGGTCGGCGTCCGTCTCCGGCGCCAGGTAGCACAGCGCCGCGTCCTCGACATGCTGTTGAGTGAGCGAGCTGTTACCGACGGAGGCATGCGAGGTGGTTGAGTCGAAATGACGGGCCGAAGCCTGCCAGTCGATGATCCGCAGCGTCGGGTGCGTGCCGTTGTCCTTCGCGCTGACATACACCGAGCGCGCTGCGAGGGCGCGATGGTAAAGCGAGCGGCGGTGGGCATAGCGCACGGCCTCGGCCAGCTGGCGCACAAGGTCGCGGCGCACAGTTTCGGTCAGCTTCTCGCCATGCACGGCGAGGTACTGATCCAGACGGAGATCGCTCGCCCGGTGCCGGAAGAGGATCGCCGGACCGCCCTGGTGCTGGCGGAAGTCGACGGCCTGCGCGATGCCACGGTGATTGATGCCCTGGAGCACCTTGAACTCGCGCTCGGCGGCGCGCGTGGTCGAGCGTCGCCTCTCATCGGTCGCCTGCTGCTCGACGAGATAGATACGGACCCGGCCCTCCTGACGCACCGGGTCCTGACGCTCGGCAATCCGGTCCTCCCATGTGGGGCCGGCATCCAGCGGGCGCGGATCCAGACGCCAGTCGCCGAAGTCGAGGTGCGCCGTGGAAGCCCGTACCCCGATCTTCTGCATCAACTTCGGGAGATATCTGGTGAAATCCTCACGAACACGCCAGTTCTCACGCTCCGGAGGCTGACTGAGCAGATCCCCCCAGATCGCGGGAAGGCCTGTCT
This sequence comes from Streptomyces sp. NPDC048297, assembly GCF_043201585.1. Taxonomy (NCBI): domain Bacteria; kingdom Bacillati; phylum Actinomycetota; class Actinomycetes; order Kitasatosporales; family Streptomycetaceae; genus Streptomyces; species Streptomyces sp. NPDC048297. The sequence continues at coordinate 114,876 of NZ_JBICZA010000022.1, forward strand.
CGTATCCGTCACGTCCGTAGACCCGTGTGCGCTGCACCATGTCGAGTTCGCTGCGCAGCTGCGAATCGGACAGGAAGACCACCGGCTCTATGCGGGGAACACGGAGCTCACGGCCTTCGGGCCGCAGATCGTTCAGTGCCCACTGGAGCCGGTACCTGAGCTCCTTGGACTTCAGGTCCGTGAGATGCAGCGGGTTCCTGATGGTGCGGATCCGGCCATCCGGAGCGTGGAAAGACCAGGTGTCACCGTTGTTGATCGCCCGACCCGGGTGCCCCTTGAGCTCGACGAGATACAGGCCACGCGGCACGGCGATGAAGAGGTCGCACTCGTTTATGCGGCCCGAAGCCGCGGTGAAGGAGAACGTCGCCCACGCGTAGTGCGGAGCGGTGGCGGGCATCAGCCGACGAATATGGTCTAGGGCGGTCTGCTCCCAGAGATACGGCGACTGCCGCGTCTGGTACCAGCGCTTCACCTTGGGTGGACCTGGCTTGGGGATCGCCGAGCCACCTGCTGCCGCCACCGTGTCCACCGCACCTTTCCACCGCCGCGGATCCGCTCATCGTCCGGATCCGTGTCGGCTGATGGTATGAGGCGAATCGTGGCTTCCAGAAATCGTCGTAGTCGGACCGGACCCGGCAATCCTGCCAGGCGGAGCGCGACGGTGCAGCGGTCGGGGCGAACATCGGAAAGATGGGGCCTGCGACGGTATGGCGCGTGACACTGTCGGATCAAGCCATTGCCCAGAGCATGTGCAGCGGCTCACAGGAACGCACAGTTACGATCACAAAGACGATGAGCGGAACGGCAGGGGGCGGACATGGCTGGGACGGTGCGGAAACGCACGGTGTTCTTCTTCGAGATCGTCGAGGCGAAGAACGGTCAGCCGCGCATGGAACCCCAGCCGTGGCGGTCGTTCCTGGACAGGATAGCAATCGCGCAGCCACACGAACGTGTAGTGCAGAGCGGGGACGACAGACTGGTCGGAGTCGTAGATCCGGCCAACCACACCGATCATCTCCAGCTCGCCAAGATCACCGGCGAGGTGCCCCACCAGCTGGACCACAGCAACGGCACCATCGAGGCACTGCAGGTCGCCGTCGGCAAGGACGTCGTGCATGTAACGACGATCTGCTTTCTGGAATTCGGCAACATCATCGGCACCCTGCACGGTGGCTTCTCTGCACCCCGCGTCAGCGCCATCACGAAGTGGCTGAACGGTGTCGGCCTGCCGTGTGGCGAGGTTGTGCTCAAGCCGGTCATCCACGCGCGGGCACGCGAGAAGCTAAACCGTATCGAGGCGGTCTCGGAGTTCACCGTCAGGCTGGAAGGCGCCCCGGCTGACACCATCAGCGCGCTGCGGGCGAGCAGCGAGGTCGGGGACTCCCTCCAGCGGGTCGGCAGGCGTCATCCCGACACCGACATCACTCTCACGATGAAGGTGCCCAGGCGCGGCGGCCGGCTAAGCCGGATCCGCAGAAACCGCGCCCTCACCGAGCTCCGACGTGACGTCCTGGAGTTCATCCCCGACCTCGACGAGTGGGTCGACGAGTCCGGAGTGGTACGTGACGTCAACGGTCGGGTCGCGATCCGCGACCCTCACCGGCAGTCTCTCCAGTACGAGCCGCTCGATTTCCTGGCCCACCGCATCACGGCCCAGTGCGACGTACCCATCGGTTTCACCGACGGACGCTCGGTGGACCTGGGCTTCGCGGTCAACGCCGTCTTCGACGCCGCTGCCGATCATAGGCAGGAGCTGGAGGACGCTGTCAGACCCGGCGGCTAACCTGAGCAGCAGTTCAGGGGAGGCTGGGGGACGTCGTGTATGAGGACACTCTGCTGCGCCGGCTGTGGACCCGTTGGCTGGGGCGGCCAGGTCTGGACTGGCTGATCGTCCTGGTGATCACCGGGGCGCATCTGGGCGCCGTGTTGATCACCGGTGGTGGGGATGTACTCGCGTGGCCGGGACGCGAACAACGGATCACTGTCTACACCGGGATCGCCACAGTCGCCGCCCTCGTCGGCAGTTTCATCACCGCGGCCATCGCCCAGTACGCCTCCTCCACCGGCGTGCGCATGCAGACATTGCGTACCCATCCCAGGCAAGGAGCCCAGTTCCGGCGCAACTGGGTCGGCATCCTCGGTGCGACGCTGGTCGTCTCGGGGCTCTGTCTGCTGGCTGCGATTCTCGACACCACAGAGAAAGACCCCGGCGGTGTGCACTGGCTGGCGGAGGCCGCACTTCTTCTGGGGGCGGTGCGCGCGATACGACTGGTGTGGCTGTTCGGCCGTGTCATCACGGCCGCGGACGTGGACCTCGCTGACACGCCGACGGCACCGCCCTCGACGCCGGTGAGACGGCCTGGATCGTAGGGCAAGACGAGAGGCACCACCTTCGATCCAGCCCCTCAGGCGAGCTACCACTGAAGCAGCCGATCACAGTGTCGCGCCCTAATCCTTGCCCTCCCCACCCCGTAGGGATGACACGACCAGGCGCCCGTACCGCGTGGTGAGAGCTCCGGCTGTGGCGGCGACCGACAGAGTGAGCGCGATGAGCAGGTGCGTCACAGCGTGGTCGTCGAGAACTTGCAGGATACTGAGGGCCGTCCCGAGAGGCAGGCCGAGAATGGTGAGGACGCCCAGGGCCCCGCTGATCTGCTGGCTTTCCTGGGTCTGTACGAGTCTGCTGTAGTCGGCCGCTTCGTCGAGGATTTCGTCGAAACGTGCGGGTAGCCGGTGCTGGTTCTGGAAGGCGCGCAGCAGATCGTTGGCCGCGCCGTGTGCGGTGAGGTGCTGACGCCAGTAGGTGCTGCGGAAGACGGCGATGTTCCTCTCCAGCGTGGCGACGCGGTGTGCCAGCCGTGAGGAGTTGAACACCTCGGAGAGATCGTCGGTGAGTTCGTCGATGTGGTCGCGCTGGAGCGAGCCGAGGAGCAGGGCGTCGAGATAGACGGTACGGGAGTGCAGCGCGCCGAATTCGAAGAAGTCGCCCGCTCCGGTGTCGGTTCGGTGGCCCAGGAAGGCGGCCCCTTGTCGCAGCACCAGGGCGCTCCAGTCCGCCGAGATCCTTACGGCGTCCTTGAGTTGTTCGCCGGCGGTCTCCGGAGGCAGGGGAAAGTCCTCGGGTGTGGAGCGTGAGGCCAGTTGCCACAGCCAGCGGTCCGCGGTGGCCGGCAGTGTCCCTTCCGGGCCGGTGCGCAGCGCGGGGGACTGCTGCGATGTTGGGGTCATGAAGGCGATCGTGTAAGGCCGGGCGATGGCGAACGGTGCGTCGGGATCTCGGACGTCGGCGATGCCGGCCAGGAGCCCGGCCGGGTCCAACGGCCCGGTGAGGGGTTCGTCGACCAAACTCGATCGCCGCCCGGCCAGGGCCCGCAGTATTGGCAGCAGCGGTCTTTCCACGCTCAAGTGCAGGACGGCGAGGGCGTGTTCCGGGTTGCGAGCGGTGGCCGCGCGGAGAAGTTCCACGCCCAGCAGGTGCAGGCCGTCCTGCTTGACGTCCAACGGCAGGTGCCAGCGACGCGGCCGCCCGGATGCCCCGTAGAGGGCACGGGCGGAGGCCGGGGCGAAGTAGGTGGAGCGGGTCTGCGCGTTGGCGCGACGATTGCCCAGCTCGAACGGGAAGGGGCCCTCGGGCCAGCTGGGAACGCGAAGCAGCCGCACGGGCAGGACGACGGTCAGCTCCTGGCGCGCACCCGTCACATCCTCGAGCAGCGAGGCCTCGTCGGTGGTCACCGGTAGTACTCGGCCGGGTCGGGCTGGTCGAGGCGGATGACGAACTCCGCCCGGTCGGGGCTCTCGGTACTGACGTGGAAACGGACGCGTTCGCCCGTGCGGATGGTCCGGAACCCTTCGGTCACGATCTGCCGGTAGTCGAAGCCGTAGTACCGATCGTCCTCGTCGTCCCGGACGACGTAGGAGCCGAGCGCGCCGCTGAGCCCTCCGCCGCTGGGACGCCTGTCCACGATGGTTCCGTGACGCTGACCGCCCGCGCTCATGCCGTCGTCCCTCCTGCCCCGGACGTGTCGATGTCCTGCACGCAGCGGAAGCCGACCGCGTTGCTTCCGCCACGCTTGCGGTAGATGCCCTTGCTGCTGGTCTGCACGGCACGCATCGGGTTGTCGTAGCTGCCGCCGCAGATGACGGCCTCGCCGGGGTCGTTCAGGCCGGTGGATGTCCATTCCCAGCAGTTGCCCACCATGTCGAGGACGCCGAACGGGGAGCGGTTGCCCTCTCGTTCGTCGGCGGGTGTCGCTCCGGCCCGTCGAACGGCGTCACCTGCGAAGTCCCGGTACCACGCCTGATACGTCACGACGGGCCGACCGACCCATGTGTCGGCGCAGTTGACGCGGGTGCCGTCGGGGGTGTCGCCCCAGGGGAAGAGGCGCCCGTCGGTGCCACGTGCTGCGGCCTCCCACTCGAGGGAGGTCGGCAGGCGCTTGCCCTCGAACGCGGCGAAGGCGTAGGCGCTCCACCAGCTGACGCAGATGGCGGGGTGGGTGCCGTAGCGCGGATTTTCGTAGTAGTCGGGCCGCCTCAGCCGATCGGTCCAGGGGCGGTGTGTGATGTCGGCCGGCTGGTCGGGGTGGTCCCATTGCGAGGTGCCGTCCGCGTCGAGGGCGTCGAGGAAGCGGCGGTAGCGTGCGACCGTCACGGCATGGCGGTCGAAGCGTACGGGGCTCTCGACGTGGCGAATCAGCAGCCGTTCGGCCGGCCCAACCAGATATGCCCCGGCGGGCAGCACGCCGTCGTCGGTCTCCTGGGTGGCGGGCGTTCCGGCGAGGAATGCGCGCACCTGTTCGGTGAGGTAGGCACCGGGGAGAAGGTCGGCTGCCAGGTCCCGGTTCGTCGGCTCGGTCAGGTATCTGGCGGCGAGAAGTTCTTGGTACGCCGTGTGCACGAAGGCGACGTGATCGGGTCCGGCGGGCCTCAGCAGTGGTGCAAGGACACAGGCGTCGAGATCGAGGCGTCCGTCCTCGAAGGCGTCGGCCCCCAACTGCCGGTGGATGTCGAGGAGGGAGAACACGGTGCGGTCGGTGAGGAAAGCATGCCCGAACGTGGCGGGCAGCCGCTGCTCCAGATCGGGCCGCCCGGCCTCGGCCAGCGTCCGCGTGATGTGAATGCCGAGGATGTCCGCGAGCGGTCTGCCCGCCGGAAGGTTCAGAGCCGCGGTGAGGTGCTTCTCGAGAGGGGTTGCCTCGGGTTCGGCCAGGCGGACGACGTGGAAGTGCGGTACGCGGGACGGGTCGAGGCCGTTGGCGTACATCTGCTCAACCAATTGCTCGGAGCGGCCCGCGCCGCTGTCCAGCAGCTGACGTACCTGGGGTGAATCCGCAAGGAAGGACACCCGCGAACTCATGACCACCGCCGATTCGGCGGACAGGACGGCCGCGAGATCGGTGAACAGGCGCAGGAAACCGGCGGCGCTCGGTTCCTCGACGCCCTCGTCGACGGCATCGAGCACGCACAGCGCGGTCCCGGACCGGATCAGGTAGAGGAAGAGTTCGTAGGCGCGCGAGCGGTCCGTCGTCATGGCCGGCGCGAGGAGGCGGGCGGCGTACTCGGAGAACGGTTCGTCCTTCGGTTTGAGGCCGAGGTCGAAGTAGAAGCGGAAGCGACGGATATCAGGGTCGGCGGCCAGCGAGCGCAGGAGCGTGCTCTTGCCACTTCCCGGACGGCCGGTGACCAGGACGTTCGCACTGCCGTACGCCAGGCGGGTCACGAGCTGTGCTGCGTCGCCCGACTGCTCCATAGTCGACTCGCCGGTGCGCGGGTCGATGGTCAGCGCCGCCGCGGCGATAGCGGCCCGTGGCTCCGCCGGGTTGCCGACGGAGGCGAGAACGGCGAGGTGGGTGTCGAGATTGACGATCGTGTCGACGAAGCCGTCGTACCGCACGATCCGGAAGTCCAACCCCAGCATCTGATGGAGGGCGCCGGGCTGCGCGCCACCGTCGTCGTCCAAAACGACGAACCGGGTGAGCTTGGGCAGCCGGGTGCGCAGCAGCTCCCCGCCGCTGGAGGCGAGGACGGTACTCAGGTCGTCGGCGTCGCGGGAGAGCATCAGCTCCACGTACTCAAGCCGCATCCCCGACTCGCGGCAGAACAGCTGGTATACCGTGTCCGGACTGAGGACGAACCGCTTGGCCTGCCGGTAGCCGAGGGTGACGTACAGCCCGGCGAGGAACTCGCAGCGGCGCGCGACCTCGGGCGCCATGTCGGGCTCACCGCCGAGAAGGGCCGCACTCCCGGTGTCGGTGAACCAGACCAGGACGTCCACGAGCCTGCGGACCGCGAGCAGCCCGTCCTCGTCGCTGATGTCGTATCCGTCGTGTGTGGACCGGTTGCGCAGCCGTCGGATGTCGTCGAGGGCATCCAGCACCGTGCTGCTGCGAATGTACGGGCGGCATCGCTTGACCAGGTCGTTCAGGGCCTTCGTCGCAGGGTCGCCCTCGACGCCGTGGTGGCGCCACAACTCCTTGAGGAGCTTCTCGGTCAGTTTCCCGATCAGGGCGACCGCGTTCTCGGGATAGCCGTCGTTGAGCGACCGTAACGGCCGCTCCAGATCGAGGCCCAGTCGATCGGCGATCCGCGAGTGGTCGTCGAGTTCACTCCGCAGGCGCCTCAGCCGTTCGTCGACCACGGTATTCACGCCGACTCCCCACGCCGTCGACCGAGGACGAACGCGAACCGGTCGGGAAACACCAGGACGGGCTCCGGATGAGCGGCTCGCATCTCGTCGATGCCCTTCTCGATCTCGCTGTCGCTGAAGGTGGAGAGCAGGGACATGTAACGAGCGCGCACCATGCCGAAGTACTTGTCCCGGTCGATGCGCAGCTCATGCTCGACGTAGCTGAGACTGGCTTCCAGCCCGGCCGCCCGCAGATGGCCTTCGATGAGGGCCGGGTCCGGCTGCAACTCCTCGAAACGCGCGAGGGCAGCCTCGAACAGGGGGTACCGAATGCTGGCCGGCAGCATCACCACCAGCACACGTCCTCCGGGCGCCAGCCGATCGGCCAGGCCGCGAAGCGTGCGCGCCGGATCGGCCACGTGGTGCACCGACTCTTTCAGCCACATCGCATCGAGCTGCTCGTACGGCAGACGGGTGCGTCCTTCGGCGATGTCCTCGGCGGAAGCAACGATCGGCGTCAGATCCGCCAGGGCCAGCGTGCCGAGCTGCCGGAGCATCGCCTCGGAGGGATCGACGCACAGAACGGGATGGCGAGGCCGGAGCTGCTTGGCCACTTCCTTGGCGAACAGGCCCGTGCCGGAGCCGATGTCGGCAATCCGGTCCAGGGGATCGAGCCGCAGGGCAGCGGCAATCCGGCCGGACATCCAGGGAACATAATCAGGGCCGTAGATCCAGTGCTCGTCGTACTCGGCCGCCAGCTCCTCATAGTGTCCTCGCACGTCGCGCCGCTCCACGATCCCCCTCGTGTCCTCGTGTGTCGCCGGTTGTATTGAACAGGTAGGTTATCGCGGGTGCTTGGGCGACAACAGTGTGTAATTCGACGGCTGTTGGAGCCGGCAGACCGGTCGGGGGCGCACGCGTAGTCGTAAACGGCAAACTGGGGACGTGATGGCGATGGTCGTCGCAATCCCGGAGGTGAGCGCGACGTCATGGTCTTCTCCCTCGTCGCTGGTGAAGGAATGCACGACAGCGCGATCGGCTGGGTCCACCGCCAGCTCAACCTCTGGAACGTCGCCATCACCCGCGCCCGCAGCACCTCATCGTGGTCGGCGACATGAACCTGTGGCGCAAGTGGGGCGGTGTCGCCACCGAACTCCTGAACGCCGCCACCACGCCCGGGCCTCGCATCGAAGAGCATGCGGCAGACGACCTGCTGCAGCGCCTCTACCAGGTCATGTCCATACAGCCGGGAACAACAGCAGCACTCGGCGAGAGCGTCCACGGCCACCCCGTCGACGTCCTGGTACGAACCCAGGATGCTGCCCGTCCACAGGCCGTGCTGCTCGACCGCGGGCTGGACGAAAGCGCTGACGAAGCTCGCCACCTGCGCCTGATGTTCCATCGTCGTCAGCTCGTGGACTGCAGCGAAGAGAGCGCTCACGCCCTGCGGTATCCGGCGTGGCGACTGTACGACACGAGCACCCGCTGACCGGTGAACGGCTCTTGGACGCCGGTCACTTCCCGTAGGCCTGCTTCCAACGCGCCCGGTGACGGGAGTCCCCCTGGCCGCGACCGTTCACACGGCTCAGCGCCGGAAGCGACGCTCCGTTGTTCCACAAGCCGAGGTGATCGCGGTGCACAGCGAGAATGCCGTGCTCCACGGCAAACCTCTCGGAAGGACGGCTGAACCTGGTGGTCGTCACAAACACCGCCACGTCGGCTTGGACATGGACCTTGGCACCCAGCAGATCACGTAGCTCACGGCTGGCGATGGTGCTGCTGGGCGCGTACCGCTTGCACTGGATCACGAACGTCCGACCATCCGGCAGACGACCGACGACGTCGGCACCGTTGTCGTGCGAACCGCCCACCCGCCGGACCTCCATACACCCGTCCCTACGGCACAAGTCGGCGACCAGCTCCTCGAATTCAGTACCCGTCATCGCATCCACCTCGGCCAGGGTCCGCTGACCGGCCTTCACCGCTTCGTCTTGGCGCCAACGGCGGTCCCAGGCACGTACCCTCCGGTCGGTGCGCCACAGCCACCAGCCCACGGCTCCGACACCGCCGAGGACCACACTCCCAACGACGTACGGCCACACCTCCGACCAGAACACCATCAGCACGATGAGCAGGCCGCCTCCGCCGAGCACGATCGGCTTTGCTCCTGTGGCCCGCCCGCTACGACGAGCCGGCTTCCATCCACGTCGAACAGCCATCGCACCCTCCCCCGAACCTTCCTGAAGCGAGAGTCTCGGCAACGCAGGACAAGCCCGGAAGAGCGCAAGTCAGCCACGACCGATTCCGCTCAGCCGGATCGAGCGGCCGATGCGACCATGCGCTGATGCAGCAGCGTGGCTGTCAGCACGCTACTCGTAGAGCGGGGAGAAGCTGATACTGCCGTATGCCGGGACGGGTCCCGTGACACCGAAGCCGGAGCGGGTGTCGACGAGACGGGCCGGCCCCTGTGGGACATAGGACTGGTTCGCCGACCCAGCCGACGAGAGTTGTCCGGCCCAACCCGGTTCCCTTCCCGACGCCGCCCTGGGTGCCCTACTGCCAATAGGCAGGGCGCAAGTACTTGGCCCCCGTGACAGAGTCTGTTACGACGGGAGGCAGCTGGGACTGTCGCAGCTTCGTCTCGCTGATCGTGAAGGCGGACGGCAGTAGCGCCCTCAGCTCGCCTGAGCGCCGGTGCGGCGGAAAGGCCGGGACAATGGTCAACTGCGGATTCACCCTGCGAGCCGACCGAACAGCCGGGCACAGGTCACTGTCCGCGCTGACGACGAGCACCGTGTCGACCGTCGGCAATGCCGCGATCTCCATAAGGGCGACGGCGATGTTGACGTCCGTCTCCTTCTCCTCGTAGCTGATCCAGTACGTACCACAGGCATGGCAGTGCATGCGCTTGCGCTGGTATCGGCCCTCCACGACGGTCAGCACTCCGGGGTTGTGGGCCTTGAGCGCTTCCAGATAGGTCTGCTGGCGACCGGCCGCCGCGGCATCGTCCAGCACGGGAGCGGTGAAGTAGCGGACGTCGACAATCTGGTCCCGTCGCCGCAGACGCGAGGCCAGCGCAACGTGGTCCAGCCACAGATGGCGACGCCCGCGCTGCTTCTTCATACCGTGGTACAGGTTGAAGCCGTCGACAAGGACAGCCGTCCTCCCCATGCGCGCTCCCTCGCGTCAGCCATGCCACGCTGGAGAGGGCTTGTGCTAACATGTAGCTATACCCCCCCGAGAGCGCAAGCATTCGGGTTGACGGCCCCGCAAGGGGCCGTTTTTGTTGCGCCACCCACAGTAGCAGAAGAATCATACGCAGAGACTGCGTATGATTCCTTCATGGGTGACATTTCGGCTGGCGAGATCCGAGCCGCACGCGAGGCACGAGGTTGGGACCAGGCAGAACTGGCCCGTCGGCTCGGCATCGGGCAGCAGACTGTGAGCCGCTGGGAACGTGGACAGACCGCACCAAGAGGAGAGCGACTCCAGCTTCTGCGCGCGACGCTCGGCATCGACGGTGCCGCCACCCCTCCGCGCCGTCCACTTCTGGAGGAGCTGCCCTTCAACCGCCTCGACGCCTACCAGTTCGAGGCCTTCTGCGACGCTCTCGCCTCGCGGGTGTATCCCGACGCCCGGGAGGTCCTGCGGTACGGGGTCAACGGAGACAAACAGCACGGCATCGACATCCGCGTCGTCACGGCCGGTGGGGAACGCATCGGCATCCAGTGCAAGAAGTACGAGAAGTTCCAGCCCGCCTCGTTCACGAAGGCCGTGGCAGAGCTGGACCGTCCTCAAGCCCGGGTCGACCGCTGCGTCCTCTTCCTTTCCACCCACGCGACCGCTGCCGTAGTGAAAGCCTGCGACGAGCTGGAGGAGTGGGCGATCTGGGACTCCCGTGTCCTCTCCCGTGAGGTCAGCAAGCTCCCCCGTGACCAGGCACTGACCCTGATTGACCGCTTCTTTCCGGACATACGAGAGGAGTTCTTGGGGGTACGAAACTCCAGCGTCTGGCAAACCGCGGACGAGGCGTTCCCGAGCTCCCTGCCCAGCCCGGTCTACTCACACGAGTTCCAGCTCGTCGGCCGGACCAACCTTCTGGAGGCCATGACCGCGTTCGCTGCCAGCAGCGAGGGCTCGCGGATCGGCGTCCTGACCGGTGTCGCGGGACAAGGCAAGAGCCGTCTGCTGTGCCAGCTGGCACGTGAATACGCTGCCGGCCATGGAGGGAGCATCCGCGTTCTGCAGCCCGGCCCGTTCACTCCGGAGGAGTTCGACCATCTCCCGATGAGCGATCGACTGCTCGTGCTGATCGAGGACGCGCACGAGCGAGCGCACGATCTCGCCCTGGTGGTGACCGGAGTACTCCGCGCGAGGCCCGGCGCCCGCTTGGTGATCGCGACCCGACCATACGGCAGGCATGTGGTCCAGCAGGCTCTTCGCGCTGCGAAAGTGGATGAAAGCGAGATTCCGCGATGGGAGCTGTCGGCGCTGGGCAGTGACGAGGCACTCGTGCTCGCCTCCGAGATCCTCGGGGAGGGACAGGAACACGCCGCTCGCGTCGTGGCGCACGTGGCCGCCGACTCGCCGTTGTTGCTCGTGAATGCCGCGAGTGCCCTACGGCGAGGGAAGCTGGACATCCATGCCTTGCAAAGCAGTACCGACGTGCGCCGGCTGCTCCTGGACGTGTTCGTACAGTCCGCTCTCTCACAGTCGCAGCAGCCTCAAGACGACCGTGCGCTACTGCATGCTCTGGCAGCCCTGCAGCCCGTGGCGACGGACGTGCCGCAATTCCAGAACGCGCTGTCGGGCATCTTGCAGATGCCGTTCTCCAGGATCAGCCCTCGGCTCCTGCACCTGGAGGGCACAGGCATCGTCGTGCGGCGCGGCGCCTCGATCCGGATTTCCCCCGACCTGCTCGGCGATGTCCTTCTCGCCGAGGCGGCCCTGAATCTGGACGATGGCTCTCCCAATGAGTACCTCAGGGAGCTCCGTGAATCCGCCGACGGTGACGCGTTGGCGAACGCCCTCCTCAACACCGGCCGTGTCGACTGGCAGTGGAACGGTATGGGCTCCCACCGTGGGGGTGTACTCGATCCCTTGTGGGCCGTCTTGGATGACGAGTTCAAACGAGGCGGTGCGTACACCCGCACGGCGCTTCTGCGTCTCCTGTTGCGAATCGCTCCCTTCCAGCCTCAGCGCGTTCTCGCCTTGACAGGATGGGCTCTGGACAACCCGACGGACCAGGACGACCGGCCGAGCAGCATCGATTGGATGCCCGGCAAATACAGCCAGGCCGATGTCTTGCGCGAAGTACCGCGTGTACTGGAGGCAGTGGCCGTCGACCTGGACCAGCTGCGCGGCGTGTACGACCTCTTGTGGTCCTTGGGCCGGGACGACGAACGGCCGCTCAACCAGAACCCCGACGCCCCCCTGCGCGTTCTCCTCGACCTGGCCTCGTACGGCCCGGGCAAGCCGGTGGAGTATCAGGAGATCCTGCTCGACGCGGTGTCGGACTGGATGGACGAGGCCGCACCGAACCCCGCGAACCGTATGCCCCTCGCGCTGCTCGATCCGTTGTTCTCCAGCACGGCGGAGGGGCGAAGGATGGAAGGCTGGACTCTCACACTCAGCCGGTATCCGGTCCGAGTGGAGGTGGTCGCACCGGTCAGGCAGCGTGCGGCGGCAACCCTCCTCGACCAGTACATGTCCGAAAATGAGCGGCGGGCAGCCGTTGCCGCCGCATCTTTGGAAGAAGTCTTTCGCGATCAGCGCGAGGAATTCGAGCCGTACAACATCGAGTTGCTCCGTGAACTGGCCACCAGGGTCGCCGCGACGCAGCCGAGTCCTTTGGTGTCGCTCGCGACCCGGCGCTCGCTGAGCTGGGCCGTCAAGCACGGTTCCGCTCCGACGCGGGAGGCGGCGCAGGCAGTGGTCGACGCATTGCCGGACAACACCGAACACCGTCTGGCACTCCTGCTTCACACAGGTCCCTACGACGAATCTCTGGTGCCTGGCTCTGAAGACACTGAATCCCTGGAAGACGTTCAAACTCACTGGGCGGCACTGCGCCACCAGACGGTCGGTGAGTTGCGGAGGCAACCTGCCAGCCAGGCAGCTGACCTACTCGTATCTCTGATCGAAGCGGGCCACCGGGTGCTGGCCAGTCACTCAGAGGGAGCCCACGTGGTAGTCAAGGAAGCGCTGCAGGGATTCCCTGACCTTGTCCCGGCTCTTCTCGACCGGCTCGCCCGCGCGGAGGAGGGAGCTGCCCGTGTCATGCTGCCCTCGGTGCTGCACGCATCATTCGAACAGGACGTGCCCCGCACTATGGCGACATGCCGTGGGCTCGTTGCCGACGGGAGGACTGTCGGAGTCCGGGCCGTCACCGAGGCTCTCCAGCAATACATCCCAGAACCATCGGTGCGGGAGGCCGGTGCACTCGCACTCGCGCGCGCCCTGGCCGACCATTCCGACCCCACAGTGCGCGCGGGAGTCCTCGGTATGGCCGTGTCGATGCTGCCCACCTCGAAGGACACGGCTCTGGAATTGCTCACCTCTGTGCCCTTCGGTGAGACGGGGGCAGCGCCTTATCGCCTCTGGTGGGCCTTCACGATGGATCGCCTCCTGTCCTGGGACCAACTCACGGACAGCCAGCGCAGCTTCTTCCTGTCCCAGTTGACCGCTCTTCCCACACTGAATGATCACACGGTGCAGCAGTTCGTGGCTCATCTCGCCGAGGCCGACCCGGAAGCAACAGTCGGGCTCCTATTCGGACGGATCGAGCGCTGGGAGCAGGACCCCGCAAAGAAGCACTTCGACCCCCTGCCCTATCAGTGGAGTGTTCCGCTCCCCTTCTCTGGCAGTCCTGCACGGCTTGACCTGATGCGATCGGTGCTGAACTGGCTGGCGCAACCCCGCGAAAACCCATGGCGCCGTGAACTGCACGCACCGGAGCTATTCTGGACTGTCGCCGGCCCGGCCGACGATCTGGCCCTCAGCCTCCTCCTCGAGCCTTACCAGGAAGGGGATAGGGATCTGGCGCACGCCGCTGCCCCACTTCTGAACAAGTTGCCCAAGTACATCGTCTGGGAACACGTCGCCTACGTGACCGTACTGCTAAAGACAGCATCCCGGCTGTCGGAAGATCTCTTCCGCCGTACCGCAGGAAACCTGCACGCCGCAGTCGTCTCCGGCTTCCGGTCCGGCACACCGGGCCAGCCCTACCCGGAAGACCTCGACATCCGCGAGCGCGCCCAACGCATCCGTGCCAGCCTGCCACGAGGTTCTGCCGTCGACCTCTTCTACAAGGCACTCGTGGACAGTGCGCAGCACAACATCGACCGCGCGATCGCCGACGACCTCAGCGACCACTAACCGCTCCGTCAGCCAGCCCCTACATGAGGAACAGAGGGGATAAATCGCTCACGGAAGCTTGCACGCAAGATCCGCATGCAATCCAAGCGAGGTCAGCAAGACCTAAAAATGCAATGCCGAACGCCTGACGGTAATCGCCTCCACCGCCAGAGGTGGATGAACGTAAGTGTCCCAGGCCTGAGAGAACTAGGCATACCAGGATAGCGCCCGCACGTGTTCGTAAACGCAGGCAGTCGGATGCTCCTCACCGGAAGCGCGGTATAATAATCCATTATGGATTCAAGCACAGAGGACGGCCGAATCGGCGATGCAGCGCGACACGTTTCGGCGCTTGAGGTTGTTTCCCTGCCGTGGGTATTCACTCAACATAATCCGCTTGATTCGAAAGATTTCATCAGGCAAGCAAAGGATCGCGGCGTCAACCTGGATGAGCGCAAGTTGCGCGAGTTGTACCGGCAAGGGCTTCTGATTCCAATAGTGGCAGTCACATCCCGTCGGAAAATCGAGCCTCGGTTCATGGAAGAGCCTGAGCCGCAGCGCGCGGGAACTCTTCTCTACGAACTGCGAACAGCCCGTGAACGCGGCCGACTGCTTGACTTGAAAACCGAGCCGTTCCTACCAAGGCTGCACTTCACACCCCCAAAGCTCAATCAGCCTCACTGGTGGAATGGACTGATCTACTCTCAACATCAGCTCGCCGTTCTACCGAAGATTGACCCACTGCTCGCGAAGTTCCGTTACTCACATCGAAATCGTGAAAGCTATCCGCGTCTTCCGGAACCCAACTCTTTCCTGAAGTACTGGGCCAGCTGGTATCACCGGGTTGCGCTCATGGCGACAGCTCTCGAAGCCCGATACCTCCCAGTCCTTGACCCAGAGTGGGTACACCTGGTGAATGCGGACTTCGAAGCCTACGATCGCTACCGACGTGACTTTGATCCTAGGGTGATGAGCGAGCACCTCACGTATCCAGTCGAGCAAGTGCGCAAGGATGCCGAGGAGTTGCTGCTGTTGGCTCATTCCATCGATCCGATGGGCGGGAGGTGGAGTCAACTCTTGCGGCGCGCCCCGCGCAACAAGTGGAAGGATCTCAAGGGTGCCGCTCGATCAGCAATGGATTTGCGCGAGACCGCGGAGATCTTGCTGCGCTTCTATGAAGACCTGGCCGAGCACGGCCACGCACAGCCATTGCCCGTGATCCCAGAATATGCCTGGCATCCGCTCCACGAAAGACTGAGCGCCAAGAACGAGACGCTCGACCAAGACTTGATGCACTTGGGCCTCTCGCCCCATCCGCGAGTAATCTTTGCGGTTGAAGGTGAAAGCGAAGCTCTTCACGTGCCACTTATCTGGCGCAAGCTAGGTTATCCGGAATCGCCGGAACTGGTGCGTCTCTTGAAGCTCGGAGGCACTAGCAAAGATCTGGCGAAGATTGCTGGACTTGCGGCAACACCCTTGGTCACGCAGAAAGCCCCAGGGGGAAAATACTGGCAGGTGACCAGACCGCCCACGAGGTTCATGGTCGTTGCCGATCCCGAGAACGACTATTCGGCAACGAGAATTGATCGAACCCGAGAGCTCATGCTAGAAGAGATCAGGAGTGGCTTGGCCGTACAAGGCGCAGGGACAAGCGAAACTGAGCTGAATGAACTTATCGAGATCCGAACCTGGGATGAGTCCTGCTACGAGTTTGCACACTTCAGTGACGAAGAACTCGCCGACGGAATTTCGCAGGTGCACAACACCTGCAACGGCTGGACTAGAGACGAACTGATCAGTGCACTCGCCTACCGGCGCGGCCGCAACGAAGACATTAAGCAAGTATGGGAGGGCGGGCGTAGAGACGATACCCGCAAAGGAGCTGCCGAGAAGTGGTCGTACAAGGTAAGCAAGACCAAGCTCGCGGAAGTTTTGTGGCCAGTGCTCGAACAGAAGATTGACGCAAACAAGTTGGCCTCTAAGGCCCCTGTCCCTCCTATGGTCCAGGCGGTCGTGGATGCTTTTGTGACAGCACAGAATTGGCGTTACAAGTCGTTTGTCCTGACTGCGGTTGACTGACGGCTTTCATCTTGGCTTTTTCTAGCGAGGTGCGACCGAAATTGACACCCAGAATTCCCGGATATGCCGCACGGGCAGCAGACAGAAACTGCGATACCTACAGGCCGGATTCGACCCCGAGGGTTTGCTTATTCGGTAAGTATCGCCTCTGAGCTGCGAAAATACGTGGCAGACGAGTCGGGCTGTACGCCGGATTTTGTCACCCGGTCGCCTCGCGGCGGCCGGGGAGACGGCCATCCATCTAGGGCCAACGTTGCCGCTGGCCTCGTGCGGTCTACCCGCGGACTCGGGCGGGCAGCCCTCAAACGTCCGCGCAGAGCACTTTTTACGGCGCTCCTTTTGACCTTGCTCCGGGTGGGGTTTACCTAGCTGCCCAGGTCACCCTGGGCACTGGTGGTCTCTTACACCACCGTTTCACCCTTACCCGGCACCGAAGTGCTGGGCGGTTTGTTTTCTGTGGCACTGTCCCGCGGGTCACCCCGGGTGGCCGTTAGCCACCACCCTGCCCTGTGGAGTCCGGACGTTCCTCGGGGAGCCCCTCAGGGGGGCTCCACGCGGCCGTCCGCCCGGCTCGTCTGCCGTATCGGCCATGGTAGCCGACCAGGCGCGGCTCCTTGTTCCTTCGATCAGCGACCAACTAGCGGATCCGGCGTCTCCGTGATCTGCGGCCCAGCCGCAAGCTCCTTCGTGGAGTAGTCGAGCCAGAGCTCTCCGGTCAGCCTGCCCCTCACGCCCAGCTGGCGCCCTGCAGACACTGCCCACTCGCGAACGCGTGCCTCGTCGAGCAGCCCGTCCGGGCCGAGCAGGTCGTCGCGCCCGGCTTGGTCGAGCCGGAAGGAAGCCGTGACCCGGTCCGGGACCCGTCCGCTGCCGCCGATGGCTATCCGCCGCTGCTGAGCCCAGGCTCGGACGGCGTGCGTCTCAGCTTTGGAAACTGCTGGTCGCGGACGCTGCCTGGCCTGTGTGACCAGACATCCGCAACTACGGGTGTTTCCGGAAGTGACCTGGGACTGGACAGCGGTGAAGACCTCGGGATTGCCGCAGTCGCACCGGTAGTCACGGAGGATGTCATTCGGACTTCCCGGATGCCGGTAGGGCTCGGAAACGGGTGACAGCAGGCTGTCTGCGTGTGGAGCCGTTGGTGAGAGGCGGCGTGGCGTCGGTGAAGCTGCTTTCTTCGGCTTTCGGCGCGGGGGCCGCAGTTCGCCCCAGATCGCGGTGATGTAGGCATCAGCAGCGGCCTGATGCTGGGCCCTGCCGCTGTTGAGGTATGCGGAGAGGCTCGGCGCAGCCTCTGGGAAGCGTGCGCAGAGGGCCGAGGCCACCGCGCTCGCCTGCTGGTACACCGTGGCTCGTTCGGGCACCGTCACGACCAGAGCGTGGGGAGCCTCCATCTCTGGCAGATCACCGATTCTCACGTGAACGAGCAGGTCCAGAAGCCCTGCTTCAACCAGCACCTGACTCTTTTCGTTTTCGTACTGGCGGCGGTCCCGCAGCCTTACCGAGTGATGGAACGCTCCGTCGTACTCAAGGCCGACGCGGACACCATGAGGCAGATGGAAGACCGCGTCGACCTCGACGTCCTTGTAGCGCCAGTGGGCCGGCTTGTGCCCCGGCGGGACGGTGAGACGGTGGGAGGCGAAGTCGGGCACACCATCCGACAGCCTGGGATCCCGGCTCTCCGGCGGTACAAGGTCGATGAGTCCCGCGAGTTCAGCGACCAGCCGTACCTGCTCTTTCGATATCCCGGAAGTCGAGCAGTCACCGCAGCCGGTGCCCTGGACACGGTTGAGGAGTGTGGCCTTCCAGCTGTGGCCGTGACGGCATTTCCAAGGCAAAGTGACGTACACCCCGCGGCTCTCCACCTCGGCAGCCTGCTTCCGAGGAATGTTGTGCTGGCTCGTAGGCAGCCGACGCGGGTCGAGGTCCGGTGCATCCAACTCGTCCGCGATTTCCGGGAACCAGGTGAACAGCGAGTTCGTGTCGTCGATCACGTACCCTGCGCAGACCAGACAGCCGTTCCCCTGAAGAGCCCGCTCTTTGACCACCGCTTCGAAACGGTGCTCAACCGGCTGCCACACTCCGGCACTTGGATCGACCGTCCATGTCCGGCAGATCCACGGCACCCTCTCGTGTGATGCGTGAGTGATGACGCTCGCTGGTATCTGTCCACCGTACTGAGCAGCCAGCGTCGGAAGGTCCATGAGCCGGGTCAATCGACGGCACTCGGGACACCCGCCGCCCTTCTGGATGCGGTCCTTGGGCCAGGCCGGCCACGGCTCATGAGCAAAGCCAAGGGGGCATTGCCACAGGTAAGGGCTGGCCTGGCCGCGTCTCTGAGCTGTCGCCGAGACGTCGTCCGGGCGGACTAGGTTGTATTGGTGCCACTGCGCCGCAACCTCAGGGATGTCCGCGACGGTGGCTTCACCACGTGCACTGGAACGGCTGTTCCACCGGCCCACGACTGTGGCCTTGTGCCGATTCCAGTAAGCGGTGACTTCGGCCTGCCGGGCCCGGGCCACTGCGAGTTCCTTCTTGATCTGCTCACGGCGTACCCCGTTGAAGTCGTCCCAGACGGACCGCATCTGACGGAGAATTCTTAACCGGTCCTCGCGCCCACCGCTCCCGATGTCGAGGGGCGACGGCCTAGGGCGCGTATCGGGTCGTGATCAATCTGCGGGCTTCCCGCTCGCGGTGATCTTCGATCCTGTAGACCGTCTTGTGTGACACGAGTGCAACTG
>NZ_JBICZA010000023.1:0-68071 GCF_043201585.1 Streptomyces sp. NPDC048297
GGGTCGACGTGCTCTGGGCAATGCTGCGTGACAAGAGGCTGTTCACCTCCGC
Organism: Streptomyces sp. NPDC048297; assembly: GCF_043201585.1. Classification (NCBI taxonomy): domain Bacteria; kingdom Bacillati; phylum Actinomycetota; class Actinomycetes; order Kitasatosporales; family Streptomycetaceae; genus Streptomyces; species Streptomyces sp. NPDC048297. The sequence continues at coordinate 53 of NZ_JBICZA010000023.1, forward strand.
CCCGCCGGTCACGCAGACGGCTTGACACAGTCATTGAGATTCCCTCCCTGGTACGGCGTCGCGTACGACTCGTGCGTACAGCTTGCCCCTGAACAGCTTGCCGGGCGCGCGGTGATGGGCCGCGCGCCCGTATCCATAGGGACGCCGGGGAGGGTGCGGGGGTTGCCCCCTCGCCTTCCCGGTTGTTGGTGGTCCCTTTACTTCCGCTTCGCCTTCTACTTCGTCAGGGAAGCGGCCAGGGCGGCCTTCTGGATGGCGGTGAGTTCGGCGCAGCCGGCGACGGCGAGGTCGAGGAGGGAGTTGAGTTCGTCGCGGGCGAAGGGCTCGGCCTCGGCGGTGCCCTGGACCTCGACGAAGCGGCCGTCGCCGGTGCAGACGACGTTCATGTCGGTCTCGGCGCGCACGTCCTCCTCGTAGCAGAGGTCGAGGAGGGGGACGCCGCCGACGATGCCGACGGAGACGGCGCTGACGGTTCCGGTGAGCGGCTGCCGGCCGGCCCTGATCAGCTTCTTGCCCTGGGCCCAGGTGACGGCGTCGGCGAGGGCGACGTACGCGCCGGTGATGGCCGCGGTGCGGGTGCCGCCGTCGGCCTGGAGGACGTCGCAGTCGAGGACGATGGTGTTCTCGCCGAGCGCCTTGTAGTCGATGACGGCGCGCAGGGAGCGGCCGATGAGGCGGGAGATCTCGTGCGTGCGGCCGCCGATGCGGCCCTTGACGGACTCACGGTCGCCGCGGGTGTTGGTGGAGCGGGGCAGCATGGAGTACTCCGCGGTGACCCAGCCTTCGCCGCTGCCCTTGCGCCAGCGCGGGACGCCTTCGGTGACGGAGGCGGTGCAGAAGACCTTGGTGTCGCCGAAGGAGACGAGGACGGAGCCTTCGGCGTGCTTGCTCCAGCCGCGTTCGATGGTGACCGGGCGGAGCTGTTCGGACGTGCGGCCGTCGATTCGAGACATGGCAGCGAGCCTATCGGGAGCGACGCGAGGGGCTCCTCCCCCGGTGGGAAGAGCCCCTTTCCTGGTGAACCCGGGCGGGTCCTGGCGAACCCCGGTGGGTCCTCCTGGTGAACCCCGGTGGGTCCTGGCGAACCCCGGTGGGCTCACATCATGTCTTCGATCTCCGCGGCGATCGGGTCGGCGTCGGTGCCGATGACGACCTGGATGGCGGTGCCCATCTTGACGACTCCGTGGGCGCCGGCGGCCTTCAGGGCGGCGTCGTCGACCAGCGCGGGGTCGGAGACCTCGGTGCGCAGGCGGGTGATGCAGCCCTCGATCTCCTCGATGTTGTCGATGCCGCCGAGGCCGGCGACGATCTTCTCAGCCTTGCTGGCCATGTCCGTACTCCCTGATCCGAACCGCTTTGTCGCAGTAACCCACAGTTGGCCCATCTTCGCGAGCGGCCGTGCCGGACCTGCCGAATGATGGCGATCACGGCAGCGGAACCGTTCGCCGACTGGTCTACACCACCAGCGGGACGGTCGCCAAACCGCGCTCCAGCCCAGTGGCCCGGGAGGACGGCATGAGCGCCAACAGCGCCGACGGCACGGTCAGTACGGCGCGCGACCGCTGGAACCGGCTGTTCCAGGGGCTGCAGAAGATGGGCCGCAGTCTGCAGTTGCCGATCGCGGTGCTGCCGGCGGCGGGCATCCTCAACCGGCTCGGGCAGCCGGACGTGTTCGGCAAGGACGGGCTGGGCTGGACGGACGTCTCCCGGGTGATGATGGGCGCGGGCGGCGCCCTGCTGGACGGTTCGCTCGGTCTGCCGCTGCTGTTCTGCGTGGGCGTGGCGATCGGCATGGCGAAGAAGGCGGACGGCTCGACGGCGCTCGCGGCGGTGGCCGGTTTCCTCGTCTATTACGGCGTGCTGCACCAGTTCCCCGTGTCGTGCCCCGGTGGCGCGAAGGCGATCCCGCAGGTCGGCTGCCAGGTGACCGTCGGCGCGGGCACGGGCTCGGTGACGCCGTTCACCTTCCAGAACCCGGGCGTCTTCGGCGGCATCGTGATGGGTCTGCTGGCCGCGTTCTTCTGGGCCCGCTTCCACCGCACCCGGCTGGTGGACTGGCTGGGCTTCTTCAACGGGCGGCGGCTGGTGCCGATCATCATGGCGTTCGTCGCGATCGTTTTCGCGGCGCTGTGCCTGTGGATCTGGCCGCCGATCGGCGGCGGCCTGGAGAGCTTCAGCCACTGGCTGCGGGACGCGGGCGCGTGGGGTGCGGGGATCTTCGGGGTCGCGAACCGGGCGCTGCTCGTCATCGGTCTGCACCAGTTCCTGAACGTGCCCATCTGGTTCCAGTTCGGCAGCTTCACCAAGCCGGACGGGACGGTGGTGCACGGTGACATCAACATGTTCCTGGCGGGTGATCCGCAGGCGGGGCAGTTCACCTCGGGCTTCTTCCCGATCATGATGTTCGCGCTGCCGGCGGCGGCGCTGGCGATCACGCACTGCGCGAAGCCGCACCGGCGCAAGGAGGTCGGCGGCCTGATGCTGTCGGTGGCGCTGACGTCGTTCGTCACCGGTATCACCGAGCCGATCGAGTACTCCTTCCTGTTCATCGCGCCCCTGCTGTACGCCGTGCACGCGGTGCTGACCGGGGTCTCGATGGCGGTGACGTGGGGGCTCGGCGTGCACGACGGGTTCAGCTTCTCCGCGGGCCTGATCGACTACGTCATCAACTGGAACCTGGCGACCAGGCCCTGGGCGATCATCCCGATCGGCCTGTGCTTCGCCGTCGTCTACTACGTGATCTTCCGCTTCGCGATCACCAGGTTCGATCTGAAGACCCCGGGCCGTGAACCGGAGGAAGAGGTCGAGGACGTCACCAAGGTCTGACGACCCCTGCGCCCCCGGCTTTCAAGGCCCTCGGACCCCAGGTCCGGGGGCCTTCGCCGTGCCCCGGCGAGGCCACCGCCCGGTGTCGCACGGCCACTGCGTGTAGCCCTCCGGTCGCGATTTTCACGGGTTCCTTATACGGGTGCACGCGTGCTACAACAGGTCTACACCACTGAGTGGTGTAGACCAGAGACGCTGCCGTCCCCTTCCATGGTTCCCGGGCAGCGCCATGCCCGATGGAGGAACTTGTGACCACGGCCAGCGCCGCTCCTGCGGCCGAGAAGAAGAAGGGCGCCGGGGCGATGGCTGTGCTGCAGCGCATCGGCCGCAGCCTGATGCTGCCGGTCGCGACGCTGCCGGCCGCCGCCCTGCTGGTCCGGCTCGGCAATCCGGACATGCTCGGCGACCCGTCCTACCCCGCGTTCCTCACGAAGATCGCCTCCTTCATGGCGGCCGGCGGCAACGCGATCCTGGACAACATGGCGCTGCTGTTCGCCGTGGGCATCGCGATCGGCTTCGCGAAGAAGTCGGACGGCTCGACGGCGCTCGCGGCGGTCGTCGGCTACCTGGTCTTCAAGAACGTGCTCGGCACGTTCACCGACAAGAACCTGCCGCAGGTGGCGAAGGCCGTCGACGGCAAGGTCGTCATGGTGGACGCCTCGGTGGACGCCAAGGTCCTCGGCGGTGTGGTGATGGGCCTCGTGGTGGCCCTGCTGTACCAGCGCTTCTACCGCACGAAGCTGCCCGACTGGGCGGGCTTCTTCGGTGGCCGCCGCCTCGTGCCGATCCTGTCCGCCCTGGCGGGCCTCGTCATCGGCATCGTCTTCGGCTACATCTGGCCGGTCCTCGGCACGGGCCTGCACAACCTCGGTGAGTGGCTGGTGGGCTCGGGCGCCGTCGGCGCGGGCATCTTCGGTGTCGCCAACCGCGCGCTGATCCCGATCGGCATGCACCACCTGCTGAACTCGTTCCCGTGGTTCCAGGCCGGTGACTACCACGGCAAGAGCGGTGACATCGCGCGCTTCCTGGCCGGTGACCCGCACGCGGGCCAGTTCATGACCGGCTTCTTCCCGATCATGATGTTCGCCCTGCCGGCCGCCTGCCTCGCCATCGTGCACTGTGCCCGTCCGGAGCGCCGCAAGGTCGTCGGCGGCATGATGTTCTCCCTCGCGCTGACGTCGTTCCTCACCGGTGTGACCGAGCCGATCGAGTTCACCTTCATGTTCATCGCGCCGGCGCTGTACGCCATCCACGCGGTGCTCACCGGTGTCTCGATGGCACTGACCTGGGCGCTGGGCATGCGGGACGGCTTCGGCTTCTCGGCCGGCGCCGTCGACTTCGGCCTGAACATCGGCATCGCCAGCAACCCGTGGGGCCTGGTCCTGGTCGGCCTGTGCTTCGCGGTCGTCTACTACGTCGTCTTCCGCTTCGCGATCATCAGGTTCAACCTGCCCACCCCGGGCCGCGAGAGCGATGAGGAACTCGCGGAGTTGCAGAAGGCGGAGGCCAAGTAGGCCGCGCTTGCCCGTATGACGAAGGCCCCGGAACCGGGTTCCGGGGCCTTCGGTGTGTGTCGGGCGGTCAGAGTTCGTACGTGGCTCGGGGGGCGGCCAGTTCCACGCGGCCGTCGAAGGACTCGCGGGCGTCCGCGAGGTTGACCTCCGGGTCGGTCCACGGAGGGATGTGGGTGAGGACGAGGAGACGCGCTCCGGCGCGGGTCGCCGACTCGCCGGCCTCGCGGCCGTTGAGGTGCAGGTCGGGGATGTTCTCCTTGCCGTGCGTGAAAGCCGCCTCGCACAGGAAGAGGTCGGTGTCGCGGGCCAGTTCGTCGAGGGCCTCGCTGACACCCGTGTCGCCGGAGTACGTGAGGGACTTCCCGCCGTGCTCGATCCGGATGGCGTACGCCTCCACGGGGTGACGGACCCGCTCGGTGTGCACTGTGAAGGGGCCGATCTCGAACGTCGACGGCTTGACCGTGCGGAAGTCGAAGACCTCGCTCATGGAGGACGCCGAGGGGACGTCGTCGTACGCCGTGGTCAGACGGTGTTCGGTGCCCTCGGGGCCGTACACCGGAAGCGGGTCGCAGCGGCCACCGTCGTGGCGGTAGTAGCGCGCGACGAAGTACGCGAGCATGTCGATGCAGTGGTCGGCGTGCAGATGGCTGAGGAAGATCGCGTCGAGGTCGTAGAGACCGCAGTGGCGCTGCAGCTCGCCCAGGGCGCCGTTGCCCATGTCGAGAAGCAGCCGGAAGCCGTCGGCCTCGACGAGGTAGCTCGAGCAGGCCGATTCCGCGGAGGGGAACGACCCGGAGCAGCCGACGACGGTGAGCTTCATGAAGCAGAAACCTCCGTTGGCGGAACGCGGTGCGCGGGGGATTGCGGGGGTCGTGCGATTTGTCGAGCGTAAGGCGCGAAAGGGTCGCTCGCGCCTTCGCCAGGGGCCGTTGTGGGCGAACTCACCTGTGGTGTCACCGGTTCGGCTGGAACCGGGGTGCGGCAAGGCAGTCGGAGGGCGCGCGGTGCCCGGCGCGCGCCGGTAACGTCGTGGCTATGGACACGTCCTGGTGGCTGGCGCTCGCGGCGGTGGTGCTGCTCGCGCTGCTCGCCACGGTCGTCGACGGCTGGGGCCGCAGCAGCCGGCCCGCGGGGCGCCGGCTGCGGCCGCCGGGTCGCCCCGGCACCCGGGACAAGGCGGCGTACAAGGCGGCGGCCCGTCCGCATCCGGGCGACATCTGGTGGGCGAACGTCCCCTACGAGGACCGCCCGGACGTCAAGGACCGGCCCTGCCTGGTGCTGACCGTGCGCGGCAACCGGGCGACCGTCGCGAAGATCACCAGCAAGTACCACGACGAGCGCGCCGGGGTGATCCCGCTGCCGCCCGGCGCGGTCGGCGACGCCCACGGCCGCCCCAGTTTCCTGGAGACGGACGAACTGCGCGAGGTCCCGGTGTCCGATTTCCGGCGCCGGGTGGGCGTGGTCGACCCGGTCCTGTGGGACCAGGTGCGGCACTTGGCGGGTTAGCGCACTGTCACGGTGGCCGTCCACTCCTGGATGCCTTGGCAGGCGACCTGGCCGGGGGCGGTGGGCTGGGGGCACAGGGGGCGGGAGGAGGTCAGCTTCGCGGTTCCGGGCTGGACGGCGCGGTAGGCGGCCGTGGCGTCGCCCGGCAGGATGACGAAGCCCGGGTTGATCGCCTCCAGGGCGGTGCCGCTCGTCATGACCGGCTTCCAGGGGCGGCTGCGCGTGCCGTCGAGGGTGAGCCGCAGGTCGCCACCCCGGGTCAGGCAGAGGGTGCGGCCGTTGTCGGCGGCGGTCAGTTCCGCGTGAGCGACGCACCCGCCCGACGGGGAGACGGAGGAAGCGGAGGAAGCGGAGGAAGCGGAGGGCGTCGGTGACGCCTTGCCGCTGTCGTCCGTGCCGCTGCCGCTGCCGCTGCCGCCGGTGGTGCCGCTCTGTGCGCCGCAGCCGGCGAGGAGCAGCGCCGCTGCCGCGAGGGCGAGGGGCGTCGTACGGCGCATGGTGGTCCGCCTTTCGCTGATCCGTCGGTCCGTCGGACCATCAGTACGTCGGTCCGTCGGTCCGCTGGTCGGCCGGGGCCGGCCGGCCCGGTCAGGGATGAGACGTACCACCGGCGCGAACGGATCCCCCGCGACGCACGGATCCCGCACACGGAAGGCTTCCGTGTGCGGGACCGGTCGGCGTACGGCTCAGCTGGTCGTGACGGCGGTGTCGTCCACGACGAAGCTGGTCTGCAGCGAGGAGTCCTCCACGCCGTTGAACTTCAGGGTGACCGTCTGGCCCGCCAGCGAGGACAGGTCGAAGGTCTTCTGCGCGTACCCGGTGCTCTTGTCGAGGTTCGAGTAGGTCGCCAGGGTGGTCGAACCGGCGGTGACCGTCAGCTTGTCGTACGCGGTGCTGGTGGTGGTCTCGGCGGTGTCGACGTGCAGGTAGAAGGTGAACGTGGCCTTGCAGCCGGCCGGGATCGTCACCGACTGGGACACGGTGTCGGTGTGCGAGGTGCCGTAGCCGTCGAGCCAGGCCTTGTAGGAGCCGCCGTGGGCGGCCTCACCGGTGTCGTTGGTGATGACGCCGCTGGTCGCGGTCCAGCCGGTGCTGCCCGACTCGAAGCCGGGGTTGGCGAGCAGCTGGCCGGCGGTGCAGCCGCCGCCACCGCCGGAGCCGACGGTCCAGGTGAAGGAGGTCGAGCCGGAGGCGCCGGTGGAGTCCTGCGCGGTGACGGTGACCTGGTAGGTGCCGGCGGTGGAGGCGGTGCCGGAGATCAGGCCGCTGGAGCTGTTGATGGACAGGCCGGTCGGCAGTCCGGAGGCGCTGTAGGTCAGGGCCGCGCCCGCGCTGTCGGTGGCGTGGATCTGCAGGCTGGCCGCGGAGCCCGTGGTGGTGGACTGGCTGCCCGGGTTGGTGACGGTCACCGTGTTGCCGGTGCTGGTACCGGCGGTGAAGGCGGCGGTGCCGTTCGGGGTGCCCCAGCCGGTCGGGCCGTCGTAGCCGGCGCCCGCGGTGCAGAAGTACGACGGGGAGCAGGAGCCGTTGTTCCCGCTGGTCACGTCGTACAGGTTGCCGGTGTGCTGGTAGGGGTACTTCGCCGGGTAGTCGGCACTGCCCGGGGTGCCGGCGAGGGCGTAGACGCCGGCGACGATCGGGGCGGAGGCGCTGGTGCCGCCGTAGACCGCCCAGCCGGAGCCGCCGTAGGTGTCGTAGACCGCGACGCCGGTGGCCGGGTCGGCGACCGCGGAGACGTCGGCCTCCATGCGCTTGGTGCAGCCAGTGTCGGTCTGCCAGCTCGGCTTCGGGTCGTAGGCGGAGCAGCCGGAGCCGGTGCCCTCGGTGGAGCTGGTCTTCCAGACGGACTCGCTCCAGCCGCGGGAGTTGGAGGCGGTGGTGAGCGCGGTGCCGCCGACGGCGGTCACGTACTGGGAGGTCGCCGGGTACTCGGCGCCGTAGGCGGAGTCACCGGAGGAGACGGTGATGGCGACGCCCGGGTGCTTGAAGTACTGGGTGTCCTCGGTGGTCTGGCTGGAGGCCTCGGAGCCGCCCCAGCTGTTGGAGACGACCTTGGCGCCGAGGGCCACGGCCTCGTTCTCGGCGGTGCCGAGGTCGGCGTCGGTGGGCGAGGTGGCCTCGACGAGGATGATGTTGCAGTTCGGGCAGACCGCGCTGACCATGTCGATGTCGAGCGCTTCCTCGCCCGCCCAGCCGGTGTCGTTGGGGGGCAGCGAGGTGGTGGAGCCGGTCTGGCTGACCTGCTTGAAGCAGCCGTTGGCCTTGGTGCACGCGGACAGGCCGTACTGCGAGCGGTACGTGGCGAGGTCCGACTCGGCGTTGGGGTCGTTGTAGGCGTCGACGATGGCGACGGTCAGACCCGAACCGCCCGTGGAGGGCAGGTTGTAGGCGCTGTGCAGGTTGGCCGGGGAGAGGCCGGAGGGCGTGGCGGCGGCCACCGCGGAGGCGAGCCGCTGCTTGATGTCGGTGCGGCGCTGGGCGAAGCAGGACGCCTGGCCCGGTTCGGCGGTGGCGCACAGGTGGGTCGTGGGGACCTTCTGGCCAGCCTTGCCGGTGGAGTGGAAGGCCTGGCGCTCGGGGGAGGTGAGGGCCTTGGCGTTCTGCGCGGAGCGGGAGGTGGTGTGGTGCGCGGGGGCGGCGGCCTGGGCGCCGGCCGTGGGTGCCGCGGCCAGTCCGGCGACGGTCAGGGCGAGGGCGGGCAGGGCGACGGAGACGAGTCTGCGCAGACTCCGTCTGCGCCCGCTCGGGCGTGACTCACGCATGGGGGTACTGCCTTCCATCGGGAAGTGGGGTTTCTCGCACTGGTGGGGCAGGCCCGTGACGCGCGTAGCGGCGGACGACCGCGCAGTCATGAGCATGACATTCACACCCGCCATGCCGGTGAGCGTGACATGACAGGGTGTGGGAGGAACGTAATCCCGTGCGCCGGGCGACCGGCAGTACCGGAGGGATTTCTTTGCCCCTCCATAGAATGAGATTGGCCCCCTCATAGGAGGGGGCTGGGACGCGCTTGAGGCGGATGGGACGGGGGGCCGAGCCCGGGACGGATCGGGCCCGGAGAACGGATCAGGTGCGGACGCGGAGTGCGGATCAGGCCCGGAGAACGGATCAGGTGCGGGCGCGGATCGGGCCCGGAGAAACGATCAGGCCCAGAGCTGGCCGTGCAGGGTCTCGATGGCCTCTTCCGTGGTGGCCGCCGTGTAGACGCCGGTGGAGAGGTACTTCCAGCCGCCGTCGGCCACGATGAACACGATGTCGGCGCTCTCGCCCGCCTGCACCGCCTTGCGGCCCACGCCGATCGCCGCGTGCAGGGCGGCGCCGGTGGAGACGCCCGCGAAGATGCCCTCCTGCTGGAGGAGTTCACGCGTGCGGGTGACCGCGTCCGCCGAGCCGACCGAGAAGCGGGTGGTGAGGACGGAGGCGTCGTACAGCTCCGGTACGAAGCCCTCGTCGAGGTTGCGCAGACCGTAGACCAGGTCGTCGTAGCGCGGCTCGGCGGCGACGATCCGCACGTCCGGCTTGTGCTCGCGCAGGTAGCGGCCGACGCCCATCAGGGTGCCCGTGGTGCCGAGGCCCGCGACGAAGTGCGTGATCGAGGGGAGGTCGGCGAGGATCTCCGGGCCGGTCGTGGCGTAGTGGGCGCCCGCGTTGTCCGGGTTGCCGTACTGGTAGAGCATCACCCAGTCGGGGTGCTCGGCCGAGAGTTCCTTGGCGACGCGTACGGCGGTGTTGGAGCCGCCCGCGGCCGGGCTGGAGATGATCTCGGCGCCCCACATGCCGAGCAGGTCGCGCCGCTCCTGCGAGGTGTTCTCGGGCATCACGCACACCATGCGGTAGCCCTTGAGCTTGGCGGCCATGGCGAGCGAGATGCCGGTGTTGCCGGAGGTGGGCTCCAGGATCGTGCAGCCCGGGGTGAGCCGGCCGTCCTTCTCCGCCTGCTCGATCATGTGCAGCGCGGGGCGGTCCTTGACCGAGCCGGTCGGGTTGCGGTCCTCGAGCTTGGCCCAGATCCGGACGTCGGCGGACGGCGACAGCCGCGGCAGGCGCACCAGGGGGGTGTTGCCCACCGCGGCGAGCGGGGAGTCGTAGCGCATCGCTGCTCAGCGGCCGATCAGCGCATGCCGCCGGCGACGGCCGGCAGGATCGTCACGGTGTCGCCGTCGGACAGCTTGGTGTCGATGCCGTCGACGAAGCGGACGTCCTCGTCGTTCAGGTAGACGTTGACGAAGCGGCGCAGCTTGCCCTCGTCCACGATGCGGGCCTGGATGCCCGCGTGCCGGGTCTCGAGGTCGGCGAACAGCTCGGTGAGGGTCTCACCGCTGCCCTCCACCGCCTTCTGACCGTCGGTGTACTGGCGGAGGATGGTGGGGATGCGGACCTCGATGGCCATGGTGGCGGGCTCCTGTCGGAAAAAGTTCGGTTCGACGAATCGTTCTCGGCGCGTCTCGTTCCCGGCGCGTCGTTCTCGGCGCGCGCGCACGTCGGCGCGCGCCGCGGCTCACGGACGTACGGCGGCGGGGAACGTCAACAGATGGCGCTGTTCAGCCGGCACAGGTCGACGTGCAGCCGCGCCACGAGCAGCATGCCCGGCGCCTTCTCGCACACGTCGTTCAGAACCATGGGGTCATCGTATCGATTCCCGGTCCGGCTCCTGGAATGTGATCTCGCATGCTGGATGAACTCTGCCCGAAGTGTGGTCACGGCAGGTCGGGACGGGGTCGGGCTGGGGGCGGGCCGGGGTCAGTACGCGGCCACGACCTGGACCTCCTCCTCGGTGACCTCGCCGTCGAGGATCCGGAAGGAGCGGAACTGGAAGTCGCCCAGGCCGTCGGTGTCGGCGGTGGAGACGAGGACGTAGTGGGCGCCCGGCTCGCCCGCGTAGCCGATGTCCGTGCGGGAGGGGTAGGCCTCGGTCGCGGTGTGGGAGTGGTAGATGATCACCGGCTCCTCGTCGCGGTCGTCCAGGTCGCGGTAGAGCCTGAGCAGATCGCCCGAGTCGAACTCGTAGAACGTGGGCGACATGGCCGCGTTCAGCATCGGGACGAAGCGCTCGGGACGGTCCGAACCCGCCGGGCCCGCGACGACACCGCACGCCTCGTCGGGGTGGTCCTTGCGGGCGTGGGCGACGATCTGGTCGTACAGGGCCTGGGTGATGGTCAGCATGGGGGTCAGGATAAGCAGATGGGCCGCCCCGTACCGAGGAGTGGTACGAGGCGGCCCACATGGTGGACGTCCTGAGCGGCGGCCGCCGGGAGTGCCACGAGTACTCCGGCGGCCGGACGTCCAGGGGGTTGGTCTCCCGAGCGGTCAGCCCACCTTCTCGAAGGCCTGCTCGCGACGGTCGGCGATCTCCGGCGTGCGGTTCTTCAGGAACAGCCAGCCGACGCCGAGCGCGGCGGCCCAGCCGGCCATCACGTACAGGCAGACACGCGAGTCGGCATCGTACGCGATCAGACCGGTGACGAAGATCAGGAAGGCGATGGCGATGTACGAGCACACCGCACCGCCCGGCGCCGGGAAGGACGAGGCGGGCAGCCGGCCCGCGACGACCGCGCGGCGGTAGAGGACGTGGCTGACCAGGATCATCAGCCAGGTCCAGATGCCGGCCGCGGTGGCGACGGAGGTGACGTAGCCGAAGGCCTTCTCCGGGACGATGTAGTTGAGGACCACACCGATGGCCATGAAGCCGACCGAGACCGTGATGCCGAGGGCCGGGGTCTTGGAGGCGGACAGCCTGGAGAAGACGCGCGGCGCCTCGCCGTTGTCCGCGAGGGTGCGCAGCATGCGGCCGGTGGAGTACATGCCCGAGTTGCAGGACGACAGGGCCGCGGTGAGCACCACGAAGTTCACGATGCCGGCGCCGGCCGGGATGCCGATCATGGCGAAGGCCTTCACGAAGGGGCTGACGCCCGCCGCGAACTCGGTCCACTTCACCACGCACAGGATGACCGTGAGGGCACCGACGTAGAACAGGGCGATGCGCCAGGGCAGGGTGTTGATCGCCTTCGGGAGGGTCTTCTCCGGGTCCTCGGACTCGCCCGCGGTGACGCCGACCAGCTCGACGGCGAGGTAGGCGAACATGACGCCCTGCAGGGTCATCAGGGAGGAGCCGATGCCCTTGGGGAAGAAGCCGTCGAACTGCCACAGGTTGGAGACGCTCGCGGTGTCACCGGCGGCGCTGAAGCCGAAGGTGAGCACGCCGAGACCGATCACGATCATGCCGACGAGGGCGGTGACCTTGACCATGGAGAACCAGAACTCGATCTCGCCGAACAGCTTCACCGAGATCAGGTTGGCCACGAACAGGACGACCAGGAAGACCAGTGCCGTCACCCACTGCGGAACGGACGGGAACCAGTAGTTGACGTAGATCGCGGCGGCCGTCAGTTCGGCCATACCGGTCACGACCCACATCAGCCAGTACGTCCAGCCGGTGAAGTAACCGAAGAACGGGCCCAGGAACTCCCGGGAGTACTCCGCGAAGGAACCGGAGACCGGGCGGTAGAGCAGCAGCTCGCCGAGCGCTCGCATGATGAAGAAGATGATCACGCCTGCGAGGGCGTACATCAGGATGAGGCTGGGGCCGGCCTTGGCGATGTTCGCCCCGGCTCCCAGGAACAGGCCGACGCCGACGGCGCCGCCGATGGCGATCATCTGGACCTGTCGGCTGCCGAGCCCGCGCTCGTACCCCTCCTCAGGGGCAGCGGTGACCTTCTCAGAGGTCATGTGTGGTGCGCCTTTCTCCATGCCGAACCGCGGCCCTTCGTCGGCCTCGGATCGGGTTTCGATCCCCCCGGATTGATGGAGTGGGCGGATTTCGCGAACCCGCCCGTTGCCTGGCCGGCGATCGCCGGCTCGGTGGCGCACCCGGCAGGACATGGGTGGTGTCCTCCGGGCGGTCGTGAAGATTTATCACGGCCGCAATATTCAGGACAGTCGGCACTTGTGGGGCATAGCACAGGAAGAACCGGACAAAGAACGCCCAAATGCCATAAACCAGGCCGTAACAGTGACTCGATCGTTATCCGGATTCGAGCGTCCTCTGAGCGAACGCGGAATCATCCCAAAGCGGGACAGAACGCCGACGGGCGCCGGGACGTCAGCCGTCAGAGCCGGGCGTCAGCCGCCAAAGCCGGGGCGTCAGCCGCCAGAACCGGAGCGTTCGCCCGCCAGAGCCGGGACGTCAGCCGTCAGAGCCGGGCGTCAGCCGTCAGAGCCGCGACGTCAGCCGTCAGAACCGGAGCGTCCGCCCGCCGGAGCCAGGACGCCAGCCCACCAGGGCCGGAACGTCCGACGCCAGAGCCAGGACGCCAGCCCACCAGGGCCGGAACGTCCGACGCCAGAGCCGGGACGTCAGCCCGTCAGAGCCAGGAATCAGCCCGTCAGAGTGGAGACGAGGGTCTCCTGTAGGCCGCCCAGCCACAGATAGGCCAGCACCAGCGGCTTGCGCGGGTCCTCGTCCGGGAGCCGGAAGAGCAGATCGGTGTCGTCCTCGTCGGTGATCTCCAGCCGGGCGCCGATCGCGAGCCGCAGGTCGTTGAGCGCACTGAGCCACTGCCGGGACTCGTCCGGGGTGAGCTTCAGGACCGCGCCGCCGTCGGCCGCCGCCGAGGCCAGCGCGTCCAGCGAGCGGATCACCGCGAGGGCGTTCTCCCGCTTGCCGGCCCGCAGGTCGTTCTCGGTGTAGCGGCGGAACTCGGCGGAGTGCTCCCGCCGCTCCTCGGCCTGGGCCGGGGAGTCGGGCGCCTTCTCCGGGTCGCTGTAGGCGTCCGGGAAGAGTCTGCGCAGCACCGGGTCGGCGGGCGGCTCGCTCGGACCCTCGGCGAACAGTTCGGCGAGCGGGTCGGCGGGGGCGTCCTCGGCGGGGCCGGGGCCGATGAGTTCCAGCAGCTGGACCGCCAGCGACCGGATGATGGAGATCTCGACGTCGTCGAGCGCGACGGCCGCGCCGCCGCCGGGGAGCGGTTCGAAGTGTCCGGGCATCTGAGTGGCTTCGCTACTTCCGGTCCTGCTGCAGGGTGGCCCACAGACCGTAGCCGTGCATGGCCTGCACGTCGCGTTCCATCTCCTCGCGTGTGCCGCTGGAGACGACCGCCCGGCCCTTGTGGTGGACGTCCAGCATGAGCTTGGTGGCCTTGTCCTTGGTGTAGCCGAAGTACGACTGGAAGACGTACGTCACGTAGCTCATGAGGTTCACCGGGTCGTTGTGCACGATCGTGACCCAGGGGACGTCGGGTTCGGGTACGGCGAAGACCTCCTCCGCCGTCTCGGTGCGTTCGATCTCTACGGGCGCGGGTGACGTCACAGTGCCCATGCTGCCACGCGCTCGACAAATCGTCACACTGACGAAATGGGGGTACGATGCCTGCCATGCTGCACACCGGGGGACGGCCCCCGGACCCCGGCCGGGCCCGGGGTACCCGGAATGTCATGGATTTGGGGAGGATGCGGTGAACGTGGCGGACCTTGGGCTGCCGGTGGACGTTCCCTCGACGGCGCTCTTCACGGACCAGTACGAGCTGACGATGCTGCGGGCCGCACTGAAGGCCGGAACGGCCGAACGGCGCAGCGTGTTCGAGGTCTTCACCCGGCGTCTGCCGGACGGACGCCGCTACGGCGTGGTCGCGGGCACCGGGCGGGTCCTGGACGCGGTGGAGAACTTCCGCTTCGACGCGGACGTCCTCGCCTTCCTGCGCGAGCGGGAGATCGTCGACGAGGAAACACTCGACTGGCTGGCCGGATACCGCTTCAGCGGTGACGTCTGGGGCTACCCCGAGGGCGAGGTGTACTTCCCGGGTTCGCCGATCCTGCGGGTCGAGGGCACCTTCGCCGAGTGCGTGCTGCTGGAGACCGTGATCCTCTCCATCCTCAACCACGACTCGGCGATCGCCGCCGCCGCCTCCCGGATGTCCTCCGCCGCCGGGGGACGGCCGCTGATCGAGATGGGCGCCCGCCGCACCCACGAGCTGTCGGCCGTGGCCGCCGCGCGCGCCGCGTACGTCGGCGGCTTCGCCACCACCTCCGACCTGGCGGCCGGCTTCCGCTACGGCATCCCGACCGTCGGCACCTCCGCGCACGCCTTCACCCTGCTGCACGACCACGAGCGGGACGCCTTCCGCGCCCAGGTCGACTCGCTGGGCCGGGGCACGACCCTGCTCGTGGACACCTACGACGTCGCCGAGGCGGTCCGCACGGCGGTGGAGGTGGCCGGGCCCGAGCTGGGCGCGGTGCGCATCGACTCCGGCGACCTGCTGCTCGTCGCCCACCGGGTGCGCCAGCAGCTGGACGAGCTGGGCGCGACCCGCACGAAGATCGTGGTGACCTCGGACCTGGACGAGTACGCCATCGCCTCGCTCGCCGCCGCCCCGGTGGACGCGTACGGCGTCGGCACCCAGCTGGTGACCGGCTCCGGGCACCCGACCTGCTCCATGGTCTACAAGCTGGTCGCACGGGCCGAGTCGGCCGATCCGGCGGCGCCGCTGGTGCCGGTCGCGAAGAAGGCGTCCAGCGGCAAGACGTCCCTGGGCGGGCGCAAGTGGGCGGCGCGGCGGCTGGACGCGGAGGGGGTGGCCGAGGCCGAGGTCGTGGGCACGGGGCCGGTGCCGGACGAGCTGGTCGACCGGCAGCTGCTGGTCCAGCTGGTCAAGGGCGGCGAGGTCGTCGCGCGCGAGCCCCTCGACGTGGCCCGGGACCGGCACATCGCGGCGCGGGCGAACCTGCCGCTGTCCGCGATCCAGCTCTCCCGGGGCGAACCCGTCCTTGCGACGGAGTACGTGCACCTGGGCTCGGGTAGCTAGAGGGTCGTCGTCCGTATCCGCGAAGGCCCCCTCCCGTAAAGGCCGCGAAGTCTCTAGGCTCAGTTACTTAGCCCACAGTCGAAGGACACCCACCATGCGTCGCGCCTTGATCGTCGTAGATGTGCAGAACGACTTCTGCGAAGGGGGCAGCCTCGCGGTGGCCGGTGGTGCCGACGTGGCCGCCGCCATCACCGAGCTGATCGGTCAGGCGGCGGGCGCGGGCTACCAGCACGTGGTCGCCACCCGGGACCACCACATCGCCCCGGGCGGGCACTTCGCGGACAACCCCGACTACGTCCGCTCCTGGCCCGCGCACTGCGTCGCCGGTACGGAGGGTGTCGGCTTCCACCCCAACTTCGCCCCCGCGGTCGCCTCCGGCGCGGTGGACGCGGTCTTCGACAAGGGCGCCTACTCGGCCGCCTACAGCGGCTTCGAGGGCGCCGACGAGAACGGCGTCCCCCTCGCGGAGTGGCTGCGCGCCCGCCACGTCTCCGAGGTCGACGTGGTCGGCATAGCCACCGACCACTGCGTACGGGCTACCGCCCTGGACGCCGCGAGAGAGGGCTTCCGCACCCAGGTCCTCCTCGACCTGACCGCCGGCGTCTCCCCTGACACCACCGACCGCGCCCTCGAAGACCTCCGCCAAGCCGGCATCAACCTCACCGGCAAACCAGTCCTCAACACCTGACCCTCCGGGGAACGCCGGCCACGGGGCTGTACCGATGCTCAACCCAGAGCCACGAATCAACGCCGGGCTCGGCAGCAAACCTAGGGGCGCGGGGCTGTACCGATTTGCGGCTCCGCCGCGCGGGCGCGACAAGCCACGACGAACCCGCAGCCACAATCGCACCCGCGCACCCATGCTCAACCCAGAGCCACACAACAGCTCCGGGCCGGGGCAGTAAACCTAGGGGCGCGGGGAACTGCGCGACAAGCCACAACGCACCCGCAGCCACAATCACACCCGCACCCCCACCCCCTACCCCTGCCGAGCCACCGCAGGCCTCCGCAGCAGGGCACGGATCGGATGCCACAGTTCCGTCACGGTGACACCGTGGTCGGGCGCGGTGCGCCATATGAGGCCGTCGGGATGGTGCAGGACCGCGGTGATCTCATCCGGGGTCGGCGGAGCGGAGTTGCCCCGGAGGTAGATCGCACGGAGGCCGAGGTTCCGGAGCCGGGTCAGTGCTCGCGCCCGGTTCTGGGCATGGACGAGCACCCGCACCACGGTCGAACCGTCGGCGACATGCGGCAGATTCAGTGCCACCACCACCGTGCCGTTCGGCAGCTTGCTGAAGCCTCCTGCGGCCATGCGTCACATCCCCGCTTCGATCGGTGTCAATAAGCGATCCACAGGACGCACCTAAACACGATCGGCGGCAACCCGCCAGAGGGTCACCGCCGATACGCTTCTGACCTGCAGAAATAACCCTTACTTCACCGCAGGGCCGACTTCCAGCTCGATCGTGGAGCCATCCTTCGCCTGCTTCTTGATCTTGATCTTGGTGTTGGTGTCAGTGATCTTGACGCCGGCGGCCGGGTTCGACGCGTCGTAGTAGGTGCTGCTGTGGTCGTTGAAGACCGACACCCCCTTCTGCGACGCGACCCGCACCGGCACGCCCGCCTTGTGCAGCGTGATCGCGTCGGTGCGCTCCAGCGAGAACGGCGAGTCGTACGCCTGGAACCGGTTGCGCAGCAGCGTGCCGTCGGTCCACTTCAGCAGCGCCGGGTGCGAGTCGACCGGCAGGATCAGACCGGTGCCCGGGTGGTCGCCGGTGTTGTTGTCCGGCTGCGAGGTGTCCCACTTCCAGACCAACAGGCCGTTCTGGTACGGGATGTGCTCCACCCAGTCCGGACGGGTCGTGGAGAAGCCGAAGTTGTACGGGCCGACCTTCAGGGTCTTGTCGTACGACACGTACTGACGGTTCTCGGCGATGTAGTACTGCTTGTAGTCCTTGGTGAAGGACGCGCCGATGCGGGAGAACCCGGTCGCGCTCCAACCGGCGTCCGCCGACTCCGCGTTGTCGAAGAACAGCGCCGCACCGTCGGCGGTCACCGTGATCTCGTCGGCCGCGAAGCCCTTCAGCGCCACACCGCCGTCGGTCTGGTAGCGGAAACGCAGGTCGATCTTCTGGCCCGCGTAGGCGTCCAGCGGGTACGACAGCTTCGCGTACGCGTCGGCCGAACCGGTCAGCCCCGGCTTGTCGCTGGCGTCACGCGGGATCGGCTGACCGTCGACCGTGCCGTCGAGGGCCGTCCAGTTGGCGCCGCCGTCGGTCGACACCTCGGTGTAGAGGTAGTCGTAGTCGGCCTCGATGTCGTACCAGCCGTCCAGGGACAGCGTGGCCGAGGACTTGCCGGTGAGGTCGACCGACCGGGTCAGCGTGTTCTTCAGGTCGTTGCCGCTGCCGCTCCACCACTGGGTCGCGCCCTGGGCCGGGGTGACGACCTCGGTGGTGACGGCCTTGTCGGGCAGCGTGACGACCAGCGCCTGCTTGTGCTTGGTGTTGTACTCGGCCACGCCCAGCTTGTGCCAGGAGTTCACGCCGGCCTTGGCCGTGTCGTAGTCGAGCCAGCCCAGCTGGAGCTTGTCCCAGGCGTTCATGTCACCGGGCAGGTTGCCGATGGCCTCCTTGCCCGTGCCCAGCCAGGAGCCGGACGACATCAGCGTCCAGAACCCGGTGGAGTTCTCGCCGCCGTTGGTGTCGTACTCGTCCGGCAGGCCGAGGTCGTGGCCGTACTCGTGGGCGTAGACGCCGAGTCCGCCGTTCTCCGGCTGGATGGTGTAGTCGCCGACCCAGATGCCGGAGTCGCCGACCTGGGTGCCGCCGAGCTTGTTGTCGTCCGGTCCGGTGGCGCCGGCGTCGGTGCCGAAGGCGTACCAGCGGTGGGCCCAGATGGCGTCCGTGCCCTGGGCGCCGCCGCCCGCGGACTCGTCCTCGCCGGCGTGCACGATCTGGAAGTGGTCGATGTAGCCGTCGGGCTCGTTGAAGTCGCCGTCGCCGTCGTGGTCGTAGCGGTCCCACTGGTCGAACTTGGCGAGTTCGGCGTGGATCTCGGCCGCGGTGTCACCGGCGGCCTCGCGCTCGGCGACCCAGGCGTTGACGCCGTCCCGGACCGCGTACCAGGCAGCCGAGTCACCGGCGGCGTTGGAGCCGTAACGGGCCTCGTTGTAGGGGACCTTGACCCAGTCGGTCACCTCGCCGTCGACCGAGTAGCGGCCGGAGGACTGCTTCTCGTAGTACTTCTTCAGCGACTCGGTGCCGGTGCCGGTGCCGAAGTACAGGTCCTGGTAGTGCTTCTGGTCGTAGTCCGCCCGCCAGTCCGTACTGTTGTCCTTCGTACGGTCGGGCGCGGCTATCTCGTTGTGCTGCGGGCCGGGGGTCCCGCCGTAGCGGCTGTCCGTCTGGTCGCCGAACTCGACCAGGATCGTGAAGATCTTGTCGGTCTTCTCGCGGCCGAGTTCGACGTACTTGCTGTCGCCCTTCTTGCCCTTGAGCTGGACGACGTGCGAACCGCCACGGTTCTTGACCGTGGCCTTGCCGGATATGACCTCGTTGAGCGCTTCCTGCCGCTGAGCTTCCTGGGTCTTGCTCAGCGGGCCGTCGAAGTCGTCTTCCCTCTGCTTCGACAGCGGGTCCTGCCGGTCCACGGCGGCGGGGTTCGCCGCCGTGTTCGCCTCGGCCACCGCGAAGGTGGCGAACGTGGCCGAGGCGGCCGCGAGCGTCACACCGATCGCGGCCGCTCTGAACGTCCAGGGTCTGCTGGTCACTTGAGTTCCTCCCCCGCGTCGCGCGCACGGAAGGAAGGGTCCTGGGCGTGCCGGATCCGTGGGCGCCTGATGAACGCGTGTAGTCAAGTGACGACATTTGACTAGAGGTTTAGGGGAAAAGACAGATCTTGACTTGACGTGTACAAGTGCACTATGCGGAGGTGGTGTTCGCTTTACGGACCGCAGAGGACCGGCCAACCGGCGCGTGGCCACCGGCACTTGCCGGGCGGCATGACTCCGTGCGCCCCCTGTGCACCGGCGCCGTGGGTTAGGTCACGCTTACCGCGCGTCCCGCTCGGGCATGCACGCCAAGAGACGCGTATGCCAGGAGAATCGAACGGCGCCCCCCCTCTTCATCTCCCGAGGACACGATTGCCATGCCCCGTCCGACTGCCGCACAGCTCGCCTACGGTTCGTGCACCGTGATCTTCTCGACGCTCGCCATGCTGCTGCTGTCCGAGACCGGTTCGGGCCTAGGAGTCGCGGTCATCGCCGTGGCCGCACTCGCCCTCGGGCTGCTCGTGGCCATGACCGTCCCCCTGCCCCGGTCCCGCCCGGCCACGTCGCAGGCGGAGCCCACGGCCACCCCGGACACCGCACTGGTGCCCGCACCGCGCAAGCCCGTGGCCGCGACGTCCGAGCCCGTGCGCGAACCGACGGCGTCCTGAGGTCCCGAAGGGCACGCCCGAAGGGCACGCCCGAAGGACGAACCCGGCGGGCGAACCCGGCGGGCATACGCGTGAACGGGCATACCCATGAACGGGCATACGCGTGAGCGGCGGGTCCGGCATGACGCACGGACCCGCCGCTCACGCGTGCGGCGGCCTCTGCCGCCCGGGGCTCAAGCGGTGCTGACCACCACCGTCTTGGCCGCCTTGTCGTGCAGACCCTGCTTGTACGGCTTGTCGAAGTAGCTCCAGCCGCCGCAGATCGCGGTCCAGATACAGGCGCAGCAGAAGGCGAACGGCACCCACAGCACCAGCGCGCGCAGCAGCGAGGTCCGCATGGAGGGGGTCGAGCCGTCGGTCAGGTCCGCCACCCGCATGCCGAGCCACTTCTTGCCGAGGGTCTGCCCCGTCTTCGCGATCAGGATCGTGTCGTAGGCGATGTAGAGGACCGCGGCGACGACGGACTGCGCGAAGGACTTGCCGGCCTCGATCCGGTCCCCGTCCACCGTGTACTCGTGGACCCCGAACGCCCAGGTGAGCAGCCATACGACGATGCCCACGAGGATCATGTCGATGATGCGGGCGAGGGTGCGCTTGCCGCTGTCGGCGAGCGGGGGCATGCCGGCGAGGGGGTCGGCGGGGTAACCGCCCGGACCGCCGGGGCCACCACCGCCGTAGGGGCCGCCGGTGTCGTACGGACCGCCGCCGGGCGGAGGCGGCTGCTGACCGCCGTACGGCGGGGGCTCCTGGCCGCCGTAGGGGGGCGGCTGTTCACCGCCCGGGGGCGGCGGCGGGGGCGGTCCGCCGGGCGGAGGGGGGCCGCCGGGCGGAGGGGGGCCGCCGGGCGGGGGCTGCTGGGATCCGTACGGGGTGTCGTACGGCGAGCCCGACCCCCGGTCCGACGGGGGCCGCTTCTGGAACGGGTCGTCCTCGGGGGACGGCTCTCCGGGTCCGGGGGGCGGTTCACTGCTCATGGCCCGAGTGCATCCCGGCCGCCCCGGTCCCGCATGTCCAGGGCGGCCGTACGGGGGACGGACGGGGGGACGAACGGGACCCGGTCAGCAACCGACGTACCGGTCAGCCCGCGACGAAGGTACCGACGAACCGGTCAGCCCGCGACGAAGGTGTGGGCCGCCTTGTCGTGCCAGCACTGGTGCCAGGGCCGGTCGAACAGGCACCACAGCACGCCGACGATCCCGATGCCGAGCAGGCCCGGAATGCTGTATACCAGCCAGCGGCGCAGGGCCGCGCCGAACGTCGGCGGCTCGTGGCCCTCGATGTCCCGCACGTCCACACCGCACAGCTTCTTGCCCAGGGTGCGGCCCCACTTGGCGGTGGGCAGCACCTCGTACACGACGCCGAAGAGGAGGAGCACGGCGAGGACGATGCCGAGGGCGGTGCCGGTGGTGCCGTCGAGCAGCCAGACGGTGACGGTACGGCCGGACAGCCTGGCCTCGTCGATCTTGTGCTGGACGTGGTCGAGCGCGCCGGTGCCGAGCGGGACCGCGACGGCGGCCGTCACCGCGCCGAGGACCACGCTGTCGATCAGGCGGGCGGCCAGACGCCTGCCGAGACCGGCCGGGCGGGCCGAGGCCTGGAGCTGGGCCACCGCCTGGAACGGGTCCTCCACGACCGGCTTCCACGGCGCCACGGACTGCTCGTCCGCGCCGCCGGCCAGCTGGTGCACCTGCTGCGCCCAGGAGGCCTGACCGCCGCCGGGACCCGAGGTCACCGGAGCGGAGGCACCCGGCTGCGGGCCGCCCTGCTGGGGCACCGAGGGGGCCACGGCGGAGGCCGCGGAGGTCCCCGGAGGCGGGGCGGTCGCGCCCCGGGCAGCCGCGGCGCTCCCGGGGGCGAACCCCGAGGCCGCGGCGGGCGGTCCGGACTGCGCGGCGGGCGCCCCGACGGGCCCCTGCGCCCCGAACCCGCCCGAGGCCACCGCGCCGTGCGCCTGAGCGCCTGCACCGTGCGCGCCGGGACTTTGAGCGACCGGACCCTGAGCACCCTGACCCTGTACGCCGGGGCCCTGAGCGCCGCGACCCTGTGCGCCGGGACCGCTTGCCGCCGGTCCGAAGCCACCCGCGCCTGGGCCCGCCGCACCCGGTCCACCCGTACCCGGTCCCGCCGCAGCCGCAGCCGCCGCGCCGGAACCCTGGGCGGCACCGGGACCGGACGTCTGCGGGCCGAAGGCCGGGCCGGAGTCCGCCGAGCGCGGGTCGGCGCCGTGCGCGCCGAAGCCGGGCGTGCCGGAGGCCGCCGGGCCCCCGGGCTGTGGGCCCGGCGTCGCGCGGAACGTCATCGTCCCCTCGTCCTGGACGGCCGCGGGGCCCTGGACCGGGCGGCGGAAGACGAACGTGCCGCCGGGGTCGCCGGCGGGGTCCTCCCCCGCGGGGACGGGCTCCGCACCGGGGTCGTGGCCGGCGGGCTCCGCGGGGATCCGCGGGTCGACGGCCCAGGCCTGCTGCTGCCCGGAGGGACCCGGCTGCGGGTCCTCGTCGAAGAAGTGCGGGCCCGTCTCCTCCACGGCCGGGGCGGCGGGACGGACGCCCGGCGGCGGGGCGAGCGGCTCGCCGTCCTTCGGCGCCGGCCTGCTGGTGCCCGGCACCCAGGAGGCGCCGTTCCAGTACCGGACGTAGCCGGGGATGGAAGGGTCCGGGTAGTAGCCCTCGCGGGGCCTGTCGTCACCCGGTGCCGGGGTTGGGGCGCTCATGTCCGTCGTCCCGTATCTGCTCGGAGGTGGGAAAGAGGCCTCCACATCTATCAGACGCGGGCCTCCGCCACCTCCAGTCCTGCCGGACCCGCCCCTTTCCGGGCAACACCGCGCACGTCTCCCCCACGTCGGTGAACACCTTCGCGCACGTCTCCCCCACGTCGGTGAACACCTTCGCGCACATCTCCCCCACGTCCGCGGGCACCTTCGCGCACACCTCCGCGAAAAAAACTTCCCGGAATCCACGTAATGACCGCGCCCCTGCCCCCTCTCTCCTGGCACGGGCCCACTCCGAGCGGCCCCGGCCAGAGAGGAAACGCAGGTCATGCAGCACACGGTGGTGGAGCGCGAGCTCGAACTGAAGCTCATCCTGTCTCCCGAGCGGAGCGTCCCGGTCCCGGCCAGGCTCAGTTACCGCTCCGACGACCCCTACGCGGTCCACATCATGTTCCACATCAACTCCGAGTCCCCCGTCAACTGGACGTTCGCCCGCGAACTCCTGGTCGAGGGGGTGTTCCGGCCGTGCGGGCACGGGGACGTGCGGGTCTGGCCGACCAAGGCCGACGGGCGCAGTGCCGTGCTGATGGCGCTCAGCTCGCCCGACGGCGACGCCCTGCTGGAGGCTCCGACGCCGCAGGTGTCCGCCTGGCTGGAGCGCACGCTGCGGGCGGTGCCCCCGGGCACGGAGGGCGAGCAACTGGGGATCGACGACGCGCTCGACCAGCTGCTCGCGCAGTGACCGGCGCAGTGCCGGGCGCAGCGCCGGGGGTGGTGACGGACGTAGTGACGGGCGCGCGCGAGGGGTCAGAACAGCTTGCCCGGGTTGAGGATGCCGAGCGGATCGAAGACCTGCTTGACCGCCCGCTGCATCTCCACCCCGACCGGGCCGATCTCCCGCGCCAGCCACTCCTTCTTCAGCATGCCCACGCCGTGCTCGCCGGTGATGGTCCCACCGAGTTCGAGGCCGAGGGCCATGATCTCGTCGAAGGACTCGCGGGCCCGCCGGGACTCGTCGGCGTCCTGGGCGTCGAAGCAGACGGTGGGATGCGTGTTGCCGTCGCCGGCGTGGGCGCACACCCCGATGGTCAGCCCGAACTTCCCGGCGATCCGCTCGACCCCCTCCAGCATCTCCCCGAGCCTGGAGCGGGGCACGCAGACGTCGTCGATCATCGTCGTGCCCTTGACCGCCTCCAGCGCGGTCAGCGAGAGCCGCCGGGCCTGCAGCAGGAGTTCGGACTCGGCGGCGTCCTCGGCGGGCACCACCTGGGTGGCTCCGGCGGCCTCGCACAGGGCGCCGACGGCGGCCAGGTCGGCACGGGGGTCCGGGGTGTCGAAGGCGGCGAGCAGCAGCGCCTCGGTGGTCTCCGGCAGGCCCATGCGGGCGAGGTCGTTGACCGCCTTGACGGTCGTACGGTCCATCAGTTCGAGGAGGGAGGGTCCGTGACCGCCCTCCATGATCCGGCACACGGCGTCGCAGGCGGTGGCCGCGGAGGGGAACTCGGCGGCGAGCACCAGCTGCCGCGGCGGCTTGGGTTTCAGGGCGAGCACGGCCCGTACGACGATGCCGAGCGAGCCCTCGGAGCCGACGAAGAGCCGGGTGAGGTCGTAGCCGGCCACGCCCTTGGCCGTGCGGCGGCCGGTGGACATCAGCCGGCCGTCGGCGAGGACGACGTCCAGGCCGAGGACGTACTCGGCGGTCACGCCGTACTTCACGCAGCACAGCCCGCCCGAGGCCGTGCCGATGTTGCCGCCGATCGTGCACATCTCCCAGCTGGAGGGGTCCGGCGGGTAGTACAGGCCGTGTTCCTCGACCGCGTGGGAGAGGGTGGCGTTGATGACGCCGGGCTCGACGACGGCGATGCGGTCGACCGGGCTGATCTCCAGGATGCGGTCCATCTTGGTGAGGGACAGCGCGATGCAGCCGTCGGTGGCGTTGGCACCGCCGGACAGACCGGTGCGGGCGCCCTGCGGGACGACCGGTACGCGCAGCTCGGAGGCGGTGCGCATGACGTGCTGGACCTGTTCGACCGTGCGCGGCAGCACGACGACGCGGGGGGCGCCGGCCGGGCAGAAACTCGCCATGTCATTGGCGTAGGAGGCGGTGACGTCGGGGTCGGTCAGGACCGCCTCGGGGGGCAGGCCGGCCAGGAGCCGGTCGGTGAGGCTACCGGTGTGTGCGCTCTCGTCGCGGGGCGCTTCGATGCGACTCATGATCACAGCGTCGCACTCGGGGCCATCGGTGTGAACCCCGTCGCGCCACCCTTGGGCCGCCCGGACGCGCTCGTCGTACTGACGCACAGTGAGCGGTATGGAGAACCGACAATACGGTCACTCGGTCCCCGGTACGTCCCTGGTGGCCGAGTCGCCCGAACCGCGCCGTCCCCGGCGCCGGCCGCGCTGGGTGCGCTGGACCCTGGTCACGGCGGCGGCGGGCAGCACCGCGGCGGGTGCGGTGCTGATCCTGATGCCCGCGCAGGAACGGCACCGGGTCCTGCCTCCCGCTCCCGCTCCGAGACCGGCGGCGGGCCCGCGGACGCAGGCGCTGACGACGGTCACCGCCGGGGTGCCTGCCGCGCTGCCCGACCTGGCGGCGCTCATCGCCCGGCAGGAGAGGACGGTACAGGCGCAGCCGCACAACGCGCGGGCCTGGGCGGTGCTGGGGACCGCTTATGTGGAGCAGGGGCGCCAGAGCGCCGACACCGCGGACTATCCGAAGGCCGAGCGGGCACTGCGGGCCGCGCTGGAGGTCCAGGACCTGCGTGACGCGGACCGGGCGGCGGCGCTGGGCGGGATGGCCGCGCTGGCGAACGCCCGGCGGGACTTTCCGCAGGCCAAGGAGTACGGCGAGCAGCTCATGGAGCTGACGCCGAAGCAGTGGACGGCGTATCCGCCGCTGATCGACGCCTACACCGGGCTCGGCGACTACAAGAACGCGCGCTCCACGCTGGACAAGCTGATGGGGCTGAAGACCGACGCGGCCACCCGGCCCGCGGTGATGGCACGGGCCTCGGCCGTCTACCGGGACCGGGGCTGGCGCGAGGACGCGGTGGCCCAGCTGACGGACGCGGCGTCGGCCGCCCGCACCCCCGCGGAGCAGGCCGCCTGTCTGACGGGGCTCGGGCAGCTGGCCTGGGAGCGGGGCGACCTGTCGGACGCGCTGCGGCACTTCGAGGCCGCCGGGCGGCTGGACCCCGGGCAGCGGGCGGCGGCGGCCGGGCAGGGCCGGACGCTGGCCGCGATGGGCCGCACCTCGCAGGCGCTGGCCGCGTACCAGGCGGCGTCCGGCAAGCAGCCGGATCCCCGGTACGCCCTGGAGCTGGGCGAGTTGTACGAGTCGCTGGGGATGAACCGGGACGCCGAGCGGCAGTACGACGTGCTGCGCGAGCGGGCGCAGGTGGCCGAGGCAGGCGGGGTCGACGAGGACCTGCTGCTCGGGCAGCTGGAGGCGGACCACGGGGACCCGCAGGAGGCGGTGCTGCAACTGGAGGATGAGTGGCGGCGCCAGCCCGGGATCGAGGTGGCCGACGCCCTGGGCTGGGCGCTGCACCGCGCGGGCGACGACGAGGAGGCGCTGACCTACGCCGAGACCGCGACGGACAAGACGAAGGGCGGCGGGGTGCGCAGCGCGCTGTACGTGTTCCACCGGGGGATCATCGAGCGCGAGTTGGACCAGGACTCGTCGGCGCGGCGGCATCTCAAGGAGGCGCTGCAGATCAATCCGTACTTCTCGCCGTTGCAGGCTCCCGCGGCGAGGTCCGCGCTGCGGGAGCTCGGCGACGTACCGGACGAGCCGGTCCCCCAGTAGGCCACCGGACGAGCCGGTCCCCCACCGGCGCCCCGGTAGGCCCTACAGGGGCCCTACAGGTTGCCCCGCTTCTCCTGCTCCCGCTCGATCGCCTCGAACAGCGCCTTGAAGTTGCCCTTGCCGAAGCCCATCGAGCCATGGCGCTCGATGATCTCGAAGAACACGGTCGGGCGGTCCTGGACCGGCTTGGTGAAGATCTGCAGCAGGTAGCCGTCCTCGTCGCGGTCGGCGAGGATCTTCAGCTCGCGCAGGGTGTCGACGGGCACGCGGGTGTCGCCGACCCACTCGCCGAGGGTGTCGTAGTAGGAGTCCGGGGTGTCGAGGAACTGGACTCCGGCCGCGCGCATGGTGCGGACGGTGCGCACGATGTCGTTGGTGTTCAGCGCGATGTGCTGGACACCGGCGCCGCCGTAGAACTCCAGGTACTCGTCGATCTGGGACTTCTTCTTGGCGATCGCGGGCTCGTTGATCGGGAACTTGACCTTGAGGGTGCCGTCCGCGACGACCTTCGACATCAGCGCGCTGTACTCGGTGGCGATGTCGTCGCCCACGAACTCCTTCATGTTCGTGAAGCCCATGACCTTGTTGTAGAAGCCGACCCACTCGTTCATCCGGCCGAGTTCGACGTTGCCGACGCAGTGGTCGACGGCCTGGAAGGTGCGCTGGGCGGGCGGCTCGACCATCGGGTCGGCGGCGGCGTAGCCGGGCAGGTAGGGGCCGTCGTAGCCGGAGCGGTCGACCAGGGTGTGGCGGGTCTCGCCGTAGGTGGCGATCGCGGCGAGGACGACGGTGCCGTTCTCGTCCTTCAGCTCGTACGGCTCCTCGACGGAGCGGGCGCCGTGCTCGACGGCGTAGGCGTGGGCGGCGCGCGCGTCCGGGACCTCGATGGCCAGGTCGATGACGCCGTCGCCGTGCTCGGCCACGTGCCGGGTGAGGAACTCGCCCCAGGCGGTGGCCGGCCTGACGACCGAGGTGAACACGAACCGGGCGGAGCCGTTCTCCAGCACGTAACTCGCGGTCTCGCGGGTGCCGTTCTCCGGGCCGCAGTACGCGACGAGCTTCATGCCGAAGGCGGTGGAGTAGTAGTGCGCCGCCTGCTTGGCGTTGCCCACGGCGAAGACGACCGCGTCCATTCCCTTGACCGGGAAGGGGTCGGCCTGCCGGACGGTCTCGTCGGGAGTGTGCTGCGTGGTCTGCGTCATAGCCGAAGGGTGGCCCCGGTCTGCAAGGTGCGCAATAGTTTGCGTATTCGCTGGGCAATGTGTTCAGCCGTACGGCGGTTCCGCCGGACTTTCTGTACAGGATGACCATCCCTGGGAGCGGCCATGGCGATCGACCGACTGGACGGGCGGATCATCGTGCTGCTCGCACGCGAGCCGCGCATCGGGGTGCTGGAGATGTCCCGGCGGCTGGGGGTCGCGCGCGGGACGGTCCAGGCGCGCCTCGACCGCCTTCAGTCGAACGGGGTCATCCGCGGGTTCGGGCCCCAGGTGGACCCGGCGGCCCTCGGCTACCCGGTCACCGCGTTCGCGACGCTGCAGATCCGGCAGGGTCAAGGTGCCGATGTCCGGGCGCACTTGGCGACCGTGCCTGAGGTGCTGGAGCTGCTGACGACCACGGGCAGCGGGGACATGCTGTGCCGGCTGGTGGCCCGCTCCAACGCCGATCTCCAGCGGGTGATCGACCGGGTGGTCGGCTTCGAGGGCATCGTCCGGGCGTCCACGGCGATCGTCATGGAGAACCCCGTCCCGCTGCGGATCATCCCGCTGGTGGAGCAGGCGGCCGGGGATGGCGACGGGGGTGCGGGGAACGCCGGAAACACCGGAAACGCCGGGAACACCGGGGACTTCCAAGGGAGTTGATGCAAAGAGAGTGTTGCAAAGGACTCTTTGCATAGCTATCTTTGTACGCATGACGGAGGAACCGCAGGAGCGCAAGGTCCGCCAGCTGGACGCCCGTTCGCTGAGAGGACTGGCCCACCCGCTGCGCATGCAGCTGCTGGACGCCCTGCGGCACCACGGCCCCGCCACCGCCTCCCAACTGGGCGCACGGCTCGGCGAGTCCAGCGGCGCGACCAGCTACCACCTGCGTCAGCTCGCCGCCCACGGCTTCATCGAGGACGCCCCGGAGTCCGGCAAGGGCCGGGAGCGGTGGTGGAGGGCGGTGGACCAGGGAATCGTCTTCGACGCCGACGAGTTCAAGAGCGCCGGCCCCGAGCTCCGGGGCATGGCCGAGATGTACCTCCACGAGATCGCGAACACCCACGCCCGCGAGCTGTCCACCTGGCTCAGCACCCGGGAGCGCTGGTCCGAGGAGTGGTCACGCGCCGCCGACATGAGCAACGCGACGTTCCGGCTCACACCCGAGCTCTCCGACGAGCTCGTCCAGAAGATGCACGCCTTGATCGAGGACTACCGGGTCCGCGCCCTCGGCAAGGACACCCCCGGCTCCGAGCAAGTACGCATTCACACGCACCTGTTCCCCGTAGAGACGGACTGAAAGGGCACGCCATGCACACCCAGTTCCAGCTCGCCCGGCAGCACGCCGCCGACCTGCGCGCACGGGCCGACGCCCACCGGCTGGCCGCCGAAGTGAAGTCCCCGGTCGAACTGCGCACCCGCGTCGGCTGGACTCTCGTAGAGGTCGGCCTGCGGCTCGCGGCCACCCCGAAGCCGGCGGTCGCCTGACAGCCCGGCGCTCGCCCAGCGGCCGGGCGGTCGCCCAACAGCCCGGCGCTCGCCCAACAGCCCGGCGCTCGCCTAACAGCTCGGTACCGAGCCCTTCCCCTTCTCCAGCGCCACCAGGGAGTCCACCGCGCTCTTCAGCGTGGTGACCGGGATCAGCCGCAGCCCCTTGGGCAGCTCGGACCTGGCATCGGCGCACTCCGCCTTCGGCACCAGGAAGACGGTCGCGCCGTCCCGCCGCGCGGCCTGCGTCTTCAGCGCCACCCCGCCGACCGCGCCGACCTTGCCGTCGGCGTCGATCGTGCCCGTACCGGCGATGGTCCGGCCGCCCGTGAGGTCGCCGCCGCTGCCGTCGCCGTCCAGCTTGTCGATGATCCCCAGGGTGAACAGCAGCCCCGCGCTGGGCCCGCCCACGTCCGCGAGCTTCAGCGTGACCTTGACGTGGTCCGCCTTCAGGTCCAGGTACTTCAGGGCCGCCTGGGTCGCCGCGTCCTGGGACTGCCGCATCTGCTGGGCGTTGTGCTTCTCGATCTCCTTGACGTCGTTGCCCGTCGGGTAGACCGAGTCGTGCGGCATGACCGCCCGGTCGGTGCGGAACCAGTTGCCCAGTACGTCCCCGAGGCGCACGTTCGTGTCCGGTCCGGTCGCCTCGATCGTCGTCATCCGCAGCTGCCCGCTCGGTGTGCGGGTGGGCGCTCCGGAGACGGTGATCACCGGGGTGCCCCTGTTCTCACCGAGCACGTTCGCGGTCATCCCCGGCTGCGCCACCGCGAACGGCAGCGGCGCGAACGCCGCCGTGGCGAGCAGGGCCACGACGGGCAGGGCGCAGGCGGCAACGGCCTGGGGACGCGTGAGACGTGAGAGCACGGGATCACATTAACGCGCGCCCCGTGTGCCTCCTGTGCCGCCGGTGTACAGGTCCCGTCGCTGCGGCCCTCGCTCGATGATCCTCAGCGGAGGGCTTCGGCGACCTCCCTGGCGGCATCCACCACCCTGGGCCCGACCCTCTCCGGGACGGAGTCCGCGAGCATGACGACGCCGACGCTGCCCTCGACACCGGTCACCCCGACGAGGGGGGCCGCGGCTCCGCTCGCCCCGGCCTCCAGCTCACCGTGGGTGAGCGTGTACCCGGGGTCGGCCGGTCGCGAGCGCCGTGCGGCGAGGATCGCCCGGCCGGCGGCGCCGCGGTCCAGCGGATGGCGGAAACCGGCCCGGTAGGCCACGTGGTAGTCGGTCCAGGTCGGCTCGACCACGGCGACGGCGAGCGCCTCGGTGCCGTCCACAAGGGTCAGGTGCGCCGTCGCCCCGATGTCCTCGGCGAGGGAGCGCAGCGCGGGCAGTGCGGCCTCCCGTACCAGCGGATGCACCTGGTGGCCGAGACGCAGTACCCCGAGCCCGACCCTGGCCCGGCCGCCCAGGTCACGTCGTACGAGCGCGTGCTGCTCCAGCGTGGCGAGCAACCGGTACACGACGGTCCGGTTCACGCCCAGTTTGTGGGAAAGCTCGGTGACGGTCAGCCCGTGGTCGGTGTCGGCCAGCAGTTTGAGGACACGTAGTCCCCGGTCGAGCGTCTGGGAGGTCTCCGCGGTCACGACGCCCACTCCTTTTGCGGTGAGGTCGGCGCCCCCCGAGCGACATATGCGTCGCCGAGTCCCGTCGGCGACGCGCTTCAGAGGCCGCCGATCGGCAGGACGGCCCGGCGGCTCCGGACCAATGTCGCTTCACGGCTGCGCTCCGCGGCGGCGCTGCCACGGGGCGTGTGCGTAGCCGGACAGTAGCGAAGCAGGTTCGCTGAGCGGAAGTCTCGGTCCAGAATCCGGGCAAGACCAGATCCGGCCTGCCTGCATTCGTCCGGATACGCACATGCCCCATGAACTTGCACCCCATGAACATGGGGGCTGCGCCCATGCCTGGCAGGGGGCGCCATCGGAGTACAGGCGCGCGTCCGGGTGCGGGTCCATCGTGGTTCCTCGCGCAGTTCCCCGCGCCCCTGAGTCGGCACAAGCACCGCCGCTTCCACAACCAACGGCGCCGCACCCCCCAGGGGCGCGAGAAACTGCGCGACCGACCCCACACAACCCACACCCAAAAACCAATCCGCCACCACCACGTACCCGCAGACAGCCGCGCCACTGGGGCGGCGGGGAGGGTGGGCACAGGGGGGCCGGGGCAAAGCCCGCGCCAGGATCCGGGGCAAAGCCCGAGCCGGGCCCCAGAGCTAAGCCCATACCGACGGCCGGGGCGAAGCCCGCGCCGGGGCCCGGGGCAGAACCCCGGGGCGAAGTCCGAGCCGGGGGCCGGGGCGAAACCCATACCGAGGTCCAGGGCAAAGCCCGGGGCGGGGGCCGGGGCAGGGAGCAACGCACGGCCGGTCCGGGGGCCGGGGCAGAGCCCCATGCCGGGCCCGGGGCGAAGTCCGAGCCGGGGGCCGGGGCGAAACCCATACCGGGGCCCGTGGCAAAGCCCGGGGCGGGGGCCGGGGCAGGGAGCAACGCACGGCCGGTCCGGGGGCCGGGGCAAAGCCCCATGCCGGGCCCGGGGCGAAGTCCGAGCCGGGGGCCGGGGCGAAGCCGGAGCCGGGGCGAAGTCCGAGCCGGGATCCGGGGCGAAGCCCATACCGGGGCCCGTGGCAAAGCCCGGGGCGGGGGCCGGGTCAGGGGGCAACGCGCGGCTGGTCCGGGGTCCGGGGCGGAGCCCCGTTGCGGTGGGCTCGCGACCTACCGAGTCGGGTGGGTGGGTGGGAAAAAATGGGCACCCCAGCGGAGCGTCACCGCATGCGCGTCGCCCACTCCTGCACCTTCGCGATCCTCTGCCTCAGCTGCCCCGCCGTCGCCTCCGCGCTCGGCGGCCCCCCGCACACCCGCCGCAGCTCGGTGTGGATCACCCCGTGCGGCTTGCCGCTCTGGTGGACGTACGCGCTGACCATCGTGTTGAGCTGCTTGCGCAGCTCCATCATCTCCTTGTGGCTGACGACCGGCCGCCGCTCCGCCGGCAGCTCCAGCAGGTCCGCCTCGCTGTCCGGCTTCTTGCGGCTGTGCGCGATCTGCCGCGCCTGCCGCTTCTGCAACAGCATCTGCACCTGGTCGGGCTCCAGCAGCCCCGGGATGCCGAGGTAGTCCTGCTCCTCCTCGCTCCCCGGGTGCGCCTGCATGCCGAACTCGGCGCCGTCGTACAGCACCCGGTCGAAGACGGCCTCGGACTCCAGCGCCTCGAAGGAGAACTGCTCCTGCTCGCCGGTGTCCTCGTCCTGCTCCTTGTTCGCCTCGTCCATCTCCTTCTCGGACTCGGCGTACGGATCCTCCTCGCCCTCCTTCTTCGGCTTGTCGAGGGCGTGGTCCCGTTCCTTCTCCATCTCGTTGGCGAAGGTCAGCAGGTCGGGCACGGTCGGCAGGAACACGGACGCGGTCTCGCCGCGCCGCCGGGACCGTACGAAACGCCCGACGGCCTGGGCGAAGAACAGCGGGGTCGAGATGGTCGTCGCGTACACGCCCACGGCGAGCCGGGGCACGTCGACGCCCTCGGACACCATGCGCACGGCGACCATCCAGCGGTCGTTGCTCTCGCTGAAGTCGTCGATCCGCTTCGAGGCGCCGACGTCGTCGGACAGTACGACCGTCGCCTTCGTCCCGGTGATCTCCCGGATCAGCTTGGCGTACGCGCGCGCCGAGTCCTGGTCGGAGGCGATGACGAGGGCGCCGGCGTCCGGGATGGCCTTCCTGACCTCGGTCAGCCGCTGGTCGGCGGCGCGCAGCACGCTCGGCATCCACTCGCCGCGCGGGTCGAGGGCGGTGCGCCAGGCCTGGCTGACCGCGTCCTTGGTCATCG
Organism: Streptomyces sp. NPDC048297; assembly: GCF_043201585.1. Taxonomy (NCBI): domain Bacteria; kingdom Bacillati; phylum Actinomycetota; class Actinomycetes; order Kitasatosporales; family Streptomycetaceae; genus Streptomyces; species Streptomyces sp. NPDC048297. The sequence goes on from NZ_JBICZA010000023.1 coordinate 33,160, forward strand.
GCTCGCCGAGCCGGGCGGCGATCTCGTCACCGGCCTTGGTGCGCCAGCGCATCTGGCCGCTGTAGGACAGGAAGATCACCGGCCGGACGACGTGGTCGGCGAGCGCGTTGCCGTAGCCGTAGGTGTAGTCGGCGGCGGAGCGCCGGATGCCGGCGTTGTCCTCCTCGTACGTCACGAAGGGGATGGGGTTGGTGTCGGAGCGGAACGGCGTACCGGTCAGCGCGAGCCGGCGGGTCGCGGGCTCGAAGGCCTCCAGGCACGCCTCGCCCCAGGACTTGGAGTCACCGGCGTGGTGGATCTCGTCGAGGATGACGAGGGTCTTGCGCTGCTCGACGCGGTTGCGGTGCAGCATGGGGCGCACGCCGACACCGGCGTACGTGACGGCGACGCCGTCGTAGTCCTTGCCGAGCGGGCCCGCGCTGTACTCGGGGTCGAGCTTGATCCCTATCCGGGCCGCGGCCTGCGCCCACTGCTTCTTCAGGTGCTCGGTCGGCGCGACCACGGTGACCTGCTGCACGACGTGGTGGTGCAGCAGCCAGGAGGCGAGGGTGAGCGCGAAGGTCGTCTTGCCGGCGCCGGGCGTGGCGACGGCCAGGAAGTCGCGTGGCTGCTCCTGGATGTACTTCTCCATCGCCCCCTGCTGCCAGGCACGCAGCCTGCTGGCGGTACCCCAGGGGGCCCTGCCGGGGAAGGCGGGCGAGAGGTGGTGGGAGTGCGTCGAGGAAGCGGCGGTGGTAGTCACGGTCTCCGTACAGAAGGGGGTCGGGCGGCTCGGCTACGTATGACAACCGGGCCACCCTACCGGCGCGCCTGCCTCGTCAACGGCCGAACGCGACCGGGTCGCCCACGGGTGGGACCGAGGTCACAGTCAGCGCGCGAACCGCGGCAACTGAGCCGCGATCTTGGGTACGTCCAGGGCACCTTGGCACACGTCCAGCACGAATCGCTCGGCCTCGTCGACGTCGAATTCCGCATCGAGCGGATGGCCGTTCATGTGCAGGAAGACCCAGGTCGCGTACCAGGCGATGCGTTTGTTGCCGTCCACGAGCCCGTGATTGCGGGCGAGCGACTCCATGAGCGCCGCCGCCTTCTGCCACACGTCCGGGTAGGCGTCCTGGCCGTGAGGTAGTGCATCAGGCGAGCCTCCGGTTCAGCTCGGCGCCGGCCCTCAGCACGTGCTCGGCCGCCTCGTTGAACAGTCGTGAGTGCTCGTCCATGGCCACGATCACGGCGTCATGGGCGAAGGCCCGCATGCTGCGCCCCTCCGCCGCCTCGCGCTCCCCCAGAGCTGCCAACTCCTCGTCCTCCACAGAGTGTCACCGCACTTCCGCCCGCACCCGCCTCGTCACCCACGCCCCCACCACCGCCACCGCGGCCATCGGCAGGAAGACCGCGGCGAAGGCGGCGGGATGGGTGCCCTCGGCTGTCGTGGCCGTGGCGCTGCCGCCGCCCAGTGCCGCGAAGGCCGCGCCGGTCGCCGACAGGAGGACCACGGTGGCCAGACCGTCGGAGATCTGGAGGGCGGCGGAGTTGGTGCCGGCCTCCTCGGGAGCGGAGAGGCGGAGCAGGAGCACGCTGGTGGAGGAGATCACCAGGCCCATGCCGAAGCAGCCGAAGGCCCAGGCGACGGCGACGGTCCACACGGGCACGGAGTGCACGAGCACGCTGGGCGCGGCGACGATCCCGGCGGCCACCAGCACCATCCCGACCGTCATCAGCCGCTCCCGGTGCTGCTCCGCGCGGGGCCGCGACTGCACCCACGACCCGAGCGCCCAGGTGCCGCCGCCCGCCGCCAGGGAGAACCCGGCGAGGGTCGGCGACAGCCCGCGCTGGGTGACCAGCATCAGCGGGATGAACGATTCTGCGGCGATGAAGGACCCCGCGGACAGTCCGCGCAGCAGCACGACGGAGGGCAGGCCGCGGGCGGCCCGACAGGTGCCGCGCGGGAGCAGGCCGCGGACGGACGGTACGAGGAGGGCGGCGCCCGCGAGGCCGGGGAGCAGGGAGAGCGGGCGCAGGTCCTGGGCGGCGTACTGGAGGAGCCCGGCGCCGAGGGAGACGGCGAGGGCGAGCCGGATGCGGCGCCGGTCGAAGGAGCCGGTGTCCTCGGCGCCGGCCGCCACCGGCCCGCCCGCGCGCCGCCGTATCTGGGGCAGCGCGAGCGCGAGCGGGAACACCACCAGGACCGGGATGCCGAGGAAGACCCACCGCCAGCCGAGATGCTCGGTCACGGCGCCGGAGGCGAGGGGGCCGACGATGGACGGGACGACCCAGCCGGCGGCGAAGGCCGCCATGATCGCGGGCCGCAGCCGCTCGGGATAGGCGCGCCCGACGACGACGTACAGCGCGACGATCACCAGCCCGCCGCCGAGGCCCTGCACCGCCCGCCCCAGGATGAACACCCACATGACCTGCGCGGTCCCGGCGATCACGAGCCCGGCGGCGAAGGCGCCGATGCCCGCGCTCAGCGCCCCGAGCGGGCCCTTCCGGTCGGACCACTGCCCGGCGAACACCATCCCGAACAGGCTCGTCGTGAAGTACCCGGAGAAGGCGAACGCGTACAGCGCCACCCCGTCCAGCTCCCGCGCCGCGACCGGCATGGCGGTGCCGACGGCGGTCGCCTCGAAGGCGATGAGCAGCACGACGGACACGATCCCGACACTGAGCGCCCGGTACGACCGGCCCAGCACGCCGCCTTCCGCCTCGGCGGCATCGTCCACAACTACGGTGTCAGGGGATTCGAGCGCGGTCATGGTCGCCAGGGTAAGGCGCACGACGGGGTTTGGCCCCTGTCGGTGGTCCCGCCCCCGCTGCGACCTTGGTCGTACATCCGTCGCTTCATGTCCGTCGCTTCATGTCCGTCGCGCTTCATGTCCGTCGCGCTTCATGTCCGTCGCGATTCGTGTCCGTCGCGGATCATGTCCGACGCGGATCATGTCCGACGCTTCATGAACGCGGTGTGGCAGTCCCGTTGCAGCGTGCGAGTTCGCCTTGAGCCCCGCTCCCACCGGCCCGTACGTTCGTTCCACGAACACGGCCGTGTGCCCGAGTGGCCCAGGGACGCGCCTGCAAAGCGTGGTACGCGGGTTCGATTCCCGCCACGGCCTTCCGTGCGAGGGGCGGCATCCGTCGAGGGTGTCGCCCCTTGGCGTGTGCGCCGGGCGGCGGGCTCAGAGGACGCCGCCGGCCTCGTCCTGGAACAGGTTCGTCCAGTAGGGCCCGTGGGTGTCCGGGTCCGGGGCGAGGGCCGTGGGGTCGAGCGAGGTCAGGGTGCGGATCATGGCGGCGGCCAGCTGGTCGTAGGCGTCCGTCGTCAGTTCGTGGCCGAGGTGTTCGTCGATGGTGCGCTCGTGGTGCAGCAGCCAGAGGGTGAAGGCGAGGGTGGAGAGGTCGGTGTTCAGGGGGTAGAGCGTGGCCTCGAGCTCGCTGAAGGTGAGGATCGCGCCCGTTCTGCCGTCGATCACCAGGCTGTTGTCCTCGACCAGGCGGCCGAGGCGGATCAGGTGGCAGGAGTGGGCGGGGAGGGCGTCCAGGGGGTAGTCCTCACGCTCCGTCGTGAAGTACTCGGTGAGGGTGGGCAGCGGGACGTCCGTGTCGGTGTGGAAGAGGACGGCCTCCTCCGGCAGTCCGGTCTCGCGCAGGAAACGGCGGGTCGGCTCGTGCGTGAGCGTGGCCGGGAAGTCGACCTCCTCGAAGCGGGACACCCGGCCGGGGCCGAACTCCTGGTCGAGGAGTCGGACGGGGAGGTCCAGGGTGAGACCGGAGACCGTGCCGGGGCCGGCGATGAGGGCGAGCGGGCGGATCAGGGCCGCCGCCTTCCAGTACGGCGGGACCCGGCCGTCCGTGCCCTCCTCGAAGAGGGTGAGCAGGCGGCGGGACGCCTCGGTCACCGTCCTGGCGCCGTAGCGGCCCGCGAGGGAGGCGAACCGGCCGCGCAGGCCCGCCAGTTCCTCGGTGACGGCGGCGAAGCGCAGGAGGGTGCCCAGGGAGGGGGCGAAGGGGCGCGGGTCGGACGGGCCGAAGAGGTAGGCCGTGGTGATCTCGCCCGTGGCGCCGTCGAGCAGGATCGACTCGCGTTCCATGCCGGCGGGGTTGAGGAGTTCACCGATCACCAGGCGGTTGCGCAGTTCCTCCGCCCGGTGGAAGGGGCCGTCCGTGGCGTCGCCGAGGGTGCGCAGGCCGTGCGTGCGCAGCAGGGAGAACGTCAGCAGGTCGGTGTCCGTGGGCAGTCCGGGGCCGGTGAGCAGTCCGCGCGTCGGCGCGTGCGTGACGAACCGGTCCAGCTCCGCCTCGGTCAGTGTGATCACCGGAAACCCGGCGTCGGTCGTGCTCATCGCTCCCCCGCGATCGATCCGGCTCGTTGCGTCCCCTGGGGCTCGTCGCGTCCCTGGGCAGGGCATGCCCGGCCGCCCGGGTGCCTCCCGTCAGAGGCGGCCGCCCCCACTGTCCGGAACACTACGCGGCACCACTGACAACGGCCTCCACATGGAAGGACGCCGGACAGCATGCCCGCGTTCACTCCCGCGGGGCTCGACTTCGCGTGGATCACACGGCCGGGAGCGACACGGTCGGGAGCGACACGGTCGGGAGCGACACCGTCAGGAGCACGGGGTCAGGAGCACAAGGTCGGGAACTCGGGGTCAGGTGAGGTAGACGCCGCCCGCCACCACGGCCAGGGCGGCCACCGCGAACAGCAGGATCCACAGGAACAACTTGCCCACGCTGGGCGGGGGTTCGTAGCGCGGCTCGTCGTCAGGGGTCGTCACTGGGGGTTCACCACCGCGGCCTGGGGGCGGATGGGGAGGCGGTTGACCGGGCGGCCGGTGGCCGCGCGGACCGCGGAGGCGATCGCCGCCGGGGAGGTCACCACGGGCACCGCGCTGACCGACTTGGCACCGAAGGGGGCGACCACGTCCCGCTCCTCGACCAGCTTCACGATCCGGATGTCGGGTGCGTCCAGCGCGGTCGGCAGGGCGTACCCGGTCAGGTCGGGGTGCCGGATCAGACCCCGGAGCGTGCGCAGGTTCTCCGTGAGCGCGATGCCCACGCCCTGGGTGACGCCCGCCTCGATACGGGCCGTCAGCTGCCCGGGGTTCAGGACGCGGCCGACGTCCTGGGCGACCGCCAGCTCGACCACCCGGACCGAGCCCAGCTCGATGTCGACGTCCACCACCGCGCGGATCGCGCAGAAGGCGAGGCCCACGAACGCGTCGCCCTGGCCGGAGTCGTCGAGGGGTTCCGTCGGATGGGGGCGGCACTGGGCCGTGGCCCACAGCTCCTTGCCCTCCATCGCCTCCATGACGGTCGTCGACAGCACGCCGTCGTACGAGGTGATCTTGCCGTCCGTGATCTGCAGCAGCTCGGTGGACATGCCGAACTTGTGCGCCAGGGGCTGGAGCAGCTGCGTGCGGACCATCTTGGCGGCCCGTTCCACCGCCCCTCCGGACACCCAGGTGTGGCGGCCCCGGCAGCCCGGCCCGGCCGGCGGCTGGTCGGTGTCGACCGGTGCCACGTGCACCTCGTCGACGCCCAGCGTGTCCTGGACGATCTGGCGGGCGAGGGTCGTGAAGCCCTGGCCGGTCTCCACCGCCCCGCACAGCACCGTCGCGACCCCGTCCTGGACCTTGACGGTCGCCGTGGACACCTCGTCCGCGCCCTCGGCGCCGAGCATGTGCACCATGCCCAGGCCGTAGCCGACACCCCGGCGCACCGCTCCCGGCTCGCCCGCGCCCTCGGGGCCGCCGGGCAGCAGCCAGTCCTCCTCGGGGGTGTCCGCGGGCAGCGCGGGCAGCGGGAAGTCCCGTACCGCCTGGAGGAGTTCGGCCACCGGCGCCGGGCAGGTGACGGTCTGGCCGATCGGGAGCACGTCCCCGGTCGCGAGCACGTTGCGCAGCCGCAGCTCGGCCGGGTCAAGGCCCAGCTTCTTCGCGAGCTTGTCCATCTGCGCCTCGTACGCGGCGCACACCTGCATCGCGCCCTCGCCGCGCACATGGCCGGAGGGCGGGTTGTTGGTGCGGACCGCCCAGCCCTCGATGAAGGCGTTCGGAACGACGTACGGGCCGCACGCGAAGGACACGGCGGCGGCCACCGCGTCCGCGGAGGTGTCGGCGTAGGCGCCGCCGTCCAGCAGGATCTGCGCCTCGACCTTCACCAGCTTGCCCTCGGCGTCCGCGTGGTGGCGGTAGCGCAGCAGGGTGGGGTGGCGGTGGGCGTGGCCGAGGAAGGACTCCTCGCGGGTCGCGGTGAGTTTGACCGGGCGGCCGGTCCTGAGCGCGAGCAGGCCCAGCGGGAGCTGGAAGCCCTGGTCCTCGCGGTCGGCGGTGGCGCCGGGCACCCCGGTGACGACGATCTTGACGTGCTCGGGCGGCAGGCCGTAGCAGGCGGCGGCCGTGTTGCGGTCGGTGTGCGGGTCGGTGGAGGCCACGTACAGCTCCACCCCGCCGTCGGGCCGCGGCACGGCGAGGCCGGCCTCGGCGCCGATGGGGGCCGGGTCCTGGCGGCCGATGCGGTACTGGCCCTCGACGACGACCTCGCCGACCGCGTCCGGGTCGCCGTGGCGCAGCGGGATGTGCCGGATCAGGTTGCCGTCGGGGTGCAGCGGCTCCGCCTCGAAGGACTGCTCGGGGTCGGTCACCGGGTCGAGCACCTCGTACTCGACGATGACGGCGGCGGCGGCCATCCGCGCGGTGTCCGGGTGGTCGGCGGCGACGGCGGCGATGGGTTCGCCGTGGTGGCGTACGACCTCGGAGGCGAACACCGGCCGGTCGGGGGTGCCCCGGCCGTGGCGGGGGGTGCCGGGCACGTCCTCGTGGGTGATGACCGCGCGGACTCCGGGCATCTCGCGCGCGTGGGTGGTGTCGATGGACACGATGCGCGCGTGCGCGTGCGGGGAGCGCAGGACGGCCGCCCACAGCAGGCCCTCGGCCCACAGGTCGGCGGCGTACGGGAAGGTGCCCTCGGTCTTGGCGCGGGCGTCGGCGTGCGGCAGCGAGGCGCCGAGGCCGTGCGGCAACGGCTCGGCCACGGGGGCCGCTTCCGCAGGGGTGGTCGCGGTGGCGGCTTCGTTGCTCACGCCTGGCCTCCGTCCTGGCCGTAGTGCTGGTCGAGCGGTCCTGGGTGCGGGTCGTGCGGCTCCTGTGCGTCGAAGACACCGGGAGCGCTGGAGGGGCCGGACACACCGGTAGCAGCGGCGGCGCCGGGAGCGCTGGTGGCGCCTGGGCTGTCGAACGCTCCCGGGGCCTCGAAGGCCGACGGGTTGACGCCGCCGGCTCCCGGGCCCGCCTGGTGCGGGATGCGTGCCTCCGCCGCGCCCGTGCCGTCGTCGGGGGCGGCGGTGTGCGCCTCGCGCTCGGCGACGACCTCCTTGACGGCGTCGACGACACCCCGGTAGCCGGAACAGCGGCACAGGTTGCCGCACAGGGCCTGCCGCGTCTCCATCTCGGTGGGCGCGGGGTTGCCCTCCAGCAGGTCGTGCAGGGTCATCGCCATGCCGGGCACGCAGAAACCGCACTGCACGGCGCCGCACCGGGCGAGCGCCCGCTGGACGTCGGAGGGCTGCCCGTCGACGGCCAGGCCCTCGACGGTACGGACCTCGCTGCCGGACGCGGTGACGGCCGGGACCAGGCACGAGGCCACGAGCCGCCCGTCCACCTGCACGTTGCACGCGCCGCACTCGCCCTGCGAGCAGCCGTCCTTGGCACCCGCGAGCCCGAGGCGTTCCCGCAGGACGTAGAGCAGGGACTCGCCGATCCAGGCGTCGGTGACGGGGCGGTCGCCGCCGTTGACCCGCAGGACGTAGGAGGCGAGGGGGTGGTCGTCGTTGGGCTGGAGGGGGGCTGTGCCCGGCTCGCCCGGCTCGCCCGGCTCGTTCGGCTCGTCCTGGGCGTCGGCGGGGGCCTGGTTCCTGGAGGAGGCAGTCGCCGTGTCGTCCGGTACTCCGGGGTGTTCCTGCGCGCCGGAGGGGTCGTAGGCGCCGGAGAGTTCGTGTGCGCCGCTCGCGTCGACGGCCGCGGAGGCGGCGGCCGTGACCGGCGTTCCCGTGGCCTGCGGGGTGTGCGGGGTCTCCGTGGTCGCGGGGTGGGCCGGCGGGCCGTCCACGGGGCCCTCAGGGGCCTGCGCGGGGCCTTGACCGGACGGGGCCGCGTTCTCGGTGCCGTCGGCCGCGTAGCCGGGGCGGTCGGACGTGCCGTGGGGCGCGGTGACGTGGCCGGCCGGACCGCCGGAGTACGTCTCCTCGGGCGCGAACCCCTCGTGTCCTTCGGGCCCTTCGTACCCCTCGTGCCCTCCGTGTCCTTCGGGCGCGTGGGTTCCGTGGTCCGCGGGGGCCGGTGCGTGTCCCGCCGCCCTCGCCTCCACGGGCTCACCCTGCCGCGGCGCCGGATCCTGCTGAGGTGCCGGATCCTGCGGGAGTACCAGATCCTGCCGCGGTACCGGATCCTGCTGGTGCGCGGGCTCCTGCTGTCCCCAGGGCCGGCCCGCGGACTCGCTCGCCCAGGGCGCGGGCGCGCCGCCGGGGAGGGTGGACGGCGGGGTGCCGCCCCACTGCTCGACCAGCGAGGACGTGGTGAACTCGCCCGACTCGTCCGGAAGATCGCCGCCGGCGACGGGGATGGACCACTGCCCGGTGACGTCGTGTCCCGGCGCGGGCGGGGCCGCGGGTTCCTCGTAGGTCCACTGCTGGGTGGCGCCGGGGTTGTACGTGAACCGGTCGTCCGCCGCCTGCTCCTGGGGCACGGCGTTCGCGTCGGGCCACTGCCCGCCGTCGGCCGGCATGCCCCAGGTGCCGGTGGCGGCGGGGTCGCTCGCCCCCTGGGCCGTCGTGATCCGCGGCGGCACGTAGCCGTGCCCGGGTGCGGCCAGCGGGCTGTCGCCGGCCAGGAGGGCGTCGATGCCGCCCTCGGGAAGCTTCACGAAGGCGGTGGCGCCGTCGTCGTACTCGCCCTGGGGCAGCGGGTCCCAGCGGCTGCCGCCCTGGGGCGCGCCCTCTCCGTGCTGGTCGTCGGTCACGACAGCGCCCTCCCCAGTGCTCGTCGGGCCAGCGCGGCGACGGTGCGCCGCAGGTGCAGTACGGCGGGCGGAAGCGGGGCCACGGTGCCGTCCGGTTCCGGGGCCGGGTCGGGGATGCAGGCCGCGGAGACGTACTCCCCGAAGGCGGTGAGGGCCTCGGGGACGAGCGCGCGGTCGTTGTCCCAGTCGATGAGCTGCGCGACCCACTGCTCGGCGTCCAGGGGCCGCAGCGGCATCGGCGCTATGGCACCGACGGCGCACCGCACTCCGCGCCGGGCGGGGTCCAGGACGAGCGCCACGGAGGCCAGCGCGCGGCCGGGCCCGGTGCGTGCGGTCGCCTTGAGGAAGACCTGCGGGGCGTGCAGCAGCGGCACGCGCACGAAGCCGATGAGTTCGCCGCCGCGCAGCATCTCCACGCCGGCCAGCAGGTGCGACACCGGGATCTCCCGGCTCGCGCCGCCGGGGCCCGCGATGATCAGCGTCGCCTCCAGGGCGGCCAGCACCGGAAGCGCGTCCCCGGTCGGGGAGGCCGAGGCGATGTTGCCGCCCAGGGTGCCGGCGTTGCGGATGTGGGGCGGGCCCGCCGCGCGTGCGGCGGCGGCGAGCGCCGGGATGAGGGCCGCGAAGTCGGGGCGGCCCATGCGGGCGTGTGTGAGGCCCGCGCCGAGCAGCGCGTGGCCGTCCTGGTACTGCCAGCCGCGGATCTCGCTGATCCGCCCGAGCCCCACCAGGGCGGCGGGCCTGAGCTGACCGGAGTTGACGGCGGCCATGAGGTCGGTGCCGCCGGCCACGGGGACGGCGGCCGGCATGGCGGCCAGGGCCGCCACGGCCTCGTCCAGTGTCGTGGGCAGCGTGACGGCCTGCGCCGCCTGCGGTGCGTGCGTGGTCAAACCGGCTGCCCCTTCCCGCTGCCCCACCTGGTCCCACCTGTGTGGCCGTACGGTACGTGCTCACAGGGCGGACGTGGCAACTCTGGCACATCTTGGCGAGAGCCGAACGCAGGGGTCCAGTAGGAGGCATTCGCCCACCTCACACGGGAAATGGTCGGCTTTCGTCCGGCATCACCGGCGCAGCCCGATTGACACTCTTCGGTGATCCTTGAGTTCTTTTTCCGTTACCTGTTCGGAGGTGCGCCCTCGACGGGCCGGCCGGGCACGCCTGGACGGCGCTGCCACGGCCGGGGTCCGGCGGGTGGCCGGAAGGCGACCCCGAGAGCGTCAAGTCGCCCGTAGTGGGCGGCCATACGGTGTTCGAACCCGGTGAAGTCCCGTTCCCTCGGGGCGGGAAGAGGGCTCCAGGCGACCTCGGCGAACGCCGCGAGCCGGGGAAAGGCCTGGTAGTCCACGCGCGCGGTGTCCTCCATCACCTCGGTCCACACGTTGGCCTGGGTGCCGAGCACGTGCCGGGCTTCCTCGTCGGTGAGTCGGGGCGGCACGGGCTCGAACCGGTAGACGTCCTCAAGAGTGCGGACGTAGCCGATCGGCACCGGTTCGTCCGCGCCTGGAGCCTGCCGGTGGTCCAGGTAGACGTGCTGTTCCGGACACATGACGACGTCGTGGCCGGCCCGCGCGGCGGCGACACCGCCGGCGTAGCCGCGCCAGGAGGAGACCGCGGCGCCTTCCGCGAGTCCGCCCTCCAGGATCTCGTCCCAGCCGATGAGCCGACGCCCGCGCGCGGAGAGCCACTTGTCGAAATGGCCGACGAACCACGCCTGCAGTTCGTTCTCGTCCGCCAGACCGAGTTCCTTGATGCGCGCCTGTACGGCGGGCGACGCACGCCACTGCTCCTTGGGGCATTCGTCGCCCCCGATGTGCACGAACCGGGAGGGGAAGAGTTCCAGCACCTCCTCGAACACCCCCTCGTAGAAGCGCAGGGTGGTGTCGGTGGGGGCCAGTACGTTGGGAGAGATTCCCCAGTTGTCCCAGACGGTGAGGGCGGTGGTGTCGATGACGTCGGTGTTGCCGAGTTCCGGATACGCGGCGATCGCGGCCTGCGAGTGGCCCGGTACGTCGATTTCGGGGACGACGGTGATATGCCGCTCGGCGGCGTAGGCGACGATCTCCCGGATGTCGTCCCGCGTGTAGTAGCCCCCGTGCGGCTTCTCCTCCCACAGCGGTGAGGCCCGGTGCCCGAATTTCGTGCGTGCCCGCCAGGAGGCGACCTCGGTGAGGCGCGGGTACCGCTCGATCTCGATGCGCCAGCCCTGGTCGTCCGTCAGATGCAGGTGCAGGACGTTGAGTTTGTGCGCGGCCATCAGATCCAGGTAGCGCAGGACGCCTTCCTTGGGCATGAAGTGCCGCGCCACGTCGAGCATCAGGCCCCGCCAGGCGAAGCGGGGGGCGTCCTCGACGGTGACCTGCGGCAGGTCCCAGTCCTGCCCCGGCCGCAGCGGCGCACGGCGGAACGCGTCGGGGCCGAGCAGTTGACGAAAGGTCTGGGCTCCCCAGAACACACCGGCGGCGCTACCGCCCTGAATACGGATCGGCCCTTCGCCGTCGGCGTTGACGCCGACCAGGCGGTAACCCTCCGCCGGCAGATCCGTTTCGATGCTCAGCACGATGCGGTTGTCGCGGCTTTCACCGTCGCGGCTTTCGCGCGCCTCCGGAAAAGGCAGGCCGGTCGCCGCCCCGACCGTCGCCCGCAGCCAGCGTCCGGCGCCTTCCGTACCGGGCCGCGCCTCCAGGGCCGTATCGGCGTCCAGACGCGTGCGCCCGTCCGCGATCCACGAACAGCGCGCCGGGGCCGGAATCACATCCACCATGTCAGTCCTTTACCGCCCGATGGAGATCAGCAGGGACGTCGGATGGCATCACGAGCGGGTAAAGCGGCCACCGGACGCGTGATCAGCAGGGTGGCCCGGAAGCGGAAACGAAATCAAGACCGGTGTTGCAACCGGCGCGATGGCCGTTCCGCTTCCCGCAACACGGCAAAGGCCCCGGGGAAGCGTCTCGACGCGCTCCCAGGGGCCCAGCGATATTCGGACGGACGCGAAAGGCGTCACGGCGTCACTTCTTGTCGCCGCCCTTGCCACCCTTGTCGTCGCCGCCGCGGCCCATGGACTCGTAGATCTCCTTGCACATGGGGCACACGGGGTACTTCTTCGGGTCACGGCCCGGCACCCACACCTTGCCGCACAGCGCCACGACGGGGGTGCCGTCGAGGGCGCTCGCCATGATCTTGTCCTTCTGGACGTAGTGGGCGAAGCGCTCGTGGTCGCCGTCACCGTGGGACACCTGCGGCGTCGGTTCTACGAGGGTCCCCGTACCAGTCCCGCGCTCGGGCTCGAGAGTGCTCATATCAGCAAGGGTACTGAAGCCCACCGGTATCAGTTGAGCGACGGGTCGTCCGGATAGGTGGCCACCATCGCGAGCTCGTTGCGCTGGCGGCGCAGGACCTCGCGCCACAGTCTCTCCGGGGCCGGGGAGGAGACGTCGCCGGGTTCGGACTCGACGACGTACCAGGCACCCTCGACCAGCTCGTCCTCCAGCTGGCCGGGACCCCAGCCGGCGTATCCGGCGAAGATGCGCAGGGAGCCGAGGGCCGAGGCGAGCAGTTCGGGCGGGGTCTCCAGGTCGATCAGGCCGATCGCGCCGTGCACCCGCCGCCAGCCGAGCGGGGTGCGCTCCCCGCTCGCGCCACCGGGGATGACCGCGACGCCGAGCGCGGAGTCCAGCGAGACGGGACCGCCCTGGAAGACCACGCCGGGTTCGCCCGCGAGGTCGGCCCAGCCCTCCAGGATGTCCCCCACGTCCACCGGGGTGGGGCGGTTGAGGACCACGCCGAGCGAGCCCTCCTCGTCGTGGTCGAGGAGGAGCACCACCGCGCGGTCGAAGTTCGGGTCCGCCAGGGCGGGGGTAGCCACGAGCAGCCGCCCTGTGAGCGAGGACACCTCGGTCATGCCAGACATGATCCCGCATCTTGCCTTCGCGTGGGGAGCCATTGGGGATGCGGGAGTGAACGCAGCTCAGGGGAACCGAGGGCGCACGGAGGCCCGTCCCGGCGCACGTCCGGCGGCGGTGACCGCTTGTGCCCGCGGGGGAACCGTTCGTGTTGTGACACACCTATGACGCGACTGGGCGGCACGCGGGCTTACTGAAGGGGGGTGATCGGCGATTACCCTGTCTCTCCGGCCCCCGCGCAAAGTGATCGGCCGACCCCTGCCCGACTCATCGGAACGCGAGATACATGACCGTCAACGACGATGTCCTGCTTGTCCACGGCGGAAACCCGCTGGAGGGCGAGATCCGTGTCCGCGGTGCGAAGAACCTCGTGCCCAAGGCCATGGTCGCCGCCCTGCTGGGAAGCGCGCCGAGCCGACTGCGCAACGTTCCGGACATCCGTGACGTGCGCGTCGTACGCGGCCTGCTGCAACTGCACGGGGTGACCGTCCGTCCGGGTGACGAACCCGGCGAGCTGGTGCTCGACCCGACCTACGTGGAGAGCGCGAACGTCGCTGACATCGATGCCCACGCGGGTTCCAGCCGTATCCCGATCCTCTTCTGCGGCCCGCTGCTGCACCGTCTCGGCCACGCCTTCATCCCGGGCCTCGGCGGCTGCGACATCGGCGGCCGGCCCATCGACTTCCACTTCGACGTGCTGCGCCAGTTCGGCGCGACCATCGAGAAGCGTGCGGACGGCCAGTACCTGGAGGCCCCCAAGGGCCTGCGCGGTACGAAGATCCGGCTGCCGTACCCGTCCGTCGGCGCGACCGAGCAGGTGCTGCTGACGGCCGTGATGGCCGACGGTGTCACGGAGCTGTCCAACGCGGCCGTCGAGCCGGAGATCGAGGACCTCATCTGCGTGCTGCAGAAGATGGGCGCGATCATCGCGATGGACACCGACCGCACGATCCGCATCACCGGTGTGGACAAGCTGGGCGGCTACACCCACCGTGCCCTGCCGGACCGCCTGGAGGCCGCGTCCTGGGCGTCGGCCGCCCTCGCGACGAGCGGCAACATCTACATCCGCGGCGCGCAGCAGCGCTCGATGATGACGTTCCTGAACACCTACCGGAAGGTGGGCGGTGCCTTCGAGATCGACGACGAGGGCATCCGCTTCTGGCACCCGGGCGGCCAGCTGAAGTCCATCGCGCTGGAGACGGACGTGCACCCCGGTTTCCAGACCGACTGGCAGCAGCCGCTGGTCGTCGCCCTGACGCAGGCCACGGGCCTCTCGATCATCCACGAGACGGTGTACGAGTCCCGGCTCGGTTTCACCTCCGCGCTCAACCAGATGGGTGCGCACATCCAGCTGTACCGCGAGTGCCTGGGCGGCTCCGTCTGCCGCTTCGGCCAGCGCAACTTCCTGCACTCCGCGGTCGTCTCGGGCCCCACCCGGCTCCAGGGCGCCGACCTGGTCATCCCGGACCTGCGCGGCGGCTTCTCCTACCTCATCGCGGCCCTCGCCGCCGAGGGCACCTCCCGTGTCCACGGCATCGAACTGATCAACCGCGGCTACGAGAACTTCATGGAGAAACTCGTGGAACTGGGCGCCAAGGTCGAACTCCCGGGCAAGGCACTGGGCTGACCCAGGGCAAGCCAAAAGGGGCGGCCCTCCTCGGTGAGAGGAGGGCCGCCCCTTTTGGCATCGTCAGCCGAAGCACCCTGAAGGGGCGCGGGGAACTGCGCGACCAGCCACAACGAGTCGGCAGTCGCCCACGGCGCCCAACAACCACGGCGCTCCAGTGGACCGGCACTGCAAGCGGAGCGCTTACTTGCCCTTGGCCGCTTCCTTGAGCTTCGAGCCCGCGGAGACCTTCACGCTGAAGCCGGCCGGGATGTTGATGGGCTCACCGGTCTGCGGGTTGCGCGCGGTACGAGCGGCACGGTGGGTGCGCTCGAAGGTCAGGAAGCCGGGGATGGTGACCTTCTCGTCGCCCTTGGAGACGATGTCGCCGACAACCTCGGCGAACGCGGCCAGAACGGCGTCGGCGTCCTTGCGGGTCACCTCGGCGCGGTCGGCCAGCGCGGCCACCAGCTCACTGCGGTTCATGTTCTTACTCCCGTGTTCTTCTTGCCATTGAGGCGTGAGGTGAGTATCGATGCCGATGCGCTCGCGCCCAAAGACGCATCCTGCCCCTACCTGCGGCGGGAAAGCCAATCCGGCACCCGTAGGAGTCGTGAGAACACCCTAGGGAGTCACACGAAAAGCGCCTGCTCGGCCGTCACCCTAGAGGGCGCCCTAAGGTGGGGGGTTTCGCGACGCGCCGGTGCGAGGGCTGCCGTATCGATCCTCACAGCCTTTGCACCTTACGGCACGAGGGGTTAGGACGCCGCTCCGGCCGCCTTCGCCGCCTCGCGCACGGCGCCCGCGACCGCTCCGGCGACCTTGTCGTTGAAGACGCTCGGAATGATGTAGTTCGGGTTCAGCTCGTCCTCGGTCACCACGTTCGCCAGGGCGTGTGCGGCGGCGAGCATCATCTCGGTGTTGACGGTGCGGGACTGCGCGTCCAGCAGGCCGCGGAAGACACCCGGGAAGACCAGCACGTTGTTGATCTGGTTCGGGAAGTCGGAGCGGCCGGTGGCCACGACCGCCGCGCTCCGGCGGGCGATCGCCGGGTCGACCTCGGGGTCGGGGTTCGCGAGCGCGAACACGATCGCGCCGTCCGCCATGGCGGCCACGTCGTCGCCGTCGAGGACGTTCGGGGCGGAGACGCCGATGAAGACGTCGGCGCCGCGCACGGCCTCCTTGAGGGTGCCGGTGAGGCCCTCGGGGTTGGTGTTGTCGGCGATCCAGCGCAGCGGGGAGTCGGCGGGGGCGTCCACCAGGTCCCCACGGCCGGCGTGCACGACGCCCTGGATGTCGGCGACGACGGCGTTCTTCACGCCGGCGGCGATCAGCAGCTTGAGGATGGCCGTACCGGCCGCGCCGGCGCCGGACATGACGACGCGGATGTTCTCGATGGCCTTGCCGGTGACGCGCAGCGCGTTGGTGAGGGCGGCGAGGACGACGATCGCGGTGCCGTGCTGGTCGTCATGGAAGACGGGGATGTCGAGGGCCTCGCGCAGGCGCGCCTCGATCTCGAAGCAGCGGGGCGCGGAGATGTCCTCGAGGTTGATGCCGGCGAACCCGGGGGCGATCGCCTTGACGATCTCGACGATGGCGTCGGTGTCCTGGGTGTCCAGGCACAGCGGCCAGGCGTCGATGCCGGCGAAGCGCTTGAAGAGGGCCGCCTTGCCCTCCATGACGGGCAGCGCCGCCTTGGGGCCGATGTTGCCGAGGCCGAGCACGGCGGAGCCGTCCGTCACGACAGCAACGGAGTTGCGCTTGATGGTGAGGCGGCGGGCGTCCTCGGGGTTCTCGGCGATCGCCATGCACACGCGGGCCACGCCGGGCGTGTAGACCATGGAGAGGTCGTCACGGTTGCGGATCGGGTGCTTGGACTGCATCTCGATCTTGCCGCCGAGGTGCATCAGGAACGTACGGTCGGAGACCTTGCCGAGGCTGACGCCCTCGATGCCGCGGAGCTTCTCCACGATCTCGTCGGCGTGCGCGGTCGAGGTGGCCGCGATGGTGACGTCGATACGAAGCTTCTCGTGCCCGGACGCGGTGACGTCGAGGCCGGTCACCGAGCCTCCGGAGGACTCCACGGCGGTGGTGAGCTGCGAGACGGCGGTTCCGCTCGCGGGCACCTCCAGCCGGATGGTCATCGAGTAGGAGACGCTGGGCGCCGTTGCCATGGCCGACTTCCTCTGCTTTCACCGTGTCGCGAGTTGTGCCGTCCGATCGTCGCACCTACCCCGGGGTACGCGGTAGCCGCCCCGGATTGTGGACGTTGTGTTCACAGGAGACGTGCACTTTTCGGAAAACTACTTCCACCATACGAGAAACGATCTGCGGGGGAAAGGGGTCGTCCGCGCAAAGAAAGAGGCCCACGTCACACCGTGACGTGGGCCTCCACACGTTCATGACACCGACCCGCCATGCTCGCCTCGCGGCAAGTGGTCCCTCGCAGGGACGAAGGTTGGGCCCGGGGGCTTGGATCGAGCCGGTGCCGTACCCAGGCTAACAAACACTTGCCGACCCCCATTCCCCCTGCGCGCAGTTCACCGGAATCAGTCCCGCAGCAGGTCCGGCACCCCGGCCGCGTCCGGCTCGTCCCGTCCGCCGGACACGACCGTGAGCTGCTGGGTCGCCCGGGTCAGCGCCACGTAGAGCACGCGCAGCCCGGCCGGGGACTCGTCGGCGATCTCCGCCGGGGACACCACCACCGTCGCGTCGTACTCCAGGCCCTTGGCCTCCAGGCTGCCGAGGGCCACCACCCGGTCGCCGAGCCCGGCCAGCCAGCGCCGGGCCTCCTCGCGCCGGTTCATGGCGACGACCACGCCGACCGTGCCGTCCACCAGGCCCAGCAGCCGCTCGGCCTCCGCCCGGACGGTCTTCTCCTGCGAGTCCCCGACGACGGCGAAGCGCGGTTCGACCCCGGTGGACCGTACGGCGGAGGGCGCCTTCGAGCCGGGCATGGCGAGGGCGAGGACCTTGGCGGCCAGCTCGGCGATCTCGGACGGGTTGCGGTAGTTCACGGTGAGCTGGAAGTGGCGCCGCGGGCGGGTGCCGAGGGCCTCGTCGCGGGCCTCGGCCGCCTCGTCCGGGTCGGACCAGGAGGACTGCGCCGGGTCGCCGACGACCGTCCAGGTGGCGTGCCGGCCGCGGCGGCCGACCATCCGCCACTGCATCGGCGTGAGGTCCTGCGCCTCGTCCACGATGACGTGCGCGTACTCGGTGCGTTCCTGCGCGAGCCGCTCGGCCCGCTCCCGCTGGCTCTCCTCGCGCACCGGCATCAGCTCCTCCAGGCCGGTGAGCTGGTCCAGCGGGTCCAGTTCGCGCTTCTTGCGGGGGCGGGCCGGGACGCCGAGGATCGCCTGCAGCTCGTCCAGCAGGGCGATGTCGTGCACGGTGTACCCGTCCCGTCTCAGGGAACGGGCGACCTTGCGGACCTCGCCGGGGTTGAGGATCCGGCGGGCCCAGCGGCCGAGGCGCCGCTCGTCGGCCATGGCCTCAAGGACGCCCTTCGGGGTCAGCTCGGGCCACCAGGCGTCGAGGAAGAGGAGGAAGGGGTCCTCGCTCGCGACGTCCTCGTCGAAGGAGGAGCGCAGCTCGGCGGCCAGCTCCGGGTCGCTGTGCCGGCCGGCCGCCCCGGACTTCGCCCACAGGGCGTCCAGCAGCAGCTTGCGGGCGCGCGGGCGCAGCAGGTTGACGGGCGCGGTGCCGCCGAGGGCGGTACGGCGGATGCGTTCCAGCTCGTCGGCCTCCAGCTCCAGGCGGCGGCCGAAGGCGACCACGCGCAGCCGCGCGGGCGGGCCTGCGGGCGCCCCGGGAGCCCCGGATGCAGCGTCTCCCCGCGTCTCGGGCCCGGTGTCGCCGTCGTCGTCCAGGGCGAGCTGCCCGGCGGGCCGGGCGCTGCCCCGGCCCACTTCCAGGGCGCCCCGGGCCGCTTTCCGCAGCACCTTCAGCATCCGGTACGAGCCCTTGGCGCGGGCCACGGACGGGGAGTCGTACAGCGTGGCCTCGGCCCCGACGGCGTCCACGGCCAGGGAGCCGATCGCGCGGATGGCGACCTGGCCCTCCTCGCCGAGCGAGGGCAGCACGCCCTCGGTGTAGGCCACCAGCAGCGGGGTCGGCGAGACGATCAGGATGCCGCCCGCGTAGCGCCTGCGGTCCTGGTAGAGCAGGTAGGCCGCGCGGTGCAGGGCGACGGCGGTCTTGCCGGTGCCGGGGCCGCCCTCGACGTGCGTGACGGAGGCGGCGGGGGCACGGATGACCAGGTCCTGTTCGGCCTGGATGGAGGAGACGATGTCCCGCATGGTGTGGCTGCGGGCCTGGCCGAGCGCGGCCATCAGGGCGCCGTCGCCGATGACGGCCAGCTCATGGCCGTCCAGGGAGGCCGTCAGCTCGGGGCGCATCAGGTCGTCCTCGACGCCGAGGACCTGGCGGCCCTTGGAGCGGATGACCCGGCGCCTGACGACCCGGCCCGGCTCGACCGGGGTGGAGCGGTAGAACGGCGCGGCGGCGGGCGCGCGCCAGTCGATGACCAGCGGGGAGTAGTCCTCGTCGAGCACGCCGATCCGGCCGATGTGCAGGGTCTCGGCGATGTCGGCGGTGCCGTCGGGGCGGACGGCGCCCTCGGCGGGCTCGACGGCGGTGTACGCGCCGTCGGGTCCCTTCTTGCCGTCCTTGCCCTCCAGCAGGTCGATCCGGCCGAAGAGGAAGTCCTCGAACTCGTTGTTGAGCCGGTTCAGGTGGATCCCGGCCCGGAAGACCTGCGCGTCCCGCTCGGCCAGCGCGCCGGGGGTGCCGACCTGGCCGCGCTTGGCCGCGTCGTTCATCAGGAACTCGGCCTCGTGGATCTTCTCCTCGAGCCTGCGGTACACCCGGTCCAGGTGTTCCTGTTCGACGCTGATCTCCCGGTCACGGGCGGAATCCTGTGCGCCGTGTACCGAGCCGACCGCGGACTGCTGAACCTGAGCGGCCACCGGGCCCCCTTCTGACGTGCTGGGCAGCCGTCAACCGTACGCGAAGGGGACCCGGCAAAGCTACGGCGGCTACGCGTCCACCTGGACGAGCTTCTTCCCGTCGAAGGTCATGACCTCGAAGTGGTCGATCTCGTTCGGCTTGAGAGCGGCGCCGCCGCCGATGTACAGCGGCTTCTTCGCCTCCTCGTGCTTCGCGTCCGGGATGCCGTAGCCCCACTCCCCGACGGACCAGGAACTCAGCGTCTGGCGTTCGCCGTCCTTGCCGACGGCGATCAGGGAGCACTTGAGCGGTCCCTTGACGCCCTTGAGCCGCAGGACCGCGTCGGTGCCCCACTTCTTCTCGGCCAGGGCGATCGTCGCCGAGACGCCGGTCGTGGAGTCCGTGGCCGAGACCTTGTCGGTGAGGGAGTCGAAGTGGTTCTGCGCGGTGGCCGCCAGTGGGGTGGTCTGCTGGCCCGAGCCGCCGTCGCCGCCCACGGCCAGGACGGTGAGCGGGCCGCCGATGATCAGCGCGGCGGCGGCCGCGACCAGGTAGAAGCCCCTGCGCCGCTTCTGCGCGCGGCGCTCGCCGACCTCGTCGACCAGCTTCTCCACCAGGCGCGGGCTGGGCTGCGCGGACAGCGACTCGCCGATCGCGGGCGTGCTGCCGGTGCCGGGCAGGTCCGCGAGGGCGGCCAGCATGGGTTCCATTCCGGCCAGCTCGTCCAGTTGCCGGGCGCACCACTCGCAGCCGGCGAGATGCGCTTCGAAAGCGGTTGCCTCGGCGTCGTCGAGAATCCCGAGAGCGTAGGCGCCGACGGTCTCGTGCTCGTTCGGCACCGGTTCTCCCCGCATGGGCCCAGACATGTCCGTACCACCCGTACCGAATCCCCGATCACTGCCCCCGTGCACACTCATCACGCCGTCACCCCCCGCTCCTCCAGTGCCAGCTTCATCGATCGCAGGGCGTAGAACACCCGGGAACGGACGGTGCCGCTGGGTATCCCCAGCGTCTGGGCCGCCTCGTTGACAGTACGCCCCTTGAAGTAGGTCTCGACGAGGACTTCCCGGTGGGCCGGGGTCAGGTCGTCGAGTGCGTCGGACAGCGTCATCAGCCACAGCGCTTTGTCGATCTCGTCCTCCGCGGGGATGACCTCCAGCGGCGACGGATCGACCTCCTGCGGCCGGGCCTGCCGGCTGCGGTGGCCGTCGATGACGATGCGGCGTGCGACCGTCACCAGCCAGGGGCGGACCGAGCCGGTCGCCCGGTTGAGCTGACCGGCGTTCTTCCAGGCACGGATGAGGGTTTCCTGCACGACGTCCTCGGCGCGCTGCCGGTCACCGGCGACCAGCCTGAGCACGTACGCGAGCAACGGTCCCGCGTGCTCCCGGTACAGGGCACGCATCAGCTCCTCATCCGGTTCCGAGGGCTGTGAGGACAGGCGATGTCGGGCCCTCGGTCCGTGTTCATTGGCCACGGCCGCATCCTTGCGCACGCCCACCTCCGGTGTCCGGGGGTTCCCCCAGTCGGTCGCTCGCCCACCCGTACGGACAGGGGCGTGACGGTGTTCAACGCGCGCCGCCGGATTTCCCGTGACTGGTGTGACGAGCGGGACATGAGCACACATTCGCACCGCGCGCCGCGCACATATCCGGCACACCGACGCGGCCGGCGGGGCCGGCGGGGCCGGCTCCACCGGACCTCACCGGGCCGCGGGAGCCCCGGTGTTACGCACATCACGTCCACTCGCGGGACGTCCGCTCGCGGGCGGGCGCCGGGCGATCCGGCCGGTCTGGCAGGTCTTACTGGTCTGGCCGGTCAGGCGCGTGCGAGGGCCGCCCGCCGGCGGTGCCGGGCCACGCGCTCGCGGTTCCCGCAGACCTCGCTGGAGCACCAGCGCCGCCGGCGCCCGCGTGAGGTGTCGACGTACACGATGGGGCAGTTGTCCCCCTCGCACTCGCGGACGGCCGCCCGCGCGACGGGATCAGTGAGCAGTTCCACGGCGTCCCGGGCCACGACGGCGAGCAGCGCCGCACATGCCGGCGCCCCCGCCAACTCCCGCACCAGCGTGCCGTCTTCACCGCGCACCGCACGCGGAACCGGGGGCGCGCCGCGGGCGATCTCGTTGACGCGGCCGAGCGCGAGGTCGTACGACAGCACGCCCCCCGTGAGGGTCCCGCGTACCAACGCCCCGACATGGCCGCGCAGTTCACGGAACCCGGACACCCAGGAGGCGTCGGCGTGAGCGAGCGGGGTGCGGGGCGGTACGAGCCCCGCGCCGGTGATCCAGGCGCACAACGGCCCGACGCCGTCGAGCCGTTCGGCCGGGTGCGCGGTCGCGAGGAGGTCCAGGCAGATCCGCCCGGCGTCGAACCGCAGCTCGTACGGGTCCGTGACCGTACCCAGCGCCATGTGCCTTCCACCGCCTCGGGTCACCAAGGGTGGGCGTCCGCTCTCCCTCCCCCACAGTGCCCGCCGGGCAGCGTCTCCGGAACCCCTCGTACCGGCCTGGACGCACGCGCATGAGGGTGCGCGCCTCGGCCATGTCCGGCGCCGGGCCTGCGTGGCACGGGCGCCTGGTGCGGGGGCGCTGCGGCGACGCGCCTCACGCGTCCGCGTACTTCGCGTCCGCCGCCGGGTCCAGGGCCAGTCGGTAACCGCGTTTGACCACGGTCTGGATCAGTTTCGGGGCTCCCAGGGCCGTGCGCAGGCGGGCCATCGCGGTCTCGACGGCGTGCTCGTCCTGCCCGGCGCCCGGCAGAGCCCGCAGGAGTTCCTGGCGGGACACCACCCAGCCCGGCCGCCGTGACAGCGCGCGCAGCAAGGACATCCCGGCCGGCGGGACCGGCTTGAGGTCCGCGTCCACCAGGACCGCGTGCCCCCGGATCTCCACGCGGTGACCGGCGATCGGCAACGCCCGTGCCCGGCCGGGCAGTTCCTGGCACAGCAGCTGGACGAGCGGGCCGAGGCGGAAGCGTTCCGGCTGTACGGTGTCCACGCCCCGGGCCTGGAGGGGGAGAGCGGTGACGGGCCCGACGCACGCGGGCAGGACGTCGTGGCCGAACGCGGTGAGCAGTTCGGGGAGCAGCCCGCGTTCTTCGGCGCGGGACAGCAGGGAGGCCGCGGCGGGCGCGCTGGTGAAGGTGATCGCGTCCACGCCCCGGGAGACGGCCGCGTCCAGGAGGCGGTCCACCGGGCCGATGTCCTCCGGCGGCATCCACCGGTACACCGGCACCGGGACGACCTCCGCTCCCCCGGCCCGCAGCGCCTCCACGAAGCCGGGCAGCGGTTCCCCGTGCAGCTGTACGGCGATACGACGCCCGGCCACGCCCTCCTCCAGCAGCCGGTCGAGCACCTCGGCCATGGACTCCCCGGCCGGCGCCCATGTCTCGGTCAGGCCGGCGGCCCGGACGGCGCCCTTGACCTTGGGGCCGCGGGCCAGCAGCTCTACCCCGCGCAGCCGCTCCAGCAGTTGTTCGCCGAGCCCCCATCCGTCGGCGGCCTCGACCCAGCCCCGGAATCCGATGGCGGTGGTGGCAACGGCCACGTCGGGCGCCTGGTCGATGATCCCCTTGGTGGCGGCGAGCAGTTCGCTGTCGTCGGCGAGGGGCACGATGCGCAGGGCGGGCGCGTGCAGGACGGCGGCGCCGCGCCGCTGGAGCAGCGCGCCCAGCTCGTCGGCGCGACGCGCGGCGGTGACGCCCACGGTGAACCCGGCGAGAGGGCCGTGTCCCAGCTGCTCCCGCTGGTTCTGCTGTTCCTGCTCGTCTCGCTGGTCCTGCTGGTCCCGCCGTCCGGCCTGCTGCTGTTCGTCGTCCATGGTTCTCCTAGCTGGCCTGCATGCCGAACGAGCCTGTCAACAACGCGTGACAGGCTCGGTTCGTATCGATGTCACCAGTGTTACGTCACACCTCCGCGTAGCTGAGCTGCGACTTCGCCTCCGATGCGGCGGCCGTGGTCTGGGGCGTCGCGGCCGGCCGGCGAAGGTATACGGCCCAAGTGACCGCGAAACACAGGCCGTAGAAGGCGAGGAAGGCGACGAAGGCGCCCGTGCCGGTGCCCCAGGAGAGGTAGGACTGGCGGAAGGCGAGGTTGATGCCGACGCCGCCGAGCGCGCCGACCGCGCCGATGAGTCCCATGGCGGCCCCGGACAGCCGACGCCCGTAGGACGCCGCGTCCTCGCCCGTCAGCCCCTTCGCCAGGGCCTTCGCCTGGAAGATGCCGGGGATCATCTTGTACGTCGACCCGTTGCCGAGCCCGCTCAGCACGAACAGCACGACGAAGGCCGACACGAACAGCGGCAGCGACTTCTGCAGGCCGGCGACGACGAGGACGGCGGTGGCGGCGGCCATGCCCACGTAGTTCCACAGCGTGATCCGGGCGCCGCCGTAGCGGTCGGCGAGGCGGCCGCCGACGGGACGGATCAGGGAGCCGAGCAGCGGGCCGATGAAGGTGAGGTACGCCGCCTGGAGCGGGGTCCGGCCGAACTGGATCGTCAGCACCTGCCCGAAGGCGAAGCTGTAGCCGATGAAGGACCCGAACGTGCCGATGTAGAGGAAGGACATGATCCAGGTGTGCACGTCCTTCGCGGCGTCCCTGGCGGCGCCGGTGTCGTTCTTCACGGAGGCGATGTTGTCCATGAAGAGCGCGGCGAGGACGGCGGCGGCGAGGACGAGCGGGATGTAGATCCCGAGCAGCAGGCGCGGCCCGCCGCCCGCCCCGATGATCGCGAGCGCGACCAGCTGGATCACCGGGACGCCGATGTTGCCGCCGCCGGCGTTGAGTCCGAGGGCCCAGCCCTTCTTCCGAAGCGGGAAGAAGGCGTTGATGTTGGTCATGGAGGAGGCGAAGTTGCCGCCGCCGATACCGGCCAGCAGGCCGACCCACAGGAACGTGCCGAACGACGTCCCCGGCTTCATGACCGCGTACGCGGCGACGGTCGGGACGAGCAGCAGCGCGGCGGAGACGACCGTCCAGTTCCGCCCGCCGAACAGGGCGACGGCGAAGGTGTAGGGGATGCGGGCGGCGGCCCCGACCAGCGTCACCATGGACGTGAGCAGGAACTTGTCGGCGGGGGTCAGCCCGTACTCGGGGCCCATGAAGAGCACCAGCACGGACCACAGGGTCCAGACCGAGAACCCGATGTGCTCGGAGAGGACGGAGAACAGCAGGTTCCGGCGGGCGATCTTCTCCCCCGTCGCGTTCCAGAAGGTCTCGTCCTCCGGATCCCAGTGCTCGATCCAATGGCCTCCCCTGCTCGGTGCGGGGGCTGTACTCGGGGCTGTCATGACGCCTCCACAAGGCTCCGGGTGCTCGGTCCAGGTGCTCGGTCCTCCGACGTGAGATCGAGGAACTCAGGGAGTGAAGGACCGAGGGACTGAGCCCGAAGGTAGGGAGGGCGCGTTTCTGGCCTGTGGCTGTGGGTGACCGGAAGGGAACGTTGCTCTCACGTGAGGGGAGGGCGGCCGGTGAGGGGCTCAGGCGCGGACGGTCATCACGTCCGTGTCGCAGGCCGTCACCTGCATGTCGGAGGCCATCACCTGCGTGCCAGGGGCGATCACCCGCGTGCCAGGGGCCATCACCTGCGCGTCGTGGGCCATCACCTGCGCGTCAGGGGCCGGTATCCACGCGTCCGCCGGCTGCCGCAGCCAGCCCTCGGCGCGGGAGATCCCGGCCGCCGCCCGCCGCAGCGCGTCCAGCGCGGGATGGACCAGCCCCTTGCGCCACACCAGCGAGACGGGCGAGAGCGGGACGGGTTCGACGAGGGGCCGCAGCACCGTGCGGGGCATGGCAGGGAAGTCCACCACGGCCAGGATCGGGTTCCGTGTCTTGGCCATGATCCGCTCGAACTCCTCGTCGCCGACCGCCAGCGGAAGGGGCGGGGCCAGCCGGATGCCGCGGCCCTCGAAGAGGCGCAGGGCCAGGTCGGTCCACTCCGGGGTGCGCGGATTCCCGGCTCCGGCGTACACCGTCTCGCCGGCCAGCGCGGCGAGCGGCACCTCGGGCAGGGCGGCCAGGTGATGTTCCTCGGGCAGGACGACGGCCATCGGCTCGTAGCGCACGGGCTGCTGGTCGAGGCCGGAGCGCAGCGCCGGGTCCAGGCCGGCGTAACGGCCGAAGGAGGCGTCCAGCCGGCCGGCGAGCAGTTCGGCCGCCGCACCGGTCAGGCCGCTCTCGTAGCGGGCCATCAGCTCGCAGTCGGGAGCGAGGTCGCGGGCCCGGTGCAGGACGCGGCGGCCGGTGGCGAGGCCCGGGGAGTTGAGGTCGACCAGCAGCGGCCGGGCCTGCCGGAAGGCGGCGAGCAGATCGTCCTGGGCGGCGAGGACCCGGCGGGCGTGCGGGAGCAGCCGTTCACCGTCCGGGGTCAGGGCCACCTGCCGGGTGGTGCGCACGAACAGCTCGGCGCCCAGCTCCCGTTCCAGCCGCCGTACGTCCCTGCTGAGCGCCTGCTGGGCGACGTACAGGCGGGCCGCGGCCCGCGTGAAGTGCAGTTCCTCGGCGACGGCGACGAAGGCGCGCAGGAGGCGGGGTTCTATCGCGTCGGAGGCGGGCATGGCGGAGAACTTACAACACAGGTGCGTGAATCGGCGCGCCGAAGGTGTTGGACGCGTTGATCCACTCGGGGCGACGGTGGACGCATGCCGTCCCGACCCGCCACGGAAGAAGCCCGGATACCTGCCGGGGAACCCGAACTCACCGGATACCGGCGCCTGTTCTCCCGCCCCGGCACCCTCGCCTTCACCACCGGCAACCTCGTCGCCCGCCTGCCCGTGGGCATGTTCAGCGTGAGCGCGGTGGTGATGATCGCCGGGTCCCGGGGCTCGTACGCCCTCGCCGGTGCCGTCACCGCCACCGGGCTCGTGGCGACCGGGGTGGCCGGGCCGTGGATCGCGCGGCTGGTCGACCGGTACGGGCAGGCCCGGGTCGCCCTGCCCGCCACGTTCACGGCGGTGCTCGGCAGCCTCGCCCTGCTGCTGTGCGTGCGTTTCGGCGCCCCGGACTGGACCCTGTTCGCCGCGTACGTGTCCACCGCCGCGACCCCCAACATCGGCGGCCTGTCCCGCGCCCGCTGGGCCCACCTGCTGCGGGACGACCCCGGCGCGCTGCACACCGCGAACTCCTTCGAGCAGGCCGCCGACGAACTGTGCTTCATGCTCGGCCCGGTGCTGGCGTCCTTCCTGACCGGCACCTTCTTCCCGGAGGCGGGCACGCTCGCCGGGGCCGTACTGCTGCTGACCGGCATGCTGCTGTTCACCGCCCAGCGGGCGACCGAGCCGCCGCCCCTGGCCCGTTCGAAGGGGCCGTCACCGCTGCGCAGCCCCGGCATCCCGCCGCTGCTGGCCTGCTTCACGGCCACCGGCGCGGTGTTCGGTTCGATGGAGGTCGCAACCATCGCCTACGCCGACGCGCAGGGCCACCGCTCGGCCGCCGGAGTCGTCCTCGCCCTCCAGGCGGCGGGCTCGTGCGCGGCGGGTCTGCTGTTCGGGGCGCGGAGACCGGCGGGGGTGCGGCTGGGGCACTGCCTGGCGGGGATGGCCGTGCTGATGGCGCTGCCGTGGGCCGCCGCGGTCACGGCCGGTTCGCTGCCGGCGCTGGCCGGCGCCCTGCTGATCGCGGGCATGGCGACCGCACCGACCATGGTGACGGCCATGACCCTGGTCCAGTCCCGCACCCCGCCCGACCGCCTCAACGAGGGCATGAGCCTGGTGGTGACCGCACTGCTCACAGGGATCGCGTGCGGCTCTGCGGCAGGTGGCTGGGCGGCGGAACACCTCTCCCCCAGCACCGCGTACGCCGTACCGGCGGCAGCGGCAGCCCTCGCACTCCTCATCCACACCGGTGGGCAGTGGGCCAAGGCCGACGGCACCGCAACCCCCTGAGCCCATGACAACGGCCCCGCCGCGAAAGCGACGGGGCCGTTGCCCACATGGGGCCGACCCCCGGAGGGGTCTCGTGGAGATGGCGGGAATCGAACCCGCGTCCAACGGTGCGGAATCAGGGCTTCTCCGTGTGCAGTTCGCTACGAGTTTCTCAGCCCCGGAGATCACGCGAACAAGTCTCCGACGGGCTCAGTCACTGTTAGATTTCCCTTTTCACCCCGTGACCGGGATCAAGGTTTAGTTCCCTAGCTGATGCCAGGATCCGGGTCGGGAACAGCCCCGGGCTGACACTTCGCAAGTCGCTACTTAGGCAGCGAGGGCGAAGGAATCGCGCTTGGTGTTGGCGATTATTTTTTGCGACATATGGTTTACGAGATCATTGCCGCTTCCTCGACACGCTTCCCCTGCTTCGACAGCCGCTGTCGAAACCGATCATCCCCATGTTGTTTTTTCAAACCCTCCGAAGAGGGGTGCGCACCCGCTGTGAGGTGCAGTTGCCATCGTACGTGACCAACGCACGACAGTGCCAGCGTATTCCGGGCGGCGGCCCCGGCCGAACGCCACGGGGCCCCGGCTAGACGTCGGCTAGACGCCCCGCTGCCTCCGCTTCGCCGCCGCGATCGCGCGGTCCGACTCCCGCCGGTCCTGCTGCTCCCGCAGGGTCTGCCGCTTGTCGTACTCCTTCTTGCCTCGCGCGAGGGCGATCTCGGCCTTCGCGCGGCCGTCCTTGAAGTAGATCGCCAGGGGCACGATGGTGTGACCCGTCTCCTGGGACTTGGACTCCAGCTTGTCGATCTCCTCGCGGTGCAGGAGCAGCTTGCGCTTGCGGCGCACGGAGTGGTTGGTCCAGGTGCCCTGGTGGTACTCGGGGATGTGGGCGTTGTGCAGCCACGCCTCGCCCCGGTCGATCTGGACGAAGCCGTCGGTCAGCGACGTCCGGCCCTCGCGCAGCGACTTGACCTCGGTGCCGCTCAGCACGATCCCGGCCTCGTAGGTGTCGACGATCGCGTAGTCGTGCCGGGCCTTCTTGTTCTGGGCGACGATCTTGCGCTTGCCGCCCTTCTCGCCGTCCCTGGCCTTCGCGGTCCCGCCGCCCTGCTTGGGCTGGGACTCCTTCGGTACGTACAT
Organism: Streptomyces sp. NPDC048297; assembly: GCF_043201585.1. Lineage (NCBI taxonomy): Bacteria > Bacillati > Actinomycetota > Actinomycetes > Kitasatosporales > Streptomycetaceae > Streptomyces > Streptomyces sp. NPDC048297. The sequence goes on from NZ_JBICZA010000023.1 coordinate 61,626, forward strand.
TCCCTTGCTCATAGTGACAACATTTTCTCACCACACCAGGGGTGCGAGGGAAGCGTATTTACGGGGTCTCCGACGATTCGGGGGACCTTCGGGGCCCTACGAGGGGGCGCCGAGTCCCGTCAGCACCGTCTCCGCCCGCGTCAGCGCGTCCGTGCCGGCGTCCAGGTCCGGGGTGATACCCCGGCCGTCGACCTTGTGGCCGCAGGGGGTGCGGTAGTGGCCCACGGTCAGCTCGGCGACCGAGCCGTCGGGCAGTGCGGTCGGCATCTGGACGGAGCCCTTGCCGAAGGTGCGGGAGCCGATCACCACCGCGCGGCCCCGGTCCTGGAGCGCGCCGGTGAGCATCTCGGCCGCGCTCATCGTGCCGCCGTCGACCAGGGTGACGAGCGGGCGGGCGGTGTCGCCGCCGGGCTCGGCGTGGAGGGCGCGCTGGGCGCCGTCGACGTCGTAGGTGGCGACGAGGCCGCCGTCGAGGAAGGCGGACGCGGCGTCCACCGCCTCGGTGACCAGGCCGCCGGAGTTGCCACGCAGGTCGAGCACGATCCCGGTGTCCGCCGGCGCCCGGCGCACGGCGGCGCGCACGGCCTCGCCGGCGCCCTTGGTGAAGGCGGCGACCTTGATGACGACGACCCCGTGGGCCGGCTTGCGGACGGTCACGGAGTCCGTGGACAGGCGGGCGCGGTGCAGGGTCCGCGTCCACGCGTGCGTGCCGCGCTGCAGGCCGAGCGTGACCGCCGTACCGGCTGCCGCGTCGTCGGCGTCGCCGCGCAGTAAGGACACCACCTCGGTGACCGGCCGCCCGTCGACCTTCTCCCCGTCGACGCTGCGCAGCCGGTCGCCCTTGCGGATCCCGGCCTCGGCCGCGGGCGAGCCGGTCTGCACCCGGGTCACCTCGATCCGGCCGTCGCGTTCGCGCCGCGCCCACAGGCCGACGCCGGTGTACTCGCCGTCCAACGCCTCCTGGAACTCCTGGTACTCGTTCTCGGAGTAGACGGCGCCCCAGCGGTCCCCGCTGCGGCTGACGGCGCGTTCGGCGGCCTCCATCGGGGACGTGCCGTCGGCCATGGCCTCGGCGGCGGCCCTGCGCACGTCCTCGTGCCGGACGGCCGCGGGCGACGGCCCGGCGCCGCCGCGGCGGCCGGACGCGCCTGGCCGACCCGACTGCCCCGGCTCGCCCGCCTGACCTGCCTGACCTGTCCGGCCTGCCTGGCCTGCCTGGCCTGCCTGGCCTGCCTGTCCCGGCTGTCCTGCCTGTCCGGTGTCCGGGAAGGAACCGGTGGCGGCGCCGGCGGCCAGCAGGCCGGCGAACATCAATGTCAGGGCGGCCCCGCGGCGTTTGCGGCGGGGCTGACAGAACAGGGCACGGCCTGACATGGCGGTGAGTCTAGGACAACGCGAAGGGCCGTACGGCCGGATGCCCGTACGACCCTCTTGGTATGCGTCACACCTTCAGGTACTTGCGCAGCGCGAAGAACGCGGCAAGCGCGGGCATCAGCACACTGGTCGCGAGAATCAGCGGCAGCTTGGTGAACACCGCGTCCCAGCCGACGAAGTTGATGAGCGTGAGCTTGGTGGACAGGCCCATGCCGTGGTCGATGGTGAAGTACCGGCCGACGATGAGGAAGACACACGCCAGACCGCCGCCGATGAGTCCGGCGACCGCGGCCTCCATGATGAACGGCGCCTGGATGTAGAAGCCCGAGGCGCCGACCAGGCGCATGATCCCGGTCTCGCGCCGCCGGCTGAACGCGGACACCCGCACGGTGTTGACGATCAGCAGCAGCGCGACGAGCAGCATCAGCGCCATCACACCGAGCGCCGCCCGGTTCATCAGGTTGAGCAGCTGGAAGAGGTTGTCCAGGATGCCCTTCTGGTCCTGCACCGACTGCACGCCGTCACGGCCGTTGAACGCGGTCGCGATCACCTGGTACTTCTGCGGGTCCTTGAGCTTGATCCGGTACGACTCCTGCATCTGGTCCGGCGTGAGCGAGCTGGCCAGCGGGGAGTTGCCGAACTGCTCCTTGTAGTGCTTGTACGCCTGGTCCTGCGACTCGTACGCGACCTTCTCGACGATCGACATCTTGTGCAGGTCGGAGAGGATCTGCTTCTTCTGGTCCTCGGTGACCGCGCCCTTGGCGCAGTTCACGTCCGACTGTGCGTCGCTCTTGTTGCACAGGAAGATCGAGACGTTGACCTTGTCGTACCAGTAGCCCTTCATGGTGCTCACCTGGTCGCTCATCAGCAGCGAACCGCCGAACAGGGCCAGGGACAGGGCGACGGAGACGATGACGGCGAAGGTCATCGTCAGATTGCGGCGGAGACCGACACCGATCTCCGACAGGACGAACTGGGCGCGCATGGCGTCGGGTTAAGCCTTTCCGTGGACGGTCGTCGGGCGGTGGTGACGGCGGTCAGTGCTGGTAGCCGTAGACACCGCGGGCCTGGTCGCGGACGAGGCGGCCCTTCTCCAGCTCGATGACGCGCTTGCGCATCTGGTCCACGATGTTCTGGTCGTGCGTCGCCATGATGACGGTGGTGCCCGTCCGGTTGATCCGGTCGAGCAGCTTCATGATGCCGACGGAGGTCTGCGGGTCGAGGTTGCCGGTGGGCTCGTCGCAGATGAGCAGCTTGGGCCGGTTGACGAAGGCCCGCGCGATGGCGACGCGCTGCTGCTCACCGCCGGACAGCTCACCGGGCATCCGGTCCTCCTTGCCGCCGAGCCCGACGAGGTCGAGCACCTGCGGCACGGACTTGCGGATCTCGCCGGGCGACTTGCCGATCACCTCCTGCGCGAAGGCCACGTTCTCCGCGACGGTCTTGTTCGGCAGGAGCCGGAAGTCCTGGAAGACCGTCCCGAGCTGGCGGCGGATCTGCGGCACCTTCCAGTTGGAGACGCGCGCGAGGTCCTTGCCCAGAACGTGCACCTGGCCGTGGCTACAGCGCTCCTCGCGGAGGATGAGCCGCAGGAAGGTGGACTTTCCGGAGCCGGAGGACCCCACGAGGAAGACGAACTCGCCCTTCTCCACCTCCAGGGTGACTTCCCTGAGGGCGGGCCGGGTCTGCTTGGGGTAGACCTTGGAGACGTTGTCGAATCGGATCACGGATGCACCACGAGTCGCCGGGGGTAGATGAGCGTGACCATACGCGAACCGGGTGCGCAAGTGCAGTCGCCGATTGCGGTTGGGCCATACTTGTTCATTTTTGTACCGATAAATGTCCGTACCTAAAAGGGGCACGGGGAGGGGCACGGGGAACCGCGCGGGAAGGCACGGGAAGGCACGGGAACCGCGCGATCGACCACGACGCACCCGCGGCGCGATACGACGGAAACCACCCCTTTGTATACGCCCCGCGCAACCTCCGGAGGAACCTGGCACAGTGGAGGGGGAACGTTCCCGTTCCGGGATGCGTTGTACGGGTGATGGTCGGTGCGAGGAGGGCGAGCGCATGACGTACGACCGGTTGGTGTGCGCGAACTGCGCGGCGCCCGTGAGCGAGGGCCGGTGCCCGGTGTGCCGTGCCAACCGCGAGCGGCTGCAGCAGGAGGGCTTCCTCGCGGGGGTCAACCCGATGGCACTGATCGCGCTGCTCGCGGTGCTGATCGCCGCGGTGGCGCTCCTGGCGCACCAGACCGTGTAGCGCACGCGGACGCACGTAGACGCGGACACAGGCACAGACGCGGCAGAACGACGAAAGGGCCCGGAGCGCGAGGCTCCGGGCCCTTCGTCATGTACGTCGCGTGCGGAACGCGACCGTACGGCTACGCTCAGGCAGCAGCGCCGCCGCGGCCGCTCACCAGACGCGGCAGGACGCGGAAGCCGATGCCGCCGGCGATCATGGTCGCGGCACCGATGAGCAGGAACGCGGTCTGACCGGCACCGGTCTCGGCGAGCTGCTTGTCACCGCCCTGGGCCGAGGTGTCCGAACCCGAGCCCGTGTCGGTGAGGGCCGAGGAGCCCTCCTCCTGGGAGGCGTTGTCGTTGCCGCCGCCGTTGGGCGTGGTGTTGCCGTTGCCGCCGTCGGTGCTGGAACCGCCGGTGTTGCCACCGTTGCCGTTGCCACCGATGGAGGCGTCGCCGCCATTGCCACCGTTGCCGTTGCCACCGATGGAGGCGTCGCCGCCATTGCCACCGTTGCCGTTGCCACCGATGGAGGCGTCGCCGCCGTTGCCACCGTTGCCGTTGTTGCCACCGTTGCCGTTGCCGCCGTCGGAGTTGCCACCGTCGGCGGAGTTCCCGCCATCGGCAGAGTTGCCTCCATCGGCGGAGTTCCCGCCGTCGGCAGAGTTGCCTCCATCGGCAGAGTTGCCACCGTCAGCGGAGTTCCCGCCGTCGGCAGAGTTGCCTCCATCGGCAGAGTTGCCACCGTCAGCGGAGTTCCCGCCATCGGCGGAGTTGCCACCGTCGGCAGAGTTCCCGCCATCGGTGGTGCCGCCGTCGGTGCAGATGCCGACAGGGCAACCCCCGTCGTCGCCCTCGGTGTTCACGCTCACACCGATGGGCCCCGCCTGGACATTGAGGTCCAGGGCGGACGCCGCACCTGCGGCGGTCAGGGAGGCGCCGGCCGCGATCACGGCACCGGCCGCTATCCGCGCGACGCGGATCCGCGTCTTCTTGGTCATCTGGTTGCTACCCCCAGTAGCTGATCGTCAATGAGGCCGCGCCCGGGGCAGGCTGTGATCGACGGAGGCAGCCGATGAATCCGGAAACGACGTCCGCGTCGGCGTCGGCATCCGAATCACCCCCAATTCCCCCGGTTCACATGCACCCCAGAGATACGCATGCCACTCTGCAGCCTTCCCATTTTTCAAAGCAACGTCAAGGCCGTTGCGGGCCCGATGTCCGATGGGGCGGCGTTTGGCGGCAATTGGAGCCTGTGAGTGTGACGTAAAACCCAGACAAACGACAACTGCCGCCACGCGGGCGGCAGTTGTCATGTCGACAAAGTTACTTCTCCTGCTGCTTGCGCCAGCGAATGCCGGCCTCCAGGAACCCGTCGATCTCGCCGTTGAACACGGCCTCGGGGTTGCCCACCTCGAAATCGGTGCGCAGGTCCTTGACCATCTGGTACGGGTGCAGCACGTACGAACGCATCTGGTTGCCCCAGGAGTTGCCGCCGTCGCCCTTGAGCGCGTCCATCTTGGCCTGCTCCTCCTGGCGGCGCCGCTCCAGCAGCTTGGCCTGGAGGACGTTCATCGCGCTGGCCCGGTTCTGGATCTGCGAGCGCTCGTTCTGGCAGGAGACGACGATACCGGTGGGCAGGTGCGTGATGCGCACGGCGGAGTCGGTGGTGTTGACGCCCTGGCCGCCGGGCCCGGAGGACCGGTAGACGTCGACGCGCAGCTCGGACTCGTCGATCTCGACGTGGTCGGACTTCTCGACGACGGGGAGGATCTCCACACCGGCGAAGGAGGTCTGCCGGCGGCCCTGGTTGTCGTACGGCGAGATGCGCACGAGGCGGTGGGTGCCCTGCTCGACGGAGAGGGTGCCGTAGGCGTACGGCACCTGGACGGCGAAGGTGGTCGACTTGATGCCGGCCTCTTCCGCGAACGACGTCTCGTAGACCTCGGTCTTGTAGCCGCGCTGCTCGGCCCAGCGCAGGTACATGCGCTGGAGCTTCTCGGCGAAGTCGGCGGCGTCGACGCCACCGGCCTCGGCGCGGATGTTGACGAGCGCCTCACGGGAGTCGTACTCACCGCTGAGGAGGGTGCGGACCTCCATCTCGTCCAGCGCCTTCTTCACGGAGGCCAGCTCGGACTCGGCCTCGGCGCGGGTGTCCGGGTCGTCCTCCTCCTCGGCCATCTCGAAGAGGACGGCGAGATCGTCGATCCGGCCGCGCAGCGCCTCCGCCTTCCTGACCTCGGCCTGGAGGTGGGAGAGCTTGCTGGTGATCTTCTGCGCCTCGTCCGGGTTGTCCCAGAGGGACGGCGCGGCCGCCTGCTCCTCGAGCACGGCGATGTCTGCCCTCAGCTTGTCGAGGTCCAGGACGGCCTCGATCGACTCCATGGTCGAGGAGAGGGACTTCAGCTCTTCGGATACATCGACGACTGCCACGCCTCCAGCGTAACGGCTCCGCCGGGTGGCGAGGTCCGGGGTGAGGGGGGAGCCGGGCGGTGCGGCGGTGACCTTCGCCGGCCACCCACCAGGGGCTGCCGCCCCCGGACCCCCGCATCGGCCCCGAACGGGCCTCGTCCTCAAACGCCGGACGGGCTGATCTGCCCGAGCCCCGACGACCAAGGGCCCGGGACGCTACGCCTGGCCCCGGGCGGCCGATCACCATCCGAGGCGACCATTGCCAGCCGCCCGCCATGGGCTGCCGCCCCCAGCCCCCCGCATCGGCCCCGAACAGGCCTCGTCCTCAAACGCCGGACGGGCTGATCTGCCCGAGCCCCGACGACCAAGGGCCCGGGACGCTACGCCTGGCCCCGGGCGGCCGATCACCATCCG